>JBARJU010000307.1:0-43470 GCA_049800435.1 Solirubrobacteraceae bacterium
GGCCGGGGCCGCCCCGCGGCGCGACGTGTCGAGCACGGTGATGCTCGCGAGTGGGAGCCTGACCCGCGAGCGCGTCGCGGACGAGCTGGGCGGCCTGATCGAGCGGGCGACAGCGGAGCTCGAGCAGCCGGCGAGGCGCATCGATGTGCGCTATGAGCTGCGCTACAAAGGCCAGTCGTTCGAGCTCACGGTCGCCGAGACGATCGATCGCGGGGATGTTTTGGGAGAGGGACACGTTCCAGCGGATAACGCGGCCGCTGCCAGCGAACACGCAATGGCCGATCCAGCGCGACTATGCGAGGCCTTCGAGGAGGCCCATGAGGAGCGCTACGGCTTCCGCGACGAGCGGGCCGAGGTGGAGTTGGTGAACCTGCGCGTGTCGGCCGTCGGGGCGCGCCCGGAGTTGCGCCTGAGCAGCACTGCCGACGAGCCGCCGGCGCATGGCGGCACACGCGTCGTGTTCGACGGCAAGTGGACCGAGGCTGAGCTGTGGCGCGGGGATCTGCCGGCGGGCGCGCGCGTACGGGGCCCGGCGGTATGCGCGCTGCCCGAGTCCACGCTGCTCGTGCCGCCCGGCTGGGCCGGAGTGGTCGAGGAGCATGGAACCGTGGTGTTGGAGAGGTCGGCGTGAGCGCGCTCGACCCGATCGAGCTCCAGGTGATCGTCGGCGCGCTCAGGGCGGCGTGCGAGGAGATGGGCGCCACGCTCGTGCGCTCGGCCCACTCCGCCAACATCAAGGAGCGCCGCGACGCCTCAACAGCCCTGTTCGACAGGGACGGCGAGATGGCGATGCAGGCCGAGCACATCCCCGTGCACCTCGGGTCGATGCCGGCTGCCGTGAGGGCGGTGCTCGGCGAGGAGCACAGACCGGGCGTGTCGTGGATCTTGAACGACCCGTATGCCGGCGGGACGCACCTGCCGGACATCACTGTGGTGACCCCGGTGTATGCAAGTCCGAATAAAGGCGCCCCCCACGCGCGCGTGGGGCACCCCAATTCGCAAGCCCACCACACCGCCTCCGAACCCGAGCCGGCGGGCCCGCTGATCGGGTTCGCCGCAAGCCGCGCACACCATGCCGATGTGGGCGGAAGGGTGCCTGGCTCGATGCCGGCCGACAGCCGAACCCTGGAGGAGGAGGGGGTCGTGATCGCGCCACGCGTGCTCGACGAGACCGCGATCGAGGAGCTGGTCGCCCAGATGCGCAACCCGGAGCAGCGCCGGGCCGACCTGAGAGCACAGCTCGCGGCCAACCGTATGGGCGCGCTGCGTATGGTCGAGCTCGCCGAGCGCGTGGGCGTAGAGCGCCTTGAAGCTGCGATGGACAGCGTGCTCGACTACGCCGAGCGGCGCACACGCGCCTGCATCGCGGCGCTCCAGGACGGGGTGCACGAAGCCGAAGACGTGCTGGAGGCGCAAGAGGGCGATCTCGTGCTGCGCTTGAAGGCCACCGTCGCGGGCGAGCGGCTGGTGCTCGACTTCAGCGGTTCGGCGGGCCGCCACGAGGGCAACCTCAACTGCCCACTGGCGGTCACCCAGTCGGCGTGCTGGTTCGCGGTGAGGGTGCTGACCGATCCCGACATTCCGCCATCGGCGGGCGCGTACAGACCGGTCGAGACGATCGTTCCCGCGGGCTCTCTCCTGAACGCTCAGCCGCCTGAGGGCTGTAACGACCCGCTCCCCGCGGTGGCGGCCGGCAATGTGGAGACCTCATCGCGCGTCGCCGACCTCGTGCTCGGCGCCTTCGGCCGAGCTCTCGGGCAGGGGACGATGAACAACCTAACGCTCGGCAACGACGACTTCACCTACTACGAGACGCTCGGCGGGGGCCAGGGAGCATGCGCGGACGCAGACGGTCCCAGCGGAGTGCATGTGGCGATGAGCAACACGCTCAACACGCCGATCGAGGCACTCGAGCGCGATCTGCCGCTGCTCGTGACCGAGTACGCCCTGCGGCGCGGGTCGGGCGGAGACGGCACGTATAGGGGCGGCGACGGCGTGGTGCGCGAGATGGAGGCACTCGAGGAGATGACCTTCTCGCTGATAGCCGAGCGCCGCCGCCACGCGCCGCCTGGAGCCGACGGCGGCGAGCCGGGAGAGCGCGGGCGCGACACGCTGATCGGGCGCGACGGCGAGGCGCGAGGATTGCCCGCGAAGACGATGGGTACGCTTCACAGCGGTGAGCGACTTCGCATCGAAACGCCAGGCGGAGGAGGGTACGGCACCCCCTACGAGCGCGAGGGGCACTTGCCGGGGCCGGCGTGAGCCCAATGGTGTCGACGGCACGGACATGACCCCCCGGCTCCACGTGAAGTGCCCGATCGTGGAGCGCCGGCGTGTCTGAGCGCGAACGGATCGGCTTTCTCGGCCTCGGGATCATGGGCTCGCGGATGGCCGCCAATGTCGCGCAGGCGGGCTATGAGTTGACGGTGTGGACCCACACGGAGGGCAAGGCGCGGCGCTGGGCATCCGAGCACGCGGCCACTGCCGCGACCACGCCCGCCGAGGTGGCCGCGGCGAGCGAGGTCGTCGTGAGCATGGTTGTGGACGGCGCCCAGGTCGAGGGGGTGCTGTGCGGGCAGGACGGTGTCGCGGACGGGGCGCGAGAGGGCCTGTTGTGCATAGACATGTCGACGATCGCCCCGACCGACACGCGCCGCATCGCCGCGCGCTTGGAGGAGCGTGGCGTCAGAATGGTGGACGCACCGGTGACCGGCTCCTCGCCGCGAGCAGAAGCCGGGACGCTGACGATCATGGTCGGCGGCGAGCCGACCGACTTCGAGCGTGCAAAGCCGCTGCTCGAGAGCATGGGCGAGTTGATCGTGCACGTCGGGGAGCTCGGACAGGGCGAGATGCTGAAGCTGATCAACAACTCCCTCGGCGCCGCCAACGCGGCGGCGGTCGCCGAGGCGCTGCTGGTGGCCGACGCGACCGGCGTGGACCTGGACGCGCTCGTCGCGGTGACCCAGAGCGGCTCGGGGGCCTCGGCTCAGATGCAGATGAAGGCGGGACCGATGCGCGAGCACGATTACGCGACGCTGTTCAAGACAGAGCACCTGCTCAAGGACGTGCGGTTGTGCTTGGAGGAAGCGCAGGCGGCCGGCGTGCCGTTCCCGGCGGCCGCGCACGCCCGCGACCTGCTGTCGGCGACGATGGGACGTGGTCACGGAGCCGACGATTACGCGGCGGTGATCGAGGCGGCCGAGGGTCTCGCGGGCCGACGCCTGTGAACGCGCGGTAACCGGCTGGACACGCAATAAAAACCCTACTCTCGCCCCCTCAAACAGCTGACGCTTGACCCCGAACGCCGCAAAACGCCCCAAAAAACCCTCGATTTGCAGGGGATTTGGGATTCTCGCTCGGATTTCGTATCTTTAAGGGCAGCGGCACCCCGTGCCACGAGCCCTCAGGGCGGCACGGATGGGGTTGCGCGGTTTTCAGACGATCCCTCGTATTCAGGTTTTTTTTAATATGCCAATTGCTCTCAAGGAATGGGCGGTCACCGTCCGCGCCCTCGCCGAAGGCGAGCAGCTGATCACCCTGCGCAAGGGCGGAATTCGCGAGCCCGAAAAGCACTTCAAGCTCGAGCACGACCGCTTCTTCCTGTATCCCACGTTCGACCACCAGCGCAACGACCTCGTGCGCGAATCCCACCAGCCCGAGTTGCGCAGGGCGCTCGAGGAAGGCGTGTGGAACGACGGCGAGCCGCCCGTGCAGGCGTTCAGCGTGGAAGGCGGGATTCAGCAGCCCGAGCGCGTGCGCATCCGGGCGTGGGCCGAAGTGGCGGGACACTTCACGATCTCAGACCCACGCTGCGTGGACGCGCTGTCGCCGTTCTACGTGTGGACGCCCGACTACGCCGAGAAGCGATTGGAATGGAAGCGCAGGCACCCGTTGCACGTGCTGCTGCTGCGCACCTACAGAATCCCCCGCCCCGTGACCGTCAAGGTGAGGGACGAGTACGGCGTGTGCAGCTCATGGCTCGAGCTCCAGCGCGAACTGCCGTTCGAGGGAACCCCGGTGCTCTCCGACGGCGAGTTCGAGCGCGCGGCCGAAGAGATCGAGTCGATCACGCGCGAAGCCGGCCAGCCGCTCGGCCAGCCCGTTCTCGTCTAGGCCAACAGTTCGCGGGCGCGGTCGGCTTGAGAGACCGGCACCAGCACGTCGCGGGCGCCGGCGACCAGGAAGTCGGGCACGTCGAAGCCACCGTTGCGCTTGAGCATGCTCGGTATGTGCTCTTGGCGCAGCAGGCCTTGGATCAGTTCGGCCTCGGCGAGGTTGCGCGCATAGGCGACCTTCACAAGGTGCACCCGGCTTGGCGCCTCAGACCGCGACTTGGCCGATCTCCATCTCACGGACGACGCCTTCCTCAATCAGATATGAGCGGATCTCAGGGTTCTGTGGGTCGGCGAGCCCGACGATAATCCACTCCACGCCCGGCCACTTGGCCGCGAAATTGATGTCGGTCTGCGACGGGTAGGGCTCGCTGCGCACGTGTGAGTGATAGATCGCGCCCAGGCCACCGAGCTCTTGGCACGCGTTGTAGAGCTTCAGTAGTTCCTTGCGCTCTATCTCGAACTTCAATGGGCTCGCATGAACGTTCTCGGCACGAAACACGCGCACCGCGTGCGCCGGTGCGCCGGGCTCGACCGCGACCACGCCACAGCACTCCTCTTCGGGAAGCTCGCGTGCGTGGGCGAGGATCTGCTCAAGCAGCTCTTGCGAGATGTCCATCGACGTCTCGCTCCCATTCACCGGGCTGACGGCCGGTGGGGTTGGGACAGGTGGAGGGTCACCACCACACGGTGGCGTCAAGGTTCTCGATCTCATCGACCGGCAGCGTGTAGATGCCGCTCGACAGGTACTTCCAGCCGTCGTCGGCGACGACGAACACGACGTTGCCCTCGTCGAGCTCGCCGGCGATGCGCACCGCCACACGCGCGATCGCGCCGCTCGAGACCCCCGCGAAGACGCTCTCCTCGTCGAGCAGCTTGCGCGTCCAGATGATCGCGTCGCGGTTGGTGACGAAGATCTTGCGGTCGAGCAGCGAGAGGTCGATGATCGGCGGGATGAAGCCGTCGTCGAGCGAGCGCAGGCCCTGCACGGGCTCGCCCTGCATCGGCTCGGCCGCGACGATCTTGACCGCGTCGCCGAAGGTCTCCTTCAGGCGCCGGCCGTTGCCCATCAGCGTGCCGCCCGTGCCGAGGCCCGCGACGAAGGCGGAGACCTCATCGAGCTCCTCCAGGATCTCGAGCGCCGTGCCGTTGTAGTGAGCGTTCGGATTGGCGATGTTGCCGTACTGGTAGGGCATGTAGTAGGAGGAGTCGGCCTCGGCCATGTCGAGCGCCTTCTCGACGGCTCCGTTGGAGCCCTTGGAGCCCTCGGAGTAGACGATCTCCGCGCCGTACATCTTCAAGAGCTGGGTACGCTCGGGGGTGACGTTCTCGGGCATGACCACCTTCAGGCGGTAGCCCTTGCGCGAGCAGATCATGGCGAGCGAGATGCCTGTGTTGCCGGAGGTGGGCTCGAGGATCGTCTGGCCGGGCATGATCGCGCCCTGGGTCTCGGCGTCCTCGATCAGGGCGCGCGCCACGCGGTCCTTGACCGAGCCGGTGGGATTGCGCGACTCGAGCTTTGCCCAGATGCGCACGCCCGGCTTGGGCGACAGCCGCGGAAGCTCTACAAGCGGCGTGTTGCCGATCGACTGGATGATGTCGCCATAGCGACCCCCGCAGGGCTTGTTCTGGACCCGCTCGACAGCCATTACTTCACGGAATATAGCGTCGTCTGGCTAGAGCGCCAAGAACCGAATATGCTGAGGAGCGGAGATGGCAGGGGACTTCGACTACGACTGGCTTGTGATCGGCTCGGGCTTCGGCGGGAGCGTCTCGGCGCTGCGCCTGTCGGAGAAGGGCTATGAGGTCGGCGTACTCGAGTGCGGACGGCGCTTCGCCGACCACGAGTTCCCCAAGTCCACCGGGGACTACAAGCGCTACTTCTGGCGCCCCAAGATCGGTTGGAAGGGCATCTTCCGGCTGACCACCTTCAAAGACGTCTCCGTCGTGAGCGGCTGCGGCGTGGGTGGCGGCAGCCTGGGCTACGCCAACACGCTGTACGTCCCTCCGAAACCGTTCTTCGAGGACACACAGTGGTCGGCGATCGCCGACTGGGAGGCCGACCTGGCTCCCCACTACGACGAGGCGCAGCGGATGCTCGGCGTGACGATGAACCCGCACGAGGATCCCGCCGACCAGCTGTTGCGCGAGCTCGGCGAGGAGCTGGGGGTGGCCGACACCTACAAAAAGACGCCCGTGGGCGTGTTCTTCGGTGAGAGCGGCAAGACCGTGAGCGACCCCTTCTTCGGCGGCGAGGGACCCGACCGCACCGGCTGCCAGTTGTGCGGGCGCTGCATGGTGGGCTGTCCGCACGGGTCGAAGAACACGCTTGTGAAGAACTACCTCTTCCTGGCCGAGAAGCGCGGAGCGAAGGTGAGCCCGGAACGCACCGTGATCGACATCCGCCCGCTCGGGACGGGCGACGGCAGCGACGGGTATGAGGTCGAAAGCGTGCGCTCGGGCGCATGGGTGCGCAAGAACCGCGAGGTGCACCGTGCACGCGGGGTCGTGGTGTCGGCGGGCCCGCTCGGGACGAACACCCTGCTGCAGCGCTGCCGCCTTGGCGGCTCGCTTCCGCGCGTCTCGGCGCGACTCGGCGAGCTGGTGAGGACCAACAGCGAGGCGATCCTTGCGGTGACCGTGCCCGAGGACTACCCGGAGAACCTGATCAAGCGGGTGGCGATCACCTCCAGCATCTACCCCGACCCCAACACCCACATCGAGACCGTCACATACGGCGCCGACGGCGACTCGATGAGCCGCCTGTACACGCTGCTGACCGGCGACGGCACGCGCATCACGCGCCCGCTGAAGCTGCTCGGGCAGATCGCGCGCCACCCCAAGCGCTTCGCACAGGTGCTGCGACCCAAGAACTGGTCGCGGCGCACGATCATCATCCTCGTGATGCAGACGCTTGACAACGCGATGGCGTTGCGTCCCAAACGCGGGCCGTTCGGGACGCTGTGGCTGAGCACCGAACAGGACCAAGAGCGTCCCAATCCGACGTTCATCCCGGTCGCCAACCAGGCCGCCGAGTGGTTTGCCAAGCGCACGGGCGGCGTCGCGCAGAGCTCGGTGATGGAGGCGATGCTGAACATCCCCACCACCGCCCACATCCTCGGCGGCGCCGTGATCGGCGCGGACGCGGAGCACGGCGTCGTGGACGCCCATCAGCGTGTGTTCGGCTACGAGAACCTGCTCGTGTGCGACGGCTCGGCGATCCCCGCGAACGTGGGCGTCAACCCAAGCCTCACGATCACAGCGCTTGCCGAGCACGCGATGAGCCATGTGCCGGCGGCGGGGATGGCGAGCGCAGACAGCGCCGATGCACGCGTAGCCGCCTAGCGGTCATACGAAGCGCTACCCTCTATATGTGCTCGCCCTTGCTGACTTGGCTCGTGAGATAGGCGTTGATGGGCGAACCATGCGCCGCGCGGCGGTGGATGGGACGATCCGCTGCGAGCGTTTGAGCCCCCGCCAACAGGCCCTCGATGACGAGGAGTATCGCTACGCGATCACGCACTGGCCGCTGTTGGCGAAGCTGAGAAAGCTGCTGCGCACGGAGCCCAACGTCAGACTCGTGGCGCTGTACGGCTCCACCGCACGAGGCGAGGACACGCCCACCTCCGACATCGATCTACTGGTTTCTCTCGCCGAGGATCACCCCGAGACCGCGGTAAAGCTTGCCGTACGCTTGGAGCGCGGCCTGGGACGCGAAGTCGATGTGGCCCGCCTCAACCGAGTGCGAGATACCGCCCCGCTGCTGCTCTTGCGGGCCATCGACGAGGGTCGGGTGATACTTGACCGGGATGGCGTGTGGGCAGAGCTGCAAGCGCGCAGAGATGAGATCGAACGACAGGCGGATCGAGCACACGAAGCCCAACGCGGACGCGCTCGTATCTCCGTCGACGAGCTGCTGACAGCAGTGCAATGACAGGCCATGAGTCCGGGGACCAGGTAGCGCCTCCCGCACTTGCCTCGATAGACACGGCCGAGCTCAACCGCCTCAGCGCCAAGCTCGAGCGTCTCTCCGCCCAAAGCCGAGCGCTGCGCAAGGCAATGCTCCAGTTCGGCGACGACTTCGACGCAAAGGCGTGGACGGACGCATTCAACTCCCCCGACTCTGACGACATCAATCGCGTGTACACCGTGACGGGCGGCTACCTCGCTCTCGTCAACAACACGGCGGAGGCCATGAGGGCGGGCGCAAAGCTGACCGGGACCAAGCTGACGGCCGGCACACACGGCGCCCCCGGAATCATCAACGCAATTCGCGCCGACGGGGGCTTCACGCGCCAACAGGCGGAGACCTTCACAGAGCTGTACCGGACCCGCAACCATCTACAGCACGCCTCGCCGGATATCCAGGCAGACGAGGTACACCGGCAGGTCCGCCTACTGCTGGGCCACCTTCCCAGACTGGTGAAGAGCTATCTTGCGTGGCTGAAAAGCCACGATGTAGAGCTTTGAGGTAACGAGAGGATGGTCATCTCAAGACCCCATGAGCACTGGGTTCAGGCTCGATACCGCACGATCACCTTGTCGCTGCAGCCCACCAGCTTCCACGGCCGGTTCTGGGGCAGGTAGCGCATCACGAGCGTCTTGCGGCCCGGGCCGTCGCAGTCGACGATTCCGTGGCCGTAGACGAGCGCGATGTGGTCGTTGCCGGCGCCGGTCCAGATGTGGTTGTAGCCGTGGCTCGCGTATAGCCAGTCTTCGCCTGGCCCTCCGTGCAACGAGTCTTGTTGGCTTTCGGGCTGGTCGCCTTCGTGCGAGTCGCCCCAGATGACGTCGCCTTCGTCGCCGGCCCAGATCGTGTCGTTGCCGGCGCCGCCGAGCAGCATGTTGTGGACACCCATTCGCCCGCGCATCGTGCCGCTTTCGTTGTTGGGGTGGCCCTGGTGATGGCCGATCGGCGGCCAGCCACTGTGATCCGCCAGGCCGAACGCCGGGCCGGCGCTCGCAAGCATGACCGTGAGCGCGGCGATCGACGGCCATGCGCGATGCATGGGGGGACGTGAAATTCCGATCATCGGTTCAGAGAGTAGAGATATTTCCGACACCGAGGCGGCGCGGTAGACCGATGTTCGGGTCGGTGTGTCTATGACCCTCCGGCCATCGCCGGCAGGATCACCACAGTGTCACTGTCTGCTACGGCGGTGTCGAGCCCATCCAGCACGCGCACGTCCTCGTCGTTCAAATAGACGTTGACGTAACGGTTGAGCTCGCCGCCCTCGGCGAAGAGCTGGGTGGCGGTCGCCGGGTGCGTGTCGGCGAGGTCGCGCAGGATCTCGCCGACGTTCTCGCCGGAGGCGGAGACCTCGCGCTCGCCGCCGACCGAGGCGCGCAGGACTGGAGGGATCTTGATCGTAGCCATCGGGGAATAATTACCAGGTGTTGACGACTTGCGGGTTAGCGGTTCGCTGGCCAAGCCAGGGAAGGACGCAGTGAGTGAAGTGTGCTTCGGCACATGAACGAACGAGGACGCCGCCTGGCGCCGGCCAGCGAACCGCTACCCAGCTGCGGCGCAGAATGCCTCATAGTCGGGGAAGACCCCCATCTCGTCGTCTGAGATCTCATCCGGTGGGCGCGAGCAGATCGGGCAGTCGGGGTCGCGGTGGACCTTGACCTCTGAGAGTGTGGCCGCGAGCGCGTCGTAGAGCAACAGGCGCCCGATCGCCGGGTCGCCGATGCCGAGGATCAGCTTCACGACCTCGGTTGCCTGCAACAGCCCCATCGTGCCCGGTAGCACCCCGAGCACGCCATTGGCGCCGCACGAGGGCGCGAGCTCTGCCGGCGGCGGCTCGCGGAACAGGCAGCGGTAGCAGGGACCCTCATACGGCTTGAATACCGAGAGCTGGCCGTCGAAGCCTAGGATCGAGGCGGACACGACTGGTATCCGAAGGCGCACGGTCGCGTCGTTGAGCAGGTAGCGCGTCGGGAAGTTGTCGACGCCGTCGACGATCGCGTCGTAGCCCTCGATGATCTCCATGATGTTGCTCGCGTCAAGGCGCACCGGGTACTTGACGACGTTCACGTCAGGGTTGAGCCCGTGGATCGTCTCCTCGGCGGAGTCCACCTTGGGAATGCCGATGCGCTGCGTTGAGTGGATCACCTGGCGCTGGAGGTTCGAAAGATCGACGTCGTCGTCGTCGACGATCCCAAGTGTGCCCACGCCCGCCGCGGCGAGGTAGAGCGCGGTCGGCGAGCCGAGCCCACCGGCGCCGAGCAGGAGGACCTTCGCGTCGAGCAGCTTCTGCTGGCCGTCCACGCCGATCTCGGGGATCAAGAGGTGGCGCGAGTAGCGCTCGCGCTGCTCGGCCGAGAGCGTGCGCGGGACGTCGACCTCATAGCCGCGGTCCTTCCACAGCGTGATCCCGCCGGTCATCGACGCGACGTGCTTGTAGCCCATGTCCTGTTCGAGTGTGCGGGCCCCGTAAGCCGAGCGGTTGCCCGAGGCACAGTAGAGGATCACGTGAGCTTCGCGGTCCGGCACGATCCCCTCGATCCGCGTCTCGAGGTAGCTGCGCGGCACGTGCTTGGCGCCGGGGAGCAGTCCCGATGAGAGCTCGTCGATCTCGCGCAGGTCGACGATCACGGCGCCCTCTTGCAACAACTCCTTGACCTCCGAGGGGTCGACCTCGTCGATTTCGCTCTTTACCTGGCGCAGCAGGTCAGCGCTTGACGTGCTCATCTGGAAACTCCTGAATCGCGGTCGGAATTCATGGGACTTCAGAAAGTGTAGCGCTGTCGAGCCCACAACCGAAGACCTCCCCTACCCTGCTTGCGGTGCGTCCCATACCCCGTGTCGTGCTCCCCGCCGTATCGACCGTGCTCGCGATTCTGCTGGTGCTCGCGATTGTGCTGCGAGACTCGTCCAACCACACGATGTCCCACGGCGCCGGCTTCGAGGGCGCCGCCTTCCCTGCAGGGGTGCGCGCGCGTGACTTCACGCTCGAAGACCAGCAGGGACGCAGGGTCTCGCTGAGCTCCTACCGCGGACGGGTCGTGGCGCTCGCCTTCCTCCCTGTGCCCGTCGGGGTATCCCCCGACTGCCGCACCTGCGTGCTCGTGGCCCAGCAGGTGCGCGGGGCGCTCGACGAATTGGAATCCCACCCACCCGCAAAGCTCGACCTGAGGACGGTGTTCGTAAGCACAAAACCGGGTGCCTCACGCGCGCGTGTGGGGCGCCTGTTGGCGCAAACATCTCTGACAGGCCGCGTCGAGCTCCTGACGGGGACCACGAAGGAACTGCGACCCGTATGGCATGCCTACAGCCTCCCTCCCTCGAACTCCGGCAAGGCCGCCTCCGAAGCGGCGGTCACGGTCCTGTTGATCGACCGCAATGGCTTCGAGCGAGTCGGCTTCGGGCTCGAACAGATGACCCCGGAAGGCCTCAGCCACGACATTCGCCTGCTGCTGGCCGGCTGAGCCCGATCGGCGTGCCACCAACGGCGCGTGCGGGTCGAGCCAGGCCGCCGCTCGCCTCCACGACAACGGCCATCTCGGAGCGGCTGATACCCTAGCTCTCAGGTAGGTATTTAGACGATGATGTTCTCAACAAAGGCCGAGTACGGCGTGCGCGTGATGGTGGAGCTGGCCCGGCGGGCCGGCGAATGCCCCGACGGCGCCGAATCGGTCGTGCCGCTCGCGGAGATCGCCGAGCACGACGGTATGCCGCTTGCATACCTGGAGCACCTGGTCGCACGGTTGCGCAAGGCCGGGTTGATCGACAGCCGCAGGGGCTCGCGCGGCGGCTACATGCTCGCGCGCCCCGCCGAGACGATCACGATGGCCGAGGTGGTCGAGGCGCTCGAGGGCTCGATCGCCCCGATCGAGTGCATCTCCCAGGGGCCGGACGGCAGCATCGTGTGCTCGCGCGAGTCCGATCCAGGCCACGTCTGCCCCACGAAGTTGCTGTGGACGCGCGTGCGCAGCTCGATCGTGCGCACGCTCCAAGAGACGACCCTCGCCGACTTGCTCGTGACACGGCGCTCGCCCGCCCCGACGGCCTCCCTCGCCGCCTCGCTCGAGCCCCTCCCCGCTTCTCCCGCCTTGTCCGCTTCCGCTTTGTCCGCTACCCCTTAGTCCCTGTCCCCGCTTAGAGCAAAGGAACCATGGCCGACCTCGAGATAATCAACCTGCACGTGCGCACCGAGGATCGCGAGATCCTGAAGGGCGTCGATCTGACCATCGACAAGGGAGAGATCCACGCCCTGATGGGGCCGAACGGCTCCGGCAAGTCGACGCTCGCCAACACCCTGCTCGGTCACCCCTCCTATGAGGTGACCGAGGGCAGGATCGTGTTCAAGGGCGAGGACATCACCGAGGCAGAGCCGCACGAGCGCGCCAAGTCCGGGCTGTTCCTCGCCTTCCAGTACCCGGTCTCGATCCCGGGCGTGTCGGTCGCCAACTTCTTGCGCATGGCGATCAACGCCAAGCAGGACGAGCCGATCAAAGTCAAGGAGTTCGGCGTCAAGCTCCAGCACGCGATCGATCTGCTCGACGTCGACAGGGCCTTCACCTCGCGTCACCTCAACGACGGCTTCTCAGGCGGCGAGAAGAAGCGCGCGGAGATCTTGCAGATGGCGATGCTCTCGCCCGACGTGGCGATCCTCGACGAGACCGACTCCGGCCTTGACATCGACGCGCTGCGCACGGTCGCCGAGGGCGTGCAGCGACTGCACGACGAGCAGGGACTGGGCGCGCTGATCATCACCCACTACCAGCGCATCCTTCACTACGTGAAGCCCCAGTTCGTGCACATCCTGATGGACGGTCGCATCGTGCTCGAGGGCGGCGTGGAGCTGGTCGAGCGCCTGGAGCGCGAGGGCTACGACCAGATCCGCCAGGAGGTCGGGGCGAGTGCCTGACACGGTGGCCGACACGGCCGACAACGGTGCCAACGGCACTCAAGTGGACGCCCCAAACGGTTCCGCCGCCACCGTTGCCGTCAAGCCGGGACGCCACCGCGAGGCGTCGCTGTACCACGCGCTCGCCGGTGCCGGCGCGGGCGATACCCTCACGGGCACACCCTCTGGGGCGCAGGCACGTGGCCGCACGCTCGTGGAGCTGCGCGCGGCGGCGCTTGAGGCCTTCGAGCGCAGCGAGTTGCCGGTGTGGCGCCGATCGGGCTTCTGGACGACGAGCTTTGCGGAGCTGGATGAGGGGCTGCTCACAGCGGGGAAGCACCCTGGAGACGGACGGACCGCCGACATAACGGGCGACGTCCCCGACTTCATCACGAGCGCGATCCCCGAGCGCCCACGCGCCGGGAGGATCGTGCAACTCGACGACTCGATCGTGCACCTGGAACTGGACCCCAAGCTTGCCGAGCGCGGCGTGATCCTGTGTCCGCTGGATGAGGCCGCACGCGAGCACAAAGAGTTGTTCGAGCAGTGGTACTCCAAGCGCCTCACCATCGACCGCCACAAGCTCGAGGCCGCCAACGCCGCCTTCTGGACCGGCGGAGCGTTCCTGTACGTGCCCGACAGCCTCGTCGTCGAGGACCCGTTCGAGATCGTGTACGCGATCGGCGGCCCAGGCGTGGCGCAGTACGGCCGCACGCTCGTGATCGGCGGCGCGTCGAGCGACTTCCGCGTGCACGAGCACGACCTGGCCGCGGACTTCGACGGGGGTCACCCTGAAGGGGGCACCCTCGAGGGCACAGGCAGGCAATCGCTGCACGCGGGCGCGTTCGAGCTGTACCTCCAGGATGGCGCGCGCTGCCGCCTCGCGCAGGTCCAGGATTGGGGCTCAGGCGACGTGTTCGACGCAAGCACGCGCTTCGTGGGCGTCGGCCGCGACGCCTACTGCCACTGGCTGCCTGCCCTGCTCGGCGGCCATCTCGTGCGCCATCATCTCGAGTTGGCGGTCAGCGAGCCGGGCGGCGACATGGCCTTCCGCGGCCTCTTCTTCACCGAGGCAAACGAGCACCTGGATACGTTCGCCGTGGACCTGCACGAGACCGGCCCCTCAGGCGGGGACGTGCACTGGCGCGGGGCGGCCACAGGTGCGAGCAGGGCGAGCTTCGAGGGCCTGATCCAGATCGACCCGGGCGCGCAGAAGACGCACACCTACCTGCAGATCCACACGATGATGCTCTCCCCGAAGGCGCGCCTGGATGCGATCCCATCGGTGCTCGTGTCGGCCGACGACGTGTCGGCCTCGCATGGAGGCACCGTCGGTGAGCTCGACGAGGCGTCGATCTTCTACATGGCGAGCCGCGGCCTCGATCGCCCCTCGGCCGTAAGACTGCTCGTGGAGGGCTTCTTCGAGCCGGTGCTAGGCCAGCTCGACGACGAGCCGCTGGAAGAGATGGTGCGCACGAAGATCGCGACGAAGCTGGCGCGCGCGAAGGACGACATCGAGGCCTATGCGACCGCCAGGTAGAGAGCCCGGCCCGGAGAAGTGATGTTCGTTTTTGCTCGAACTACTATCGGAGCTACATATTGTAGTCACTATGGTAGTTGACACAAAAAATATATATACATCTCAGCCCGCAACGGCCAACAGCCGCGGTGGCGGCCAGGCTTGTCTGTCGGCCGGGTATGGAGGACTGTCCAAGCTCGCGCTGGATGTGCGCGGCGACTTCCCCATCTTCACTCGCCAATTCGACGGCAGGCCGCTGATCTACCTCGACTCGGGCGCCACCTCACAGAAGCCGGCTAGCGTGATCGACGCGATGAGCGCCTACTATCGCGAGCGCAACGCGAACGTGCACCGTGGCGTGTATGCCCTCGCCCAGGAATCGGACGCCGCCTACGACGGCGCGCGCACGAAGGTTGCGAAGCTCGTCGGATGGGAGCCGAAGACGACGATCTTCACGAAGAACGTGACCGAGGCGATCAACCTCGTCGCGTACGCGTGGGGCCGCGCGAACGTGGGCCCCGGCGACGCGGTGCTGACGACGCAGATGGAGCACCACGCGAACATCGTGCCGTGGCAGCAGCTGTGCCGCGAAAGAGGCGCGGAGCTGCGCTACCTGGAGGTGGACGAGCGCGGTGAGATCTCGCTCGACGAGCTCGACCGCGAGCTCGCGCGCGGTGACGTTAAGCTCGTCACCTTCACGCACGTGTCAAACGTGCTCGGCACGATCCTGCCGGTGGCGGAGATGACCGCGCGCGTGCGGGCCGCCGGCGCCCTGTCGCTCGTAGACGGAGCGCAGGCCGTGCCGCACATGCCCGTGGACGCCGAGGCGCTGGGCGCCGACTTCTACGCCTGGACGGGCCACAAGGCGCTCGGGCCGACGGGCATCGGCGTGCTGCACGGGCGCAAGCAGATCCTCGAAGAGATGGAGCCGTTCCTCACGGGCGGCGACATGATCGCCTCGGTCAGCTTTGAGGGCGCGACCTGGAACGAGCTGCCGTTCAAGTTCGAGGCGGGGACGCCGCCGATCGCCGAGGCCGTCGGGCTCGGCGCGGCCGTCGATTACCTGTCGGCCCTTGGGATGGAGCGGGTACGCGCGCACGAGCGCGAGCTGACCGGCTACATGATCGAGCGCCTGCAAGAGGTGCCGGGACTGCGCTTCGTCGGCCCCCCGGAGGCCGAGAGTCGCGGCGGGCTGGTGTCGTTCACGATCGAGGGCATGCACGCGCACGACATCGCCGAGCTGGCCAACCGCGGCGGGGTGTGCATCCGCGCCGGCCATCACTGCGCGCAACCGCTGATGCGCCGACTCGGAGTGTCCGCCACGGCCCGGGCGAGCGTGGGCGTATACAACGAGCGCATGGACGTGGACGCCTTGATCGACGCGCTGCTCGCGGGCCGACGCATATTCGAGCTTCAGTAGACCAACCAGAACGAACCGCAAATCCAAAAAAACACGCACACGACAGACACACGCACATGGACGACCTCTACCGCGATTACATCCTCGACCACTACAAGCGCCCGCGCAACTTCGGCGAGCTCGACCCGCACGATATGGAGGGTCTCGAGCACAACCCCCTGTGCGGCGACGAGCTGGGGGTGCACATCCGCGTCAAGGACGGGCGCATCGAGGATCTGCGCTTTCATGGCCACGGCTGCGCCATCTCCCAAGCCTCAGCGTCGATCGCCTCCGAGGAGCTGATGGGAATGCCTATCGAGCAGGTCGGCAAGCTGGACGCCGACTGGGCGATCGAGCTGCTCGGCATCCCCGTGTCCGCCACGCGCCGCAAGTGCGCGCTACTCGGCCTGAAGGTGGTCAAGGGAGCCGTCACGGGCGATAACAGCTGGCCCGTTGGATCGCCATGACCGTCTCGATACAATTCCTACTCCAGAGCACAGGATTCACCAAGGGAGCCCTATGGCGACGCTAGACCGCACGAAGATCGCAAAGCCCAGCCCGATCGTCGAGGACGAGCAGGGGCAGCTGCTCGCACGTCATGGCATCTCCCGCGAGGTGGTGCGCGAGCTGTCGAAGGTCAAGGGCGAGCCCGAGTGGATGGCCGACAAGCGCGTCAAGTCGCTCGAGATCTACGAACGCAAGCCCGTGCCGACGTGGGGCCCCGACCTCAGCGGGTTGAACCTCGACGAACTCGTGCTGTACTCCCCCCCCACCGCCGGGCGCTTCAACAACTGGGACGACGTGCCCGAGGAGATGAAGAAAACGTATGAGGATCTCGGCATTCCGCAGGCCGAGCGCGAGCACCTCGCCGGCGTCGTGGGAGTGTGGCGCCAGGAGCCCGTGTACGAGGGATTGAAGGAGGAGTACCGCAAGCTCGGGATCCTGTTCTGCTCGATGGACACCGCCATCACCGAGTACCCGGACCTCGTGCAGAAGTACTTCATGAACAAGTGCGTGCCGCCGCAGGACAACAAGTTCAGCGCGCTGCACGGCGCTGTGTGGTCGGGCGGCTCGTTCCTGTATGTCCCCAAGGGCGTCAAGGTGGACCTGCCGTTGCAGGCCTATTTCAGGATGGAGGGGGCAGGAGAGGGCACGTTCGAGCACACGCTGATAATCGCCGACGAGGGCTCGGACGTGAACTACATCGAGGGCTGCACCGCGCAGACGTACAGCGTCAACTCGATGCACTCCGCCGTCGTGGAGATCTTCGTGCACGAGGGCGCCAAGGCGCGCTACACCACCGTGCAGAACTGGAGTAAGGACGTGTACAACCTCAACACCAAGCGCGCCGTGGTCGACGCCGAGGGGACGGTCGAGTGGGTCGGTGGGTCGATGGGCGCCAAGTACGTGATGCTCTACCCCGGCTCGTTCCTGATGGGCGAGGGCGCGCGCGCCGACCACCTCAACGTCGGCGTGGCGGGCAAAGGCGTGCACAAGGACACCGGCGCCAAGGTCGTGCACCTGGCCCCGAACACGACCTCGAATATCCTCGCCAAGTCGATCTCCAAGGACGGCGGCATCATGGGCTACAGAGGTCTCGTCAAGATGGGCCACAACAGCGCCGGCTCGAAGGCGCGCGTGCAGTGCGACGGCCTGATGATGGACGGCGAATCTCGCTCTGACACGTGGCCCGACATCCAGATCCAGAACCCCAACGTGGCGGTCGCCCACGAGGCGACGGTCGGGCGCATAAGCGACGACCAGCTCTTCTACATGGGCTCGCGCGGCTTCACCGAGGACGAGGCCGCGGCCATGATCGTCAACGGCTTCATCGAGCCGGTCACGAAGGAGCTGCCGATGGAGTACGCGGTCGAGTTGAATCGACTCATTCAGCTGGAGATGGTTGGGTCGATTGGATAGGGACACGTTCTTTGCGTGCCCCCACAAGCACCATTGTTGCGCCGCTGTTCCCTACGTCTCTTCCATGGGTAAACACAAACGGCGCCCAAGCGAGCATCTTGCAGCGCGGCAAGCCGATGCTGGTCGAGTTCTGGGATTTCTGTCGCCCCAACTCGATCAGGACGCTCCCCTATGTGAAGGCGTGGCACGAGCGCTACGCCGAACATGGGTTGCGCGCGATCGGCGTGCACTGCCCCGGCTTTGAGCCCGGGCACGACGAGCAGGCCGTGCGCGAGGCCGTTGTGCGTCTCGATATCGAGTATCCGGTCCTGATCGACGGCGAGTTCGACGTGTGGAAGGAGTACGAGAACCGGGGCTGGCCCGCACGCTACCTGTTCGACGGAGGGGCGCGCCTGCATGAGTACCACTACGGCGAGGGCGGCTACACCGAGACCGAGCTCGCGATCCAGGAGCTGCTCGGCGTGCAGCGCGAGCCGCTCGCCCCGCTACGCCCCGAGGACGCGCCGGACGCAGAGCTGTTGCCACAGACCGCCGACCAGGAGGGTGCCTGGTCGGGCGCCTACGAGGCGGGCGGCGTGTGGCTCGTGCTCGACGGCGCCGGAACGGTGACGGCCAACGGTGGCGAGGCAAACGGCGGCGCGACCCTCTCGATAGGGCACCCTGGGGCATACGCGGTCGTCGAGCACGAGCGCCACACCGAGGCGTCGCTCGAACTCGACATCGGCCCCGGCGTCGAGTGCCTCGCGACCTGCTTCACGCCCGGCGTGGCCTGAGCCACGCCGCCCCTCACGCGCGTGTGGGGGCGAGCTCCGCGCTGGAGCGATCGTCGAGCACCCGCAGCAGCAACGGTGGACCTTCGTCATCGACGAGCACGGCGCCCCCCGGCCAGTACGGGCTCTGGCCCGGCTCGCCCTTGACGAAGTAGCCGTCGTAGGTCCAGCAGCCGGCGTTCAGCAAGCGCGCGCCGACGGGTCCACGCCACTCCGCGCCATCGTCATCTGGACGTGGCCCCGCGCGATGGGTGTGCCCGAAGATCACGTGCGCATCGCCAAGGCCCAGGCGCACAGCCACCTCCCCCATCGCGCGCAGCCCTGCGCGGCGCAACTCGTCGGTTGAGATGTCGGCGTTGAACGAGCCGAGCCCGGCGCGGTTGAGCGCCGCGATCGCGAACGGGAAGGCGCCCGCGAGCGCGCGCAAGCGCAGGTCCCCCCACGTCCGACCGTTGCCGCTCCGGTCTCCGGCGAGCGCGCGCCATACGCGCACGGTGGACTGTCCGTTGAGCGTCGACCCAGTCGGGGCTTGGCGGGCGACCGCGTCGACCCACGCGAACACGGGCGCGGTCACGGCCTCGTAGTCGCCAACCGTCGCGAACCCGTCGGCGGGGCGGCGCAGGGCACGCGCGGTCATCCCGATCCCGAGGCGCTCCATCGTGGGGATCGTGAGGTGGCAGTCGAGGTAGTGGCCGTGCATGACGTACACGTCCGGGCGCAGCCACAGCCCGGGAAACGCGGCGCTCACGCGGGCCGGGGCCGCCCACGAGGCAAGCGTGGCAAGCATCGAGGAGGCGTTCTGCACCGAGAAGCGCTGTTCGAGCCCAAGCGGCTCTGGCTTTGGGCTTTCATCGCGGTCGCGCAGCCACGACTCGACGAGCGCATGGTCGTGGTTGCCAGGGACCACGACGATCTCGCGTCCCGCGAACGCCTTGCCGAGATCCTCGAAGAAAGGCCGCGCGGCGGCAAGCGCGTCGCGACGCGGTCCATGGCGCAACTCGAGCACGTCGCCGAGCAGCACAAGCCGCTCGACATCCTGGAGCGCCTCGATCAACGCCTGGCGCGGCCCTGCCCTGCGCAGCACGTCAGCGCCGGAGCCGGCGCCGAGGTGCAAGTCTGAGATGACTAGCGTGCGCGTCAAAAGAGACCGTGAGGGAGTCGGTCCGTGGATGAGATGGGTCGCAACCGATCGGGGATCGGAGAGATCCCCGATCGGCCAGCGGAGACGTGCTGCCGATCATCCGGGATCGGCCAGCACGTCGAGCATCGCGGGTGGCCCAGATCGCCGCGGAACGGCTTCCTCACGATGCTGCGGCTACGGCCTCGCGGATCGGCTTAGGCAGCATGAAGCGGACATCCTCGCGCACGACGTGGAACTCGGACACGTCGCTGACCCCCCGCTCCCGGAAGAAGTCGAGCAGCGCATGGACGAGATCGTCGGGGGCGGAGGCACCCGAGCTGATGCCCACGACGCGCTTGCCGGTGAGCCACTCCTCGCGGATCTCCCCGGCGTTGTCGATCAGGTAGGCCTCGGTGCCGCAATCGTGCGCGACCTCGACGAGCCTGACCGAGTTGGAGGAGTTGCGCGAGCCGATCACGAGCATCAGGTCGCACCCGCCGGCCATCTGCTTGACGGCGGACTGGCGGTTGGTGGTGGCGTAGCAGATGTCATCGGTGCGCGGCGCGGCGATCTTCGGGAAGCGCTCCTGTAGGCGCCTGAGGATCGCGCTCGTTTCGTCGACAGACAGCGTCGTCTGCGTCACGTAGGCGACCCGCTCGGGGTCCGCGACGACGAGCTCGTCGACGTCCTGCTCGTTCTCGACGAGCACGATGTGCTCCGGCGCCTCCCCCATCGTCCCCTCGACCTCCTCGTGGCCTGCGTGGCCGACGAGCACGATCGTGTAGCCGTCCTGGGCGAAGTTGAGCGCCTCGCGGTGGACCTTTGTCACGAGCGGGCAGGTCGCGTCGATCGTGTCGAGCTTGCGCGACTCGGCGTCGCTGCGCACCTTCGGCGAGACCCCGTGCGCGGAGAAGACGGTGAGCGCCCCCTCGGGGATCTCCTTCACGTCCTCCACGAACACGGCGCCGCGCGCGGCGAGCGACTCGACGACGTGCCTGTTGTGGACGATCTGCTTGCGCACATACACCGGCGGGCCGTGCAGGTCGAGCGCGCGTTCGACCGTCTGCACCGCGCGATCGACGCCGGCGCAATATCCGCGCGGAGCGGCGAGCAGCAACTTTTCGATCGTGTTCGGCGCTGAGGTCATGTCGGTGGGCACCGCGTCCATTGTAGAAGTACCCTTCGTTGATGGCACAGCGTCACCTCGACAGGCTCACGGCGGTGGACGCCTCCTTCCTGCACCAGGAGGGCCCCACGTCCCATATGCACGTCGGCGGTCTCACCCTCTTGGAGGGCCCCCCTCCAACGATGGAGGAGTTTCTGGAGCAGATCCGCAAGCGCCTGCACCTCGTGCCGCGCTACCGCCACAAGCTCGCCCACACGGCGCTCGACAGCGGCCGGCCGGTGTGGGTCGACGATCCGAGCTTCAACCTCGAGTTCCACGTGCGCCACACCGCCCTGCCGAGCCCCGGCAGCTGGGAACAGCTGCGCAACCTGACAGCGCGGATCTTCTCCCAGGCGCTCGACCGCTCAAAGCCGTTGTGGGAGATGTGGCTGATCGAGGGCCTGGATCCCAATATGGATGAGCGCGGCTCGCCGGCCTCCGACCGGCTGCGCCACCCTGATCCAAAGATGGAGGGGCCCGGCTCGCCCCATCCTCCACATGACCGTTTCGCCTTGATCTCAAAGACCCACCATTCGCTGATCGACGGGATCGCGGGCGTCGATCTCGCGACGGTGCTGTTCGACGTGACCCCCGACCCAGCCCCGTTGCGTCACTCCGGCAGGCCGTGGAAACCGAGCCCCGAGCCGGACACGACCGAGCTCGTCGCGGTCGGCCTGCGGGGGGCCGTGCGCGCGGGAGTCGAGATGGTCGGGGGGGCCGTCGACGCGCTCACTCACCCCGAGCGCACGCTCGGGCGCGCACGCGAGGCCGCCGAGGGCGTCGGCGAGATCGTATGGGCGGGGCTGAACCCGGCGCCGGCGACGCCGCTGAATGTGGAGATAGGGCCGCACCGGCGCTTCGTCGGGATCGCGGCGCAACTCGAGGACTTCAAGCTCGTCAAGAACGCGCTCGGGGGCACCGTCAACGACGTGGTGTTGGCGGTTGTGACGGGCGCGCTGCGCTCGTTTCTGATCGACCGCGGAGTGCGCACCGAGGGGCTCGAGATGCGCGCGCTCGTGCCGGTGTCTGTGCGAACCGTGGGCGAGCGCCACGAGGGCGGCAACCGCATCGTCGTGATGCGAGGGCCGCTGCCGGTCTACATCGCCGACCCGTCGCGGCGCCTGAGCTTTGTGAGGCACGCGATGGACGGTCTGAAGGAGTCAAAGCAGGCGCTCGGCGCCGAGGTGATCGCGGGCGCGCAGAACTTCGCCCCGCCCACGATATTGGCGCAGGCCTCGCGCTTGAACTTCTCAACGCGCCTGTTCAACCTGATCGTGACGAACGTGCCGGGCCCGCAGTTCCCGCTGTACGTGCTGGGGCGGCGCATGGAGCGCGTCTTCCCGGTCGCGTTCCTGCCCGAGAACCACGCGCTCGCGGTAGCGATCATGTCCTACGCGGGCGAGATGAACTTCGGCCTACTCGGCGACTTCGACGCGCTGCCCGACATCGAGTCGATCGGCGAGAGCATCGCCGAGGAGCTGGCTGAGCTAGTTGAGCTGGCGCGCGAAAAACAGGCGGCCAAGACAGCCAACAGGACGACTAAGGACAAAGACAAAGCCGCTACTGGCGTCGCTGGGCAAGCGAGACATTGATTGAAATACCCACCCACCCCCGCAGTGTGCAACGCACATAAGGGTCCGAGGACGCAGTATCGCGCCGCTCAGCGGCGTCAGTAGCCCAAAGCGAACTTCGCGTCCTCCGACATCTTCTCGGGCGACCACGGAGGCGTGAACACCATTTCCGACTCGACGTTGTGCACGCCCTCGAGTTCGCCGACGAACTCTTCGATCTGCTCGGTGACCTGAGGCCCGATCGGGCAGCCTGGTGTGGTGAGCGTGAACGTGACCTGCACGTCTCCGCCTGAGACCTCGACGCCGTAGATCAAACCGAGCTCGACGAAATCCAATCCCAACTCGGGGTCGATGACGTTGGACAGGGCGTCCATGACGTCGTCGGCGGTGACTGTGGGATCGGTCATAGCTTCAGTCTAGTTATGAGAGCCGAGCCTGTCCCACTGATACAGCTGTATGCACTCGCTGGCAAGCTCTATCGCCCGCTCACGCGAGAGGTGGGGCAGCACCGTGTCGAGCGCCGTGTCCTCGGCGATGCCGGCCTGGAAGGCCTCCTCGCCCTTGAAGCCGGCCGCGATCTTCAAGGCCTCGCGGCGGTTCTCGCCAAGGCTCGGGAAGACGCCCACGAGGAACTGGGTGTTGGGTACTGGCTGGCCGACCTCGAGCGATGCGTGCCAGGCGGCGAGCAGGCTCAGGTCGTCGTCGTCGAGGCCGGCGATCGCACGGGCGTAGTGGAAGGAGAGCTCCTTGTCGGGCAGGTCGTCGACCCACGCGCGCACAACCTCGCCGACCAATTGCCGGCGGGCCTCGCGGCCGACGGAATCCGCGATCACTCGAATGGCGTCGTGAGGCTCGATGAAGCAGAGCGGCATGGCGGCTCCCTGGTCGTGCGGTACGTGTGACATGACACGCAGAACTCTAAGCGTCGGTGTGGACGGCAAATGTGCCGTGCCCCACGCGCGCGTGGGGCACCCCAAACGGATCAACTCACACGGCACCCCAACAGGCACCCCACACCGCACCCCACACGGCATGCAAACCGGATCGAAGGCCGGGTCCGATCAGACTTCAAGCGCCGCCCGAGCCCGCTCGACCGCGTGCCCGTCGGCGGTGTCGTCCGGGAAGCCGAGCGTGACGCGCTCCTCGGAGGACCAGTTCGCCAAAGCCAGATCGAGCGCTTCGATCGGTGTGGAGAGCGCGTCGGCAAGCGCGGCGGCACGGCGCTCGACGAGCAAGGGATCGCCGATCCCGAACACGCGCTTGGCCGCGGGCGGCGTGGGGTCGGACGCGATCGACGTGCGCGTGCCAACGTGCAATGAATCCGCGCGCAACTCGTACAAGCCGAGCCGCCCAAGCGTAATCAAGAGGTCATAGCGTCCCATGCGCCCGAAGCCGGGCAGGGCAAGACGCTCGAACACGCGCTCGAAGCGCCGCTGCGGCGTCCATGACGGCTCGCCCGTGAAAGCGGCATGCTGCGAGCCGGCGTGCTCGGCGAAGCGTCGGTATGCGATCAGCGTCTCTGAGCCGCGCGCCGGGTCGTGCGAGGAGCGCGGCCCGAGCGGCACGTCCTCGAGGTCCGAGACGGTGCCGGAGGCCCAGCTGGAAAGCAGGGCCTCGCGGATGCCGGCGAACGACTGCTCGCCTTGCAGGGGCGAGAGGTAGGCGGCGAGGAAGCAGATCCAGGTGGCCTGCTCGATGTCCTCGAGGTCGCGCGCCTCCGCGTACAGGCTGGGGGGCGCCGCGGTGAGCGTCAGGAGGCGCCCGCTGGCGAAGCCGATCTCGCGCACGAGCCGCCGCGCGTCCTCGGAGGAGTGAAGGCCGGGGACCATCTCGCAGCGGTAGCCGTCATCCTCGGAGCGCGCCTCGCGATGGACGCGCACTTCCTGGGTGCGACGGGTGTACGTGCGGCCGGTCGGCCGCGCCGTGCTCGCGCCGGCACGCGAAGTAGCCCCCGCTTGCGCCCCAGAGGGTGCGCCGACCCTGCCGCTTGTGCGCGTGCCGGATTGTGCCCCAGAGCGTGTGCTCGTCTGGCGCTTGGGCTTGGCCGCGTGACCAGGCGTCTGCCCCGGCACGGTCTCGCGACAGATCGGGCAGCGCTGGACGAAGCGGTTGTGGCGGCAGAAGGTCTGTGTCACACGGTTAACGCTAGCGAGCGAAAGCCGTTCATCCGGCACCGTGACGAGGTCTATCGCGCCGCGAGGATTCGCGCGGCGGAGCGAGGTAGCTCCGTGAGCGGCCTCGTCGCCGAGTATCTGGGCTCGCTCTCCGATCGCGAGGGCGAGTTCGCGAGGCTTGAGGCCGAACAGAAGAGCATTCAAGAGCAGATCGATCGCTTCAGCGCCCGCGACCGCCTCGACCGTGAAGAGCTGCACCGACGTGCGGTTCGCTGACACCGACATCCTGCTCTACGCGATCTCGAGCGACCCCGACGAGCAAGCCAAGACGACGCGAGCCAACGAGATTCTCGCGGCCAGGGATATCGGGCTCTCTGTGCAGGTGCTCCAGGAGCTCTACGTGCAGGCGACCCGCGAGACCCGATCCGATCGCCTGCCGCACGAGCAGGCAGTCAGGCTAGTCGAGTCCTTCCGGCGCTTCCCCGTCCAGGAGACGACAGCCAGCACGGTGCTCTCCGCGATGTCCACCCGGCAGCGCTTCGGCATCTCCTACTGGGACGCCGCGATCATCGAGGCGGCACGCGCACTCGGCTGCGACATTGTGCTCTCCGAGGACCTGAACGACGGCCAGGATTACGCTGGCGTGCGAGTCGAGAACCCTTTCAGCGGCTAGTCCCCGTGCCCGCGCTGCGGGCCCGCACGGGCTGATGAAAATGCCGCAAGTTGCGGGAATCGGGGGCTATTTTCCTGTCAGACACCTCTCGAATGAACGCATCGCCCTCAAGAGCCCCACGAACGAACAGCAATCCAAATAAGACGAGCTGGCCTGAGGGCGCTACGCGACAGGAACTGCCGCGTGCGCCGGAACAGGCAGCGCAAACCCCCGCGCCCGGGCCCGCTCAGCCCCGGCACGCCGCTCGGCGTCGAGCGCGAACAGGTAGTCGTTGAAGTCCACCTGGATCGTGTGGCGCTTGGAAGCGACGTAGCGCTTGCGCATCGCGGCCTGGTCGGAGGCGATGTCGCGGCGCAGCTCAGCCGGAGCGGGCAGGGCGTACTCCCCGCGCAGGTGGTCGCCGATCCACGCGGACTGGGCCTCCGCCAGCGGCATGATCGCGCCAAGCGGCTGCAACAGCCCGATGAAGTAGAGGCCGGAGATGTCGGGGTGAAAGACGCGTCGGAACAACTCGATGTGGTTGTCGGGCGCGGCAAGGAAATCGGCGTCGAAGAACGGGAAGGAGATCTTGTAACCGGTGCAGTAGACGACTACGTCGGCGTGCACCTCGGAGCCGTCGGTGAAGCGCACCCGATCGCCCTCGAGCGAGGCGATGTTCGGCCTGGGCGCGATCGTGCCGTGCGCGATGCGGTCGAGGATGCGCCCCGACACCGTCGGGTGCGACTCGCCGAACTTGTGATCGGGCTTCGGAAGCCCGTAGCGCTCCGGTGGCCCTGTCATCGTCTTGATCGTCTGGTGGATCATGCGCTGGCGGATCGCGAACGGTACGCGCGGGTTGTTTGGGAGCTGGTCGACCGGCTTGCCGAACACGTACTTGGGAATGATCCACGCGCCTTTGCGCGCCGACAGGTACGTGTTGGCGGCCACATACGAAGACTCGACCGCTATGTCCATCGCTGAGTTGCCCATCCCGAGGATCACGACATCCTTGCCGGCGAAGATCGAGTTGTCCACGTAGGAGTGGGCGTGCAGCTGCGTGCCCTCGAACGTGTCCGCCCCGGGGAAGGCTGGTTCGGGCCAGCGCGCGTCCCAGTGGTGGCCGTTGGCCACGAGCAGCGCGTCATACGAGCGCGTCTCCCCCGTGTCGAGCGTTATCTCCCACGCGCCATCCTCACGCTTGCGCGCGTGCTCGACGGACGTCTCGAAGGAGATGTGCTCGCGCAGGCCGAAGTGGTCGACGTAGTTGTCGAAGTACTCCTTGATGTGCGTGTGGTGGGGGAAGTCGGGATAGGAGCTCGGCATCGGATAGTCCGCATAGGCCATCCGCTCGCGCGAGACGTTGATGAACAGGTCTCTGTAGGCAGCCGACATCCCGTTGCGGTTGCCGAAAACCCAGTTGCCCCCGACCTGGTCTGACTTCTCGATGCAATCGAAGGGAATCCCCCGGTCGAGCAGCGCCTTGGCGGCCGCGATGCCGGAGGAGCCGGCGCCGACGATGCAGGCGCGTGGCAGGGCGCCTGAAGTGGCGTTCCCGTTGCTCGACGCGGCGCGTCCGTTGTCGGAGAGCTTGGCCACGGTGGCCAGTCTAGCGGCCTGACTGAGAGCCGGTCGGGCCGACTCGCGGCCCTTTCCTCGTCTGCCCGGGTGCCCTATTTGGAACTCGTCCAATCAGCTGGCACATTGATAAGGTGCGCGCCACGACCGCCACCAGCCGCAGTCGCGAAATCCGACCGAACCAGCCCAAGGAGGATCGGCAATGAGCCCAGACACGGCCTCGAGTCCCCTGGCCAGCATCAAGCACATCGTGGTGCTGATGATGGAGAACCGCTCGTTCGACCACATGCTCGGGTACCTGGGCCTGCCGGGCGGGATCGAGGGCGTGGACGGCATTCAGAGCGCCCACCCCAACTTCGCGCCGGACGGGACCGAATACAAGCCGTACGCATACGGCCCCGGCGAAACAGCCTTCCACAAGCCCGGCGAACCGTTCGACGAAAGCCTCGACCCCTGCCACTCGCCCGAATGCGTGGCCGAGCAGCTCTCCGAATTCCATCAACAGAAGCCCGGCGGCTTCGTCAAGAACTTCATCGAGCAGAAGCAGCCTCCCGAGCAGTGGCGCGACCTGCCGATGGGCCACTACACCGCCGAGTCGGTGCCCGTGTATGACTTCCTGGCACGCCAGTTCTGCGTGTGCAACGCCTGGCACAGCTCGATCCCAGGCGATACGTGGCCGAACCGCCTGTACTCGCTGGCCGGCAAGGCCGGCCCCAAAGTCCACTTTGGCCTGCTCGAAGAGCTGGCCGACCTCGTCACGGGAAAAGTGCCCAGCATCCCGATCTTCGAGGTCGAAGCCTTCACACGCCAGCTCGACGACCCGCAGTGGCGCTGGTACTCCGACGACCCCTCCACGCTGCGCGGCGCCGACAAGCTCTACCGCAGCTTCGACCTACGCCGCGAGAACTTCGCCTTCTTCGATCGCAAGCTCGTGGGCGAGATAACACAGCTGATCGAGAGCCCGATCACCTCACAATCGAGCTTTCTCGATGACGCGGCGACCGGACACTTGCGAGACGTGTCGTGGATCGACCCGAACTTCGTCAACCTACACACGCTCGACCCCCTCTCCAACGACGACCACCCGCCCTCGGACATCCTCGCCGGGCAGGAGCTCGTGCTCGAGCTATACGACGCGCTCACGAAGACCGCCGACTGGGACGAGACGCTGCTCGTCGTCTGTTACGACGAGCATGGAGGCTTCTACGACCACGTCAACCCACCGCCGATCGACGATGGCTCGGGATACCCCACCTACGGCGTGCGGGTTCCGGCGCTCGTGATCGGGCCTCGCGTCAAGCAGGAGGTGTCCAATCAACTGTTCGACCACACCTCATTGATAAAGACGATCCTGTTGCGCTTCGCCGCCGACCCGCAGGAGGCGCTCGCGAACATGCCCGCCCGCGTACAGGCCGCTCCGGATCTTGGAGTGCTGCTACAGGACGAACCGCGTCACGACATCCCTGCGCACGACGACCTCCGAGCGATCATCGACACGTGGCGCAACCGGGCGCGTGCGGAACGGCGGGTGAGCGCCACCGGCGGCCCGTCGAGCGCCGTCGACGGCGCCGGTCACCGGCTCGCCCTGACCGACATCCAGAAGGAATTCGCCCTGTTCGTGGGCGCTCTGCGAAAGAAGGGGCTGCCGGCCGGGCGACCTTGAGGGCTATTCCGCCGGCACGCCCGGCCCGACGTGCTGCGGCGGGCCCTCGGGCCCTTCGTCGGCGTCGGCGTGACCGGCGAGGCCCGCATCTTCCGGCAGGGCGCCGTTGAGCGAGCCGTTGCGCAAGCCGCTCAAATAGCGATCCACCATCCGCGCGCACTGGCGCCCCTCGTTGATCGCCCACACGATCAGGGACTGCCCGCGGCGCGCGTCCCCCGCCGCGAACACGCCTTCGACCGACGTGGTGTAGGGCCGGACGGCCTTGACGTTGCCGCGTGGGTCCTTCTCCACGCCGAGATGGTCGAGCAAAGGCTGCTCGGGGTGAAGGAAGCCCATCGCCAGCAGCACGAGCTGGGCGGACAGCTCGCGCTCTGAGCCCGGCACGGGCGCGAACGGCGGCGCCGGCTCGGCCTGGGCGATGTGCAGAGCCGCCACGTTGCCGTCGGCGTCCCCCGAGAAGTGGGTGGTGGTGACCGAGTAGTCCTGCTCGCCCACACCTGCCGTGCGCGCCTCCTCCATCGCGTAGGAGAGCCGGTACTTGAGGGGCCACTCCGGCCACGGGGTGCGCTCGTCGGGACGATGGTTGGGCGGCTCGGGCAGGAGCTCCAGCTGCACGATCGAGAGGGCGCCCTCGCGCAAGGAGTTGCCGACGCAGTCGGCGCCGGTGTCGCCGCCGCCGATCACGACCACGTGCTTGCCGGCGGCGCCGATCGGCTCGCCGGGCGGTGGTTGGGGCGCTGTCGGTCGCGGGCCATACTCGTCTGCGACGAAGCGGTTGCGCTGGTAGAGGTAGTCCATCGCGAAGTGAACGCCCGCCAGCTCGCGGCCGGGAACGGGCAGATCGCGCGGGACGCGCGAGCCGGTCGCCAGCACGACGGCGGCGAAGCGCTCGCGCAGCTCGGCCACGGTGATGTCGGTGCCGACATCCACGCCGCAGCGCAGCTCGACGCCCTCGGCGATCAATTGCTCGACGCGCCGCTCAACGACCCTCTTCTCGATCTTGAAGTCGGGCACGCCGAAGCGCACGAGCCCACCGGCGGCCTCGTCGCGCTCGAACAGGGTCACGCTGTGCCCGGCGCGGCGCAACTGCTGGGCGGCCGCCATGCCCGCGGGTCCTGAGCCCACGACCGCGACCGCCTGACCCGTCTCGTGTCGGGGCGGCTCGGGGGCGACCCAGCCTTCACGGAAGGCGCGGTCGACGATCGAGAGCTCGATCTGCTTGATCGTGACCGAGTCGTTTTGGCGGATCTCGAGCACGCACGCGGCCTCACACGGCGCGGGACACAGGCGGCCGGTGAACTCGGGGAAGTTATTGGTGGCGTGCAGCTGAGCGATCGCCTCCTGCCAGCGGTCGCGATAGACGAGGTCGTTCCAGTCGGGGATCAGGTTGCCCAGAGGACAACCGTTGTGGCAGAAGGGGACGCCGCATTCCATGCAGCGCGCGCCCTGGTCGCGCAACTCCTGAGTGGAGCGCTCGACGACGAACTCCTGGTAGTCGTGCGCACGCTCGCCAGCGTCGCGATAGGCGATCCCGTGACGCTCGATCTGTAGAAAGCCTCCGAGCTTGCCCATCAGACCGGCTCCTCCTCGGGCTCGGGCGCTCCAGCCTGAGCGCCGACGGCATCAAGCAGCTGGGTGCGCATGGCGCCGTTCTCGGAGGCGTGGGCGACCTGCACCGGCTGTTGCTCGGAGAGCTCGCGCAGCACGCGCTTGTAGTCGTCGGGCATGATCTTCACGAACGCCCCAGAGGCGAGCAGCCGCTCGAAGCGGGCGAGCACGTCGCGTGCGACGGGGGACTCGGTGTGAAGCTCGTGCTCCTCGACGATCGCCCGCAACTCGATCGCGTCGGCCTGCGAGATCTCGTCGAAGCCGACCATGCCCATGTTGCAACGGGCGGGAAACTCCCCGGTCTCGTCGAGCACGTAGGCGATGCCGCCGCTCATGCCCGCGGCGAAGTTGCGCCCGGTGGGACCGAGCACGACGACGCGCCCGCCCGTCATGTACTCGCAACCGTGGTCGCCGACGCCCTCGACGACCGCCCACGCGCCCGAGTTGCGAACGGCGAAGCGCTCCCCGGCAAGCCCCCTGAAGAAAGCGCGGCCGGCGGTGGCGCCGTAGAGCACGGTGTTGCCGACGATCACGTTCTGCTCGGCCACGAAGTGCTCGCCGACGTCGCGCGGCGGGCGCACCGAGACGACGCCACCGGAGAGGCCCTTGCCCGTGTAGTCGTTCGTGTCGCCCTCTAGCTCGAACGTGACGCCGGGCGCGAGCCAGCCGCCGAAGCTCTGCCCGGCGGAGCCACGGAAGCGCACGAGGATCGAGTCGGGCGGCAGGCCCTCCGCTCCGCGCGCACGCGCGATGTGGCTTGAGAGGATGCCACCGACGCAGCGATTGACGTTGCGGATCGGCAGGCTTATCTCGACAAATGGGCGCCCCAAGCGCGCGGGGGGGGCGGCCCCATCCGCGACACCATCCATAGACCCGTCCTCACGCGCGTGTGGGGATGGGTGGGGGCTCGATTCAACAACACCATCCCTCGACACCGCCGCGTTCCCCGCGGCCTCGATGACCCCGCGCGAGCGCTCCACGAGCTCCCAGTCGAGTGCATCCTCGAGCACCGCGGGCGGCGGCTCGACCCGGTGGCGCGGCGCGGGGCGGGTGGGATCCTCATCAAGTTCGATATGGGTGAGGATGTGCGTGAGGTCGACGCCGCGGGCCTTCCAGTGCTCGATCGCATGCTCGGCGCTGAGCAGATCCACGCGGCCGATCGCCTCATCGAGCGTGCGCAGCCCAAGCGAGGCGAGGATCTCACGGACTTCCTCGGCCACGAAGAAAAAGAAGTTGACGACGTGCTCGGGGCGGCCCTTGAAGCGTGCGCGCAACTCGGGGTCCTGGGTGGCGATGCCGACGGGACACGTGTTCAGGTGGCAGGCGCGCATCATGATGCAGCCGGTGGCGATCAGGGGTGCGGTCGAGAAGCCCATCTCGTCCGCGCCGAGCATCGCCGCGATGACAACGTCGCGGCCGGTCTTCAGCTGGCCGTCGGTTTGCACGACGATGCGCGAGCGGAGGTTGTTTAGCAATAGCGTCTGCTGGGTCTCGGCCAGGCCGATCTCCCAGGGGACGCCGGCCGATTGGATCGAGGAGAGCGGCGAGGCCCCGGTGCCCCCGTCGTGACCGGCGATCAGAACGCGGTCGGCGTTGGCCTTGGATACGCCGGCGGCGACCGTGCCGACGCCGACCTCGGAGACGAGCTTGACCGACACCTGCGCCTCGGGGTTGGAGCAACGCAGGTCGTAGATCAGCTGCTTGAGATCCTCGATCGAGTAGATGTCGTGGTGGGGCGGCGGGGAGATCAGGCCTACGCCAGGGGTGGTGTGGCGGATCGAGCCGATGTAGGCGTCGACCTTGTGGCCGGGCAGCTGGCCGCCCTCGCCGGGCTTCGCGCCCTGAGCCATCTTGATCTGTAGCTCATCCGCGTTGACGAGGTAGTGGATCGTGACGCCGAAGCGCCCGGAGGCGACCTGCTTGATCGCCGAGCGCCGGCGGTCGCCGTTTGGATCCGGGGTGAAGCGCGACGGGTCCTCCCCGCCCTCGCCCGTGTTCGAGCGACCGCCGAGTCGGTTCATGGCGATCGCGAGCGTCTCGTGCGCCTCGCGGGAGATGGAGCCGAGGCTCATGGCGCCGGTGCAGAAGCGGCGCACGATCTCCTTGGCGGGCTCGACCTCATTGAGAGGGATCGCCCTCCCGGCCTGCCCAGCTTCCCTTCCACCACCCCCACTACCGGCCTCACCGCCCGTGCCCCCGGCCTCCGCGCCGGCCCCGCCGTCTTGCCCACCCGGCTCACGGTCCTCAGTACCGATCCGCAGCAAGCCGCGCAGCGTGGCCTTGCGAGCAGCGTCCTCGTTAACCGATGCCGCGTACTCGCGATACTTGAGGAAGGCGGGGCTGTCGCGCACCTCCGAGCCGGCTTGGGCATCGCCCTCCAAGGCCGCGGTGACGTTGCCGTTGGCCGAGCGCACGGCGTGCTGGACCAGTGCGATCGTCTCTGGGTTCCACATGTGGTGCTCGCCGTCGCGACGCCATGCGTAGACCCCGCCGACAGGCAGAAGCGAATCGAGTGGGCGCCACACCGACCCGGGGCCCGCCCACCCGGCGCGCGCGTGGCGCTCCAGGGCCTCGATCGCAAGCACGTCGAGTCCGATGCCGCCGATGCGCGAGGCGGTGCCGGTGAAGTGACGGTCGATCAGATCGCGCTCGAGGCCGACTGCCTCGAAGATCTGCGCGCCGCGATAGGACTGGATCGTCGAGATCCCCATCTTGGAGATCGTCTTGAGCAGGCCCTTGCCGATCGCCTTTACGGTGTTTTGAGCCGCCTCGACCGTACTCAGCGGTATCGGCGGGGCGGATGGCCCTCCATTCTCATCGGCGCGCACGATGCGGCCCTCGGCGACCAGCTGGTCGAGGGTCTCGAGCATCACATACGGGTTGATGGCGCTCGCGCCGAAGCCGATGAGAGTGGCAAAGTGGTGGACCTCGCGCGGCTCGCCGGACTCGAGCACGATGCCGGCCCGCAGGCGGGTGCCCTCGCGCACGAGGTGATGGTGGACCGAGGAGACCGCAAGGAGCGAGGGGATCGGCGCGCGCTGGGCGCTGAGCATGCGATCGGAGAGAATGATGATGTTGACGCCCTCTGAGATCGCCTCGTGCGCCTGCTCGCAAACGCGAGAGAGCTCGGAGGCCATCCCGACGGGGCCCTCAGCGACGGGCCAGGTGATGTCGAGTGTGCGTGAGGAGAAGATGTCGTGGGAGATGTGGCGCAGCGTCTCGAGCTCGCGGTTGAGCAGGATCGGCTGGTCGAGCTCGAGCTTGTGGGCGTGCTCGGGAGTCTCGTCAAAGAGGTTGCGCTCGGTGCCGAGGCTCGTGGAGAGCGACATCACGATTTCCTCGCGGATCGGGTCGATCGGCGGGTTGGTGACCTGTGCGAAGAGCTGCTTGAAGTAAGAGAACAGGGGCGGGGCCTGGTCTGAGAGCACGGCCAGAGACAGATCGTTGCCCATCGAGCCGATCGGCTCGGAGCCCTCGCGAGCCATCGGCTCGAGCAGCACGTGCAAGTCCTCCTGGGAGTAGCCAAACGCGCGCTGGCGGCGATGAAGGGGCTGATCGGAGAGCGTCACCTGCTCAGAGACGGGAAGCTCGGAGAAGCGGACCGCGTTGCGCGCATACCACTCGCCGTAGGGCCGTTGCGTCGAGATTCCGCGCTTGACCTCGCCGTCGTCGACGACGCAGCCCCGCTCGAGGTCCACGAGGAACAGCTTGCCGGGCTGGAGACGTCCGAGGCGCTCGATCTGCGAGGCGGGGATGTCGAGCAGGCCGATCTCCGAGCCGAGTATGACGTGGCCGTCCTTGGTCAGGACCCAGCGACCCGGTCGCAGGCCGTTGCGGTCGAGCGTGGCGCCGACGACGCGCCCGTCGGTGAAGGCGACCGACGCGGGGCCATCCCAGGGCTCCATGAGGCAGGAGTGGAAGGCGTAGAAGCCCTTGAGCTCATCGGGCAGGTCGGTGCGCGAGCGATAGGCCTCGGGGATCATCATCATGACCGCGTGGGGAAGCGAGCGTCCGGCGAGCATGAGCAACTCGAGCACGTTGTCGAACGTGGCCGAGTCGGAGTTGCCCTGCGTGACAACCGGGAGGATCTTGTGAAGGTCCTCGCCGAACAACTCGCTTGAGAGCTCCGACTCGCGCGCGCGCATCCAGTTGACGTTGCCCATGACGGTGTTGATCTCGCCGTTGTGGCAGATCGTGCGGTAGGGGTGGGCAAGCTCCCAACTCGGAAACGTGTTGGTGGAGAAGCGAGAGTGGACGAGCGCAAGGGCGCTCTTGCAGCGCTCATCCTGAAGGTCGGGATAGAAGGCGGCGAGCTGGTTTGAGATGAGCATGCCCTTGTAGTTGAGGGTGCGCGAGGAGCTGGAGGTGACGTAGAAGCCTGAGCGCGCGTCATCCGAGGCGGCGACCGACTGCTCGCAGACTCGACGGATCACATAGAGCTTGCGCTCGAATGCGTCCTGGTCGAGCCCCGAGGACTGCCTGCCGCCTGCCCCCCGCGATGGGGGGTGTGCCCCATGGGGATGCCCTTCAGGATGCGACCCTTCGGACCCCTCTCCAACTGGCCCTCTAGGCTCACCGGCCCCAACGAACAGCTGGCGGATGACCGGGCGACAGGCAGCCGCGGTGGCGCCGGTGTGCTCGGGACAGACGGGCACGTCGCGCCAGCCGAGCACGTATTGGCCCTCCTCGGCGACGGTGCGCTCGAGCAGGCCTTCCGCGCACGCGCGCGCGTGCTCATCGTCGTTTGGGAGGAAACACATCAACACCCCGTAGGCCCCGCGCGGGGGCAAGTCGAAGCCCGCGAGCGCGCGCAGGAGCTCGTCGGGCATCTGCATGAGTATCCCCGCACCGTCTCCGGTCAAGGGGTCGGCACCCGAGGCCCCGCGGTGCTCGAGGTTCTCGAGCGCGGTGATGGCGCGCGCTATGACCTCGTGGGTGGCGAGGTTGTCAAGGCGCGCGACCATGCCCACGCCGCACGCATCGTGCTCGTAGCGGGGGTCGTAGAGTCCAACGGCCTGTGATGGCAATGTGTGCGAAGTCATGTGAGTGCTGCCCTAGGACGACGCGCCCAGGAGGGTCGCGGCGCCATGAGGGCATGGGGGGTCGGCACCTGAGGCGGAGCCTGAAAGGGTAGCATCGCGATCGCCAAAAGAGCCAAGTTGGATGTGTGAAATGAGTCGTCTGCGGGGATCATTATGTGCGAGACGGGAAGGCAAGATCGCCACGGCAGAGCGCCAGGAGAGGCAATGACGCCCGACATGGAGCTCGCGTTGCAAGCGCGGGCTGAGAACATCGCGATAGTTCGATACGCCCTCGGCGGGCTTGGCGAGGCCTTAGACATACCTGAGCCAAAGCTGTCGGACATCCGTCTGGCGGTGACCGAGGCCTGCGCAAACGTGGTCGTGCATGCCTATCCGGAGGACCAGGAGGGCCCGATGGAGATCCTCGCGGGCATGGAGGGGAACGCTCTGACGGTGCTCGTGCGCGACTGGGGCAGCGGTATCAGGCCGCGCCCAGACAGCCCCGGGCTCGGCCTCGGGCTGTCGCTCATCGCGGCACTGGCCGAGACCGTGCAGCTGGGACACGGCGAGCATGAGCACACCGAGGTAAGGATGACGTTTGCGCTCGCCAACGAGGCGCCGAGCATGAATATCCTGCCGGGCATGAACGGGCACCGGTGACCGGCCCGACCGCGAACGAGCAGGAGCGCGCCACGCACAACGTGGCGCGATTGCGCCTCGCGAACGGGCCCTTGGTAGCGCCAGTGTTGTGGCGCGTGGTGTCGATGATGCTGGCGCGCGCGGACTGGCCGGTCGACCGCTTCGACGACGCGCTGATCGTGTGCGACGCGTTGCAAGCGCACGCACCGGCATATGCGAGCGATGGCCGTCTGGCGTTCAGCGTGCGGGCAAACGAGCAGGAGGCCGAGTTGCGCGTGCTGGAGTTGAGCGAGCAGGACGCGGCAGGGCTCGTCGAAGACGCGATCCTGCCGCTCGTCGGAAACGTGCTCGAGCGGGTCGCCGAGCGCGTGCGGGTCGAGCCCGACGAGCAGGGCGAAAGCCATCGGGTGGCGATCGTGCTCAGCGCGAGTTGAGAGCCCGCGCCGGCCGGGAGCGAGACCCACCCGAGCGCCGGCCCGCCACGCTCAGCCTGAGTCGAGCCCGTCGTGCTCAGCGCGAGTTGACCCCGTGCTCGGCGTCGAGTTGCTCGAGACTTGCCTCGAGTGCCTTCATGACGTCGGGCGAGTCGGGCGGGGGCTCGGGCGACGAGCCCGGCAGGAGCGGCTCTCCGGCGGCCTTACGGTCGATCAGGTCGAGTACGGCCTCGCGGAATGTGTCTTCGTACTTGTCGATGCAGAAGGGCTCGGAGATCGATGCGACGAGCCGCCGCGCGACGTCGAGCTCCCGCTCGTCGATGCCGTCGTCGAGCCCTTCGAGCTCGCGCAAGCCGATCGTTGGGTTGACCTCTTCGCCGTAGCTCATGGTGAGCATGAGCAGCGCGCTGTCGCGCGGGCGGATCGCGACAAGCCGCTGTTTGGAGCGCATGACGATATGCCCGATGGCAACCTTGCCGGTGTCGCGCATCGCGCGGAGGAGCAGCTGGTAGGGATGGGCGCCGCCTGGGCCGGGGACCAAGTGGTAGGGGCGGTCGAAGTAGATCGGGTCGATTTCGTCGAGCTCGACGAAGTCCTCGATCTGAATCGTGCGCGTGAACAGCGGTTCGAGTGCCTGGAGCTCGGAAGGCTCGACCGGGATGTAGCGGTCGGGCTCGATCTCATACCCCTTGACTATCTCCCCGAGCGGGATCTCTTCGCCGTCGAGCGAGCAGACGTGCTTCTGGTGAATGCGCGCGCTGTCGAGCGTGTGGATCTGGTGGAAGTGGACCGTGCGGCGAGTAACGGCGCTGTACAGCTTGACCGGCACGCTGACCAGGCCAAAGCTGAGGGTCCCCATCCACATTGCTCTTGGCATCTAGATACATGTTGACCCCAATGGCGGACATTGTCAAGCCTTATCGTCAATACCTGCCCGCAGGCGCGCCAGCGCCTGGCGAATCAGGCGCGAGACCTGCATCTGGGAGACGCCGATGCGGGCGCCGATCTCGGCCTGGGTGAGGTCGTCGCCGAAGCGCAGTCGAAGGACGGTGCGCTCGCGCTCTGAGATGCAGCCCATGAGGGGCTCTAGCGTCGCTCGCTCCTCTGCCCTATCGAAACCGGCATCCTCGGAGCCGAACGCCTCGACGACGCTCTCGGTCTCCTCCTCTCGTGTGGAGCGTGGAGCGTCGAGCGAGCTCGCCCTATATGCGCCCATCGCCGCCAGAGCCTCCAGAACCTGCTCCTCGGATGCCTCCACGACACGCGCGATTTCGCCCACCGACGGGGCGCGGCGCTGGCCGAGCGACATTCGAAGGACGGTCTGGTCGACGCGCAGCGCCAACTCCTGCAGGTCACGTGGGACGCGAACGGACCACGTGCGATCGCGAAAGTGGCGCTTGAGCTCGCCGAGGATCGTCGGCACGGCATAGCTCGAGAACATGACCTCGCGCGAGTAGTCGAAGCGATCGACGGCCTTGAGCAGCCCGATCGAGGCGACCTGGACGAGATCCTCGATCGGCTCGTCGGTGTGCGCGTAGCGGCGCGCGAGCCGGCGCGCTAGCGGGAGGTAGCGCTCGATCAACATGTCGCGCGAGAGAGGGTCCCCACTGGCGCGCATGCGCGAGAACAACTCGAGGTCGGAAAGCGCCGACGGCATCGGACTGACCGTAGCCGCTGCTCTGTGCATTGCCGTCGCCATCAAGTCCCTCTTCCAACTCGTGGGCACCGCACGATCCTCGATCGAACCGAGCGATCGGTTGAGCCTACCCCCTTATCGATCAAATTCCAATGTGGACGATCGCTCACTCATAGTGCGGGTTTCCCCCCATGAGCACAAACCACCGCGACCGGGGCACGTGAGGCAGATTCCTCGGTGGGGCGCCTGTGTTACGGCGAATCCCTTGGCCTGTGCGGTGGCGAGACGCGCGAGCAGCTGCTCGCGCAAATGGGATCGTTCGTGTGAAGCGAACCGACTCGACACCCAAGAGGCGGGCCGCTCCAAGAACCAGTGGGACACCTCGACCTCGTGCGCGCCGTCCTCGATCGCGGCGAGCGCGTAGATCAGTCGCTGAATCGCGTAGTCGCGACGAACCAGCTGCTCGAGATCCTCGCCCCCGAGGAGCCGATCGCTCTTGTAGTCGACGATCAGGCTGAGGCCGTCTGGCTCCTCGACGATCAGATCGAGTACCCCTGTGACGAGCGGCTGCTCCGCGGATAGCGAGAAAGCAAACGGATGCTCGGTGCGCCCGCGGCGGGCGCGCGCGAGCCGCGCGGCGGGCTCTGAGGCAAGCGCCGCGGCGATCAGCGCGGCTATCTCCTCGCGCTCCCCCGGCGAGACGCTCGCGCCGATGCGCCGAGCCACGGCAGCCACGTCCTGCTCGGACGGCGGGAGGGGACGCGCAAAGTCGAGAGACTCGAGCAGCAGGTGGACAATCGTGCCGCGTGTGCGTGCCTCGACCCCGGTGTCCCCGTGAGGATGTGCGGCAGCGCGACTCTCGGGCATACGCAAGACCCGTTCGAGGTAGTAGCGGTAACCGCAGCGCTCGAGCTCGGAAAGCGATGTATAGCTGACGGTGGCGTCGGGGTCGGCGAGCGGCATCGGGGACGGCGGTGGCAGGCGCCGTGCAGGCGTGCCGCGGTGCGCGCGGGTGACCTCGATCTCGGTCTGCTCGTCTCTCTGGGCAGGCGCGTCGGGGGAAGAGTGTGCGGGAGCGTTAAAGAGGCAGCGCACCGACAATCCGTTGCCCAACGCGACGGTGAGGGGGCCCGTTGGGGGCGCCTCGGACGCCGCGAGGGCGCAGGCGTCTGGCACGAGCGCGGGCGCAAGCCAGGCAATCGGCGCCACGCCCGGTCGCAGGGCGGGCCAGCGCTCGAACGCGACAGAGCCGCTGAGCACGAGCCGGTCCTGGGCGCGCGTGAGGGCGACGTAGAGGACACGATCCTCCTCCTGCTCTTGGGCGTGCCTTCGCTCCGCGCGCAACTCGTCGTAGCTGAGCGACGCGACAGGCTCCGGATCGTCGAGCCGCAGCAGTCGCAATCCCATACGGCCCGCATCGGCGTCGACGAGCAGGTCGGGCACGCGCAGGTTGGGCTCGCGTCCGAGGTCGGCGACGCACACGACCGGGAACTCGAGGCCCTTGGACGAGTGGATGCTCATGAGGCGCACGGCGTCCACCTCACCGTCCCCGACGGGGGCGTCGGCCTCACGCCCGAGCGCCGCCTCGATGTGGGCGACATGGTCGAGGAAGCCGCGCAGGTCGCGCCCCTCCTCGGCCTCGAAGCGTCGAGCAAGGCGTATGAGCTTGTGGACGTTGGCAAGTCGTCGCTCGCCCCAGCCGAGAGAAAGCACGTGGGCGTCGTAGCCCGTGGCGGCGATCGCGCGCCGGAGGAGCTCGGAGATCGAATGCAGGGGCGCCGAGGCGCGCTCGGCAGCGAACAGCGAGCGAAAACTGACGATCCGCTCGCGATCGGCGGGTGAAAAAATGTCGTCGAGTTGCGGACGGGAGTCATCACCGGAGCCTGAGCTCGCATCACCGGAGCCTGAGCCCGCATCGGCCGAGCGTGAGCCACCACCATCGCCTTCCAGCGACGAGCCGGAGTCCTCGCCCGAGCGTGAGCCACCACCATCGCCTTCCGGCGGCGAGCCGGAGTCCTCGATGACCTGCCAAATCCCGCAATGCCGCTCACGTGCCACCCCGGCGAGCAACGCGAGTCCGTCGCTTGATAGTCCCACGAGCGGAGAGGCGAGCGTCGAGTAGAGCGCAAGCTCGTCCAGGGGGTTGGCAAGTGTGCGCAGCCAAGCAAGGAGGTCACCGACCTGCTGATGGCTCCAGAAGCCCCCGACACCGGCGAGCGTGCGCAGTCCGCACTGGCGCAGGGCGCTCTCGTACACGGGGAGGTCGCCGAGCGCGCGCAGCAGTACCACTATTTCTCCGGGCCGCACCTGCCCGCTCGCGACGAACTGAGCCACCCGGGCCGCCAGCAGGCGCGCTTCGGCCTGGCGCCAGGGCGTTGCCTCCGGCATACCCTCGAGCGCGTCGTCGCCGGGAAAGGCGTCCCAGCCGCGCCTGTCGGTGAGCAGCAACTCGACGATCGGCTCTGGAACGGCGTCGCTGGCGGAGCCCTCCCCGCGTAGCTCCTCCTCCCCCGCCCCGCCTCGCGCCCCATGCTCAGCCCCGCCGTCGTCGCGCTCTTTGGCGTCTTCTCCCGCGCGGGTCGCGCGGAGCGGCGCGAAGCGCTCTCCGATACGAGCCGCGAAGATTCGCTCCACGGCGGCGAGAATCGCGGGACGGCTGCGGAAGTTGCGCGTGAGCGCGAGGCTCGCGCCACGATCCCGAAGTTCGGCGTGGCGCTCGCGAAAGAGGGAGACCTCGGCGTGGCGGAAACCGTAGATCGACTGCAACTCATCCCCGACCGTGAACAGGTTGTCCCGGTCGAGCGCCGCCAGGACCTGAAGTTGACGGCGGTTGGAGTCCTGAAACTCGTCGACCATGAGCATCTGAAAGCGCTCGGCCCATAGCTGTCGCACATCCGCGCGCTGTTCGAGCAGGTCGCGGGCGACGAGCTCCAGGTCGTCGAAGTCCAGCGAAGCGCGCGCATGCTTGCGCTCTGTGTAGGCGTCGCCGAAGCGCACGATCAACTCACCAATCAAGTCGCACGCGCGAATCGCATCGTGCTCGTCACCCTTATCCCCATCCTTCTTCTCGCCCTCCCAGTGCTCATCCTCGCTCTGCTCCACTCCCCCGGCCTGCTTCTCGCCCTCCCCGGCCTGCTTCTCGCCCTCCCCGGCCTGGTACTCGCCCTCCCCCTTCTCCGCGCGATCCCTCTGCCCGTTCTCCTCCCTCTCACCCTCCGCCTCCTTCCCTTCCTTCGACGGCGCGCGTGCGGCCGGCAGCCGCGGCTCAGCCTGCCCCTGACTGCGTAGCTGCACATACGCGCCCAGCACAATCGCGCGCAGGGGATCGGCGCCGTAGGCTGCCACAAGATCTACCGCACCGGGGCGCTCTCCCTCGAGAAAGCCGGCCAGCGCATCGGCGAAGGCGAGCGCGCGCAGCCTGTCGGCCAAGCCCTCCTCCAAGATCCGAAAGCCCGGCTCGACACCCGCTTGCAGGGGGTGGGTACGCAACAAGCGTGCGCAAAAGCCGTGGAAGGTGCTCACGAACGCGTCCTGCGCTTGACGGGCCACCTCACGATCGTCGAGCTCGAGCAGACGCGACCTGACGCGGGCGCGCAACTCGCCGGCGGCGCGCTCGGTGAATGTGATCGCGAGTATGCGTCCCGGTGCGATCCCATCCTCGCGCACCGCGCGCACGAAGCGCTCGACAAGCACCGAGGTCTTACCGGAGCCGGCGCCGGCTGCCAGCAGGAGCGAGCCCTCGCGACGAGCCACGGCCCGCTCCTGCTCGTCGGTCAGCGACCGCTCGCGATCCTGCCTCGACGATCCCTCCGGCTCCGACGCCGCTGCCCGCGAGCGCTCCTGCTCACCAGCCTGCGGTGACTCCTGCTCGTAGGCAAGCCCCAGTTTTAGCTGGGCGCTCGAGTCGCCCAACCCTTCCCGACCGCCGGCCTCAGCGCTCATGGGCCTCAGCGCTCGCAGCGACAGATCGTAGGATAGGCGCACCCGCCCTGAAAGGCGCACGTGTCCGGTCGCGGCTTGAGGGCGCCGGACCGGGCCTGCGCAGCCGCGCGCAAGGCGGCTGCGGAGCAGCGCTCGAGCAACTCCTTGAAGTCGGCGCGCTCCAGTCGGTCGGTGCGCACGCAGTCAAGCTCGAAGTCACTGTCGCCGTCGAGCACGCCGCGCGCCCTGATGTCCCGACCCGCGAGCGGCTGGTAGAAGCCGCCGACGGGCGTGTGCCCGAGCAGGTGCTCGACCGCGCGCATGTAGAGCGCGATCTGGAAGGCGCCCTGGGCCTCCCACCTCGTGCCCGGAGGCGCAGAGCGACCCTTGTAGTCATAGACGACGGCCTCGCCGCCAGCGCCGATGTCGACGCGGTCGATACGCCCGCGCAGGAAGACGCCCTCGCCGAGCTCGAGCGGCGGCAGGCCCTCTTGCTCGAAGCCGAACTCGAGCTCCAGGTGTGTGGGCTCGAGCGGACTCGCCTGCTCGGATGCGTACTCCAGGTAGCGCTCGAGGTCCACGCGCAGACGCCTGCGCGCACCCGGGATGCGCTCGGGCGCGACCGAGAGTGGGTAGCGCTCCTGCAACTCGGAGAGCGCCTCTCCCAAGAGCCGCTTGGCCAGTCCGACGCTTGCGGTCGTCAGCCGCGCCGAGCCCGTGCGTGAGCGCAGCCGCTCCAGCGTGCACCTGAGCGCGGCGTGCGCGAGAGCGCCGCGTGCGATCGGCTCGGGGTCGGGTGCGACCTCGCGTGCGCGCAACAGACGCTCGACGAACCACTTGACCGGGCAAGCGGCCCACGTCTCGAGCGAGGAGGCCGACCACAGGACGCGCTCGCGCAGTTCGCCAAGCGCGCGCTCCTCGCCAAGCGGTGCGATCGGACGGGGACGTAGATCGTCGGTCGAGCGCGCGATGGCCGCCTCGCGCACGGCCATCGCACCCGTCGGGCGCCCCGGCCCGGGCCAGCCGGCCGCGCCGGCGAAGCGACGCGAGGTGTGCTGCCTGAGGGTGTCGACGAACAGGTCGCAGACGTCATCCACGAACAGCGAGGGCGCGAGCGGAGCCCCGTCTTCGTCCGCCGTGTGCCAGCTGAGTGTGAGGCGCTCCTCGGGACGCGAGGCGAGCGCGTAGAGCAGGTAGCGCTCGGCCGCGAGCGCGTCGGGCTGACCGTGGAGCACAAGGCCCGAGGCGTGCGCGAGCTTGCGCCGATCCTCCTCGCCAAGCAGCGGGTGGGGCACGGCCGGGGCGGGGAACACCCCCTCCTGCAAGCCGCAGACGAACACCATTCGCACACGGCGGGCTCTGAGCGACAGCGGATCGACCACGGCCACGACGCTTGCCCGCGGGCGCTCGCCGCCCGAGAGCTCCAGGCGCTCGAGCACGTCTGCCATGTCCGCCGGCGTGGGCGCAAGCTCAGGAGCCGAGCGCGCCAGCTCGCGCAACTCCTCGAGCGCTCGTCGAGCGCTCGCGAGCGCCCGCGCCTCGTCGAGCTCGTCCTCTCCAAGCACCGCCGCCACCCCGGCGCGCGGAGCGCGGAACAGCCACCGCAACTCGCTTGAGAGCGCATTGGCGAGAACGTGGGCGCCCTGCGCCGCCGCGGAGCGCACGCGCTCGATCCGCTCGAGGGGCCAGTGCTCGGCCTCCCACAGCGCAAGGGCACGAGCGCCGTCGAGCGCGCCCCGTCGGCGTGCCGTGGCATCGAAGCGGTCCACGAGCTCGGGG
>JBARJU010000308.1:0-2467 GCA_049800435.1 Solirubrobacteraceae bacterium
AGCGGGACCACCGCCCTGTACGAGATGCTCAGGCGCCACCCCCAGATCTACATGCCCGAGCTGAAGGAGCCGGTGTTCTTCGCGAGCGAGCTGCCTCGCGTGGCGCACCGCGCGTGGCTGCCCTCCACGCTTGAGGAGTACCTGTCGCTGTTCGCGGGTGCCCGCCCCGACCAGCGCGTGGGGGAGGCCTCGGCGACCTACCTGTGGTCGGCCACCGCCGCCCAGCGCATCGCCGCCGAGCGGCCCGACGCCCGCATAGTCGCGATCCTGCGCGAGCCGGCCGCTCTGCTGCGCTCCTTGCACCTCCAAAACCTTCAGTCCCACTATGAGACCGAGCGCGATCTGGGCGCGGCGCTCGCGCTGGAGGACGCCAGGAGGCACGGACGGGACGTACCCAGCCGGTGCCTGCGACCGCAGGCCTTGCGCTATTCGGAGTACGTGCGTTTCGCCGAGCAGCTGCGTCGCTACCACGGCGTGTTCGGGCGCGAGCGGGTCCTGGTGCTCCTCTACGACGACTTTCGGCGTGAGAACGAGGCGACGGTGCGCCGGGTCTTGCGGTTCTTGGGTGTCGACGACGGTGTCGCTTTCGAGGCGCTCGAGGCCAATCCGACGGTTCGTGTGCGCTCTCAGCGGTTGGACGAGCTCGTGCATTCCGTGTCTGTTGGGCGCGGGTCGGTCGGTCGCCTGGTGAAGGGGCCGGTGATGGCTTTGGCTCCGCGTCGTGTGCGTCGTGGTGTGTTGGGCGCGGTGCGCCGGCGTGTCGTGCTGGCCTCGCCTCCGGCTGTCGATCACGGTCTGATGCTGGAGTTGCGTCGCCGTTACCTGCCCGAGGTGCTCGCCGTCAGCGAGTACCTCGACCGCGACCTCGTGAGGCTGTGGGGCTATGACCGGCTCGGTTGAACACCGTGCCGGGAGTGTGGGGGAGGGGTTCGTTCCCGCGTCTTCAGTTCGGGATCGCTCGTCCCGCGCGACTCCCGACTTCTTCCTCGTCGGACATCCCAAGAGCGGGACCACCGCCCTGTACGAGATGCTCAGGCGCCACCCCCAGATCTACATGCCCGAGCTGAAGGAGCCCTCCTTCCTGGCGCCCGACCAGTCGCGTCGCTTCCAGCGAGCGGGGTCCGGGCCGCTCCCCGGCACGCTTGAGGAGTATCTCGCGCTGTTCGAGGCGGCCCGGCCGGGCCAGCGCGTCGGCGAGGCCTCCTCGGCCTACCTCATGTCACAGGCCGCGCCCGCGCGCATAGCCGAGCTTCAGCCCGACGCCCGCATCGTCGCGATCCTGCGCGAGCCCGCGAGCCTGCTTCGCTCGCTTCACCTGCAATTGCTCCAAGACCACGTCGAGACCGAGCGAAGCCTGCGCCGGGCGATATCGCTCGAGAGCGCCAGGCGCGAAGGCAGGCACATACCGCCGCGCTCGCCCCGTCCGGAGGCGCTTCAGTACTCCGAGCGCGTGCGTTTCGCCGAGCAGCTGCGTCGCTACCACGGCGTGTTCGGGCGTGAGCGGGTATTGGTGCTCCTCTACGACGACTTTCGGCGTGAGAACGAGGCGACGGTGCGCCGGGTCTTGCGGTTCCTGGGTGTCGACGACGACGGCGTCGATGTCGTCGGGGTCGAGGCCAATCCGACGGTCCGTGTGCGCTCTCAGCGGTTGGATCGGCTCGTGCATTCTGTGTCCGTTGGGCGCGGGCCGGTCGGTCGCTTGGTGAAGGGCCCCGTGATGGCTTTGGCTCCGCGTCGTGTGCGTCGTGGTGTGTTGGGCGCGGTGCGCACGCGTGTCGTGCTGGCCTCGCCTCCGGCTGTCGATCACGATCTGATGTTGGAGTTGCGTCGCCGCTACCTGCCCGAGGTCCTCGCCGTCAGCGAGTACCTCGACCGCGATCTCGTGTCCTTGTGGGGCTATGACCGGCTCGGTTGAGGCCAGCGTTCCGAGCGCGGGGGAGGGCGCGCCGGCTGCCGTGGGGGCCCGTGCCGGGGCCGGCCCGCGCGGCAGGGTTCCCGACTTCTTCATCGTCGGTCACCCCAAGTGCGGGACCACCGCCCTGTACGAGATGCTCAGGCGCCACCCCCAGATCTTCATGCCCGAGCTGAAGGAGCCGCGGTTCTTCGACGAGGATCTGCGCGCCCGCTTCCTGCCGGGCGCACCCGACCGCGGCGCGCCGCCGACGATCCCCGGGACGCTCGAGCAGTACCTCTCGCTGTTCGAGCGCGCCACGCCCGAGCAGCGCGCCGGCGAGGCCTCGCCGTCGTATCTCATGTCGAGCGTCGCCGCGCGCGCGATCGCCCGGGCTCAGCCCGCCGCCCGCATAATCGCGATCCTGCGCGAGCCCGTCAGCTTTCTGCGCTCGCTTCAGCTCGAGCTAGTGCAAAACCACATCGAGCGCGAGCGAGACTTCCGCACCGCGATCTCCAATGAGCGGCTCGGGCCCCTGCGGCGCGGCGGCGAGACGATCTCGCCGCCCGTGTGCCG
>JBARJU010000309.1:0-20880 GCA_049800435.1 Solirubrobacteraceae bacterium
ACAGAGGGCGACTCCGCGGCGAGCCCACCGGAGTCATCGGGTGGCTCGACCGGAGTCTCCTCGGCGCCGTACATCGAGTGGCGCCTGGGCGGGGACCTCGGTCGGCGCTATGCCGCCGTCTCCGGCGATCGCAACCCGATCCACATGCACCCGCTGGCCGCCAAGCCGCTCGGCTTCCCGCGGGCGATAGCGCACGGCATGTGGACCAAGGCCCACTGTCTGGCGGCGCTCGAAGCCCGTCTGCCCGACGCGTTCAGCGTGGAGGTGCGCTTTCGCAAGCCGATCCTGCTTCCCGCGCGCGTGCAGTTCGCCTCCGCCGCCCAAGGCGAGCAGATCGACTTCGCGGTAAAGGACGCCAAGCGCCACACCACCCACCTGGAAGGCCGCATGTGGCCCCTGGACGACGGGAGGGACCCCAAGTGAACGACTCCAAGAGGGGCGTCGCCGAGCGCAGCATGGGCTTCGGCCTGCGCGCCCTCAATCGCATGGCGGGCTCCAGCGTGCTCGACCGGGTGGGCGCGCGCAAGCCGGTGGAGCGGGCGCTCTACACGATGATCAAGAACGGGTTTCGCTCCGCCACCGCCACCTCACGCACGTTCAGGGCGGCGCAAAAGCTGACGAGTCCCGCTCGCCAGAGGGCGGCCCGTCCGCGCACGCTGTTCGACATCACGCCCGACGACGAGCAGCAGATGCTCAAGGAGGCGGTGCGGGACTTCGCCGCCGAGAAGGTGCGGCCCGCCGCACAGGACGCCGACACCGCGTGCGCGACCCCCGCGGAGCTGCTCTCCCAGGCCAACGAGCTGGGCGTGAACATGCTCGGCGTCCCCGAGGAGCTCGGGGGAGTCATGCAGGAGCGCGCTTCGGTCTCGAGCGTGCTGATCGCCGAGGCGCTCGCGCACGGGGACATGGGGGTCGCCTACGCCGCGCTCTCCCCCGGCGCCGTCGCCACCGCGATCGGGCGTTGGGGGAGCGCCGAGCAGCAGGCCGCCTATCTGCCCTCGTTCACGGGCGAGGACGTGCCCGCCGCAGCGCTGGCGATGCTCGAGCCCAGACCGCTGTTCGACCCTTTCAAGCTCGATACCCGCGCCCGTCGCGACGGTCGCGACTGGGTGCTCGACGGCGTCAAGTCGCTCGTGGCGCGGGTCTCCGAGTGTGAGCTGTTCGTGGTGGCCGCCCACGCGGAGAGCATCGGACCGGCCCTGTTCGTGGTCGAGTCAAGCACCTCCGGACTATCGGTGCAAGCGGAGCCGGCAATGGGGCTGCGGCCCGCCGCGACAGGGCGCCTGCTGCTCGAAGGCGTCCATCTGCCAAGCAGCGCGATCCTCGCCGAGGGCGACAGCGCGGCGTACGGCAAGTGCGTGCAGCGCGCGCGCATCGCCTGGTGCGCGCTGGCGGTCGGCGCTTCGCAGGCGGTGCTCGACTACGTCGTCCCCTATGTCAACGGGCGCATCGCCTTTGGCGAACCGGTCTCCAACCGTCAGGCGGTGGCGTTCGCCGTCGCCGACATCGGCATCGAGACCGACGGGATGCGCCTTGCCACCTACAGGGCCGCCAGTAGGGCCGACCAGGGCAAGGACTTCGCTCGCGAGGCGGCGCTCGCGAGGAGGCTGTGCGCTGCAAAGGCGATGCGGATCGGCTCCGACGGCGTGCAATTGCTCGGTGGACACGGCTACGTCAAGGAGCACCCCGTGGAGCGCTGGTACCGCGACCTCCGCGCAGCGGGCGTCATGGAGGGCGCCCTGCTCGTCTAGAGCGAACGAAACAGATGATCAATCTTGAGATACCCAACAAGTTCAAGCCGCTGGTAGCCCAGGCCAACGAGGTCGCCGCCAACGTCTTCCGGCCCATATCCCGCAAGTACGACTCAGCCGAGCACTCCTACCCCAAGGAGCTGGACATGCTCGCCTCGGTGATCGACGGGATGAACGCCGGCAGCGACATCGGCGCCGCCGGCGCCGCCGGGGTGCGCCGCGAGTCAGGCGGGAACGGCGACGGGAGCAACCGCAACGGCACGAACCTCTCGACCGTGCTCGGGATCATCGAGCTGTGCTGGGGGGATGTGGGGCTGCTGCTCTCGATGCCGCGCCAGGGCCTTGGCAACTCGGCGATCGTCTCGGTGGCCACCGAGACGCAGCTCGCGCATTACGGAGGCAAGTGGGCGGCGATGGCGATCACCGAGCCCGAAGCCGGCTCGGATTCCGCCGCTATCCGCACGACGGCGGAGCTCGACGGCGACGAGTACGTGCTCAACGGCGAGAAGATCTTCGTCACCTCCGGCGACCGCGCCGATCTGATCGTGGTGTGGGCGTCGCTCGACCGCTCCAAGGGCAGGGCGGCGATCAAGTCGTTCATCGTCGAGCGCGACAACCCGGGCCTGATCCTCGACCGGCTCGAGCACAAGCTCGGCATCCGCGCCTCGGACACGGCGAACTTCCGCCTGGAGAACTGTCGCGTGCCCAAGGAGGCGCTGCTCGGAAGTCCCGAGGTCGACGTCAAGCAGGGCTTCGGGGGGGCGATGCAGACGTTCGACAACACCCGCCCGCTGGTTGCGGGCATGGCGGTCGGCGTGGCCCGGGCCGCGCTGGAGGAGACCCGCGCGCGCTTGGCCGATGCGGGCGTGGAGATCGACTACGCCGCCCCGGCCTATGCCCAGCACGCTGCCGTGGCGCGCTTCCTGGAGATGGAGGCCGACTGGGAGGCGGCGCGGCTGCTCACGCTGCAGGCCGCTTGGATGGCGGACAACGGCAGGCCAAATTCTCTCCAGGCGTCGATGGCGAAGGCCAAGGCGGGCCGCATGTGCGTGGAGGTGACGCTCGGCTGCGTCGAGCTCTGCGGCAGCGCTGGGTACGCGGAGAGCGAGCTGCTCGAGAAGTGGGCGCGCGACGCCAAGATCCTCGACATCTTCGAGGGCACCCAACAGATACAGCTGTTGATCGTCGCCCGCCAGTTGCTCGGGAAGAGCTCGGCGGAGCTACGCTAGCCGCTTCGATGCGGTGCCGCGATGAGTGAGCGGCGGGCATACGCCACGAACGTCCGGCGGCTTTCGTCGGTGCCTGATGAGTCCGGTGAGACTGGATGAGGTCAGCGCCAGAGCTCGTCTCGTCCGTCGCGCTTGGCGGTATCCTGACCGTATGGCGGAGCAGAGCGAGTTTGAGTTCGTCTTCGAGCCCCAGGACGAGGGCGGCTACCACGTGTACGCGCCGGACCTTCCGGGTCTGCACACGCAGGGCGAGGACATCGACGAAGCGACCGAGAACGCCCAGGAGGCTCTTGCTCTCTACGTCGAGGGTCTGCGCGAAGAAGGACGCCCGGTCGGGTCCGGCATCGTCCGCCGTAGGCTCGCCGTTCCAGCGTGAGCGAGCGTCTGCCGGTTGTCTCCGGCGCACAGCTCATCGGTGCGCTTCAGAAGCTCGGCTGGGAAGTGGCTCGCCAGCGCGGAAGCCACGTTCGTCTCAAGCATCAGGATCGGGCCGTCTCCCTGGTCGTGCCGCTGCACCGCGAACTCAAGCGCGGGACGCTGAACGGCATCCTCCGCGACGCCGGTCTGAGCCGCGACGAGCTGCGACGAGCTGCGCGAACAGCTCTAGCCTGCCGCTCGGCCTCGCCTGTAAGGGTCGCATCAAGGGAGCACGAGGGAGCAGACACGAGGCTGGATGACAACGTCGTCGATGAAAAGGCCTCACTGGGCCGCGGCGAGCCCCAGGGCGTACTGCGTCCAGAACTGCCCCGCGGGAGGCGCTCCGGGACGGCATCTGCCGTCGGACTCCCCGGGGCGCTTTACCCACAGATAGGCGTCCACCAGCGGCTGGCCAGTGCTGGTCGTGGGCGCGTGCCCCAGGGCCCTGCCGGGCGGATTGCACCAGTTGGGGCCATCGCCTGGGTTGACGTCGGGACCGTGGCCGTTGCGGCTGGTGTCGATCACGAAGTGTACCCCTCGGCTCCTCCCCCCAAGCAGGTGCGCGAGCCGATCTCCATAGGCCACGCTGGCCGCGGTCGACTGGAAGTTGGCGACGTTCAGCGCGAAGCCATCGGCCATCGCGATCCCCGCCTCGTGCAATGGTGTCACCAATCGCGCGGGCGAGGCGATCCAGTTCGAGTTGCCCACATCGATGTAGACCACCGCCCCCGGGTCACGCTTAAAGATCGCGACCGCCTGTTTCAACAGCGCAAACCGATCGCGCGCGGCGGTCGCCGAAAGACAGCCGGAGAGCGCGCCGGGTATGGCATCGGGCTCCAGGATCACGACCGCTCGGCGGGTGCCGATACCGCTGGACAGGCGCCCGATCCACGCGAAATAGTCGGCGGCGCCAGCGGCGCCGCCGGACGAATACCCGCTCCCGCAATCCCGCTTGGGGATATCGTAGGCCACAAGCACGGGCAACTCCCCGCGCGCGCCCGCCAGGCTGGTAAGGGAGCTCACATGGGACTGCACGAACGGGGAGTCGTTGGCGAACCAGGTGGCCGTGGGCTGGCCGGCTATGCGCTCCAGCAGTTGGGCGTCGCGCGCGTCGCCCGCGGCCTGCAGCTGTCTCACTGCCTGGGCCGCGGGGCTGTTGGGTTCGACGTACAACCGCTGGCCCGCGATGGGATCGGCGCGTGCCGCCTGGCTTTGCGCACGTGCCATCTGCACCGAACGCTGTGAGGCGCTGGTGCCACATGCGCAGAGAACGCTCACGATTGCGCCCCCAACCGTGAGCGTTCGCGCAGACCGACGAATCGCGTGAGCGGCGCCCGGGGCGATCACGCGATCTGCACCCAGCGCGCCACCGATGGAACGCCCCTGTGGTTGTCGACGAACAGCATGTACCAGCCCAGTGGCACGAGGCCGGGCTGGGGCGGAATCGCCACGCGCACGCCGTGCCCCGTGCGAATGAAGGAGAGCGCGATCGAGCGCTGCTGCACGTCGGTGTCGTGCGTGGCGGCGCTTGGGTGGATCAGCCGAACCTTCTGGATGTCGGACGAATTGGAGGTGGCAAAGGTCGCCAAGCCGCCGCGCGGGATGCGTTGGGGGCCGCCCTCGACGATCGGTCGTGGCCCCCGGAATAGGTAGGGGGGCGAATAGATCTCGATGCGTTGCTCGAAGGGGGCCGTGATCGTGTCCTGTGCATCGGAGAACAGGGGATTGGATCCGAGTGTAGCCACGCGCCCGTCGGGCAGCAGCACCGCCTCGGAGTGATAGTCGCGTCCCACTGAGGGCGCCGCGGCCGCTGTGAAGGTATTCGTGTCCGGATGGTAGATCCGCGCTTCGTGATAATCGCTCTGGCGCTCACCGCGGTAGTACCGTGCGCCACCCGTGACCAGCACGGTGTCGTCGGGCAGGATCACCGAGAGCGGGTAGCGGGTGGGCCGCGCCAGGCTCGGACCGGGTGCGTAGGTCGGCCGCGTCGAGCTCAGGTCTACCACCGCGGTGCGCGCGGTGGCCTGGCGCGATTCACCCACACCACCCCCACCGAGGATCATCACCTTCTGCGCCTGCGCGGGGGGTAGCAGCACCGATCCGCTGGTCTCGGTCATGGTCGGGTCGGGCAGGCCCTCCACCAACCGGAAGCTGTTGTCGCGTATATCCCACAAGCCTGGCTGGCGTCCCTGGGTGGCTGGTCCGTAACCCACGTTCGAGCCTGAGTAGAACAGCTTGCCGCCGGCGGTCAGGAACAGCGCCGGGTAGGTTGGGAAGTAGCGGAAAGGCCCAGCCTTCCAGTGCAGCGTGCGTCGGTCGAAGAGATCGGTGGCGCCCGGTGAGATCTGGCCCACTCCATCCAGTCCCGAAACCGCGAGGAGGTTGCCGTTCGCCAGCGGCGCGAGGGTCGGATACCAGCGCCTGTGTGGCATTGGCATCACGAAGACGTAGCGTTCGGTGCGGGAGTCGAACATGTACGAGATGTTGCTGCCCTGGAAGTCCTCCTTGCCAAGCGTGATGCCATGCCCGATGGCACGCAGCTCGCGCGTCTGCGCTTCCCCCATCCCGACTATGTGAAAGGCCGTCGGCGCGTTGACGATGCCGTCGCGCCCAGGGTTCACCGCGTCGACCCACACGTAGGTCCTGCTGGGGGTGGTGTGGAGCTGTGCGTGTCGTCCCACCGCCCTGGACGCGGGCGGTGCGGTGATGGCGAAGTCGCTTCGATAGGACCCACCTCTGGGTGACACGAACAACGTGTTCTTGGCGAACGCGTGGCTGTGCGTAGGCGAGTCGTTGTCGATCTCCATGATGCCGCCGGGCCTCGTGACCGTTTTCGCGAGCTGCTCGTAGCGAGTGGTGCCGCCCGCCACCAGCAGGTCTCCGTTGGGCAGGAACGCGTGCCCGCCGCAGAACATGTCTCCGGGGGTGGGGATCAGCTTGGACCGGCCCGTCGTGGGGTCCCACACCAGCGTCCTGAAGGTTCCTTTTTCGAAGAACTGCTGGTTGTTGCCGCTGCCTGCGATGATCAGCAGCTTGCCGGTCTGCAGCAGCGCCGTGTGCACCGCGTTTACGCGATCGTGGACGGGCAGTTCGATCGCCTGCCAATGCCCGTATTTGGCCTCGTAGGTGGGCTGATCGATTTCGTACTGATGAATCGCCGCGGAGACGTACTGCGTGATCACCGGACCGTTCCCCGCGATCCCGATAACCATGACCGCCCCCAGCGCGTAGGAGCGGCGCCACCGAAAGCGCCTCACGCGCGTCCCTGCTCGAGCTCAAGCGCCGGATCGGGCGTGGGCTTGCGCACGGGGCGCATTAGGCCGACTCGGCGTGCCGCGCCGACGGAGAGCTCGGTCTCGGCACGCTGCGAGCCCTCCGCGACCCGTGGCCGGCGCGAGGCGAAGCGCCACAGGGCAATCGGAGTCAAGCAGACCGAGAAGACCACCAGCGGCCAGAAGCACGCGACCAGGCTCGCGCGGTGCAGGATCACCGCCGCCACCAGCGACCCGCCGAGCAGGCAGCTCCACTGGAGATGGCGGTAGAACGTGAGCAGACGGTCGGGGTTGCCCGCGCTGCCCTTCGGGGTGACGATGAATCGCGCCGGGCGGCGCAGAATGGTGCTGATCAGCGATGCGGCGTACAGCGGCGAGGACAGGATCGACATCAGCATGCCGGCCAGGCCGAAGGAGCCTCTGGCCTCGTACGGGCTCACGTTGTAGCGGCGGTTCCACGCGTACAGGGCGAGCTGGAGCAGCGCAGTGTCGGTGTAGAGCGCGATCCACACGTTGACAGGCACGTGGATGCCGCTGGCGCCCACCCCCAGGTAGAGCACGCTGCCGACCGCACCCAGGATCCACGCGACTGCGATCGAGGGGTAGAAGGTCGTGATCAGCCCATAGTGCAGTAGCTGGCCCGGGTGCAGACGCCAGAAGCGCCGCCAGAAGTCGCGGCGCAGCACCTCAAAGGTGCCTCGCGACCAGCGCATCTGCTGGCTGAAGTAGTCGGTCCAGCTAGCCGGGCCCTCGCCGTGGGCGAGGACGTCGGGTGTATAGACCGACTTCCAGCGTCGCCCAGTGGCCTGGTTACGCCGGGTGTGAAAGTGAAAGCCGGTGGCCATGTCCTCGGTGACCGAGTCACGCAGGCCCCCGATCGCCCGCAGCGCGGAGACGCGAATGGCGTTGTTGGTGCCCACCAGCATCGCGCAGCTGTACAGGTTGGCAGCGCGCTGGATGATGCTGTGGAACGGGAACTGCTGGGACTCCGCGGCCATCGTGACGAAGTTGTCGCAGTTGGCGTAGTTCTGCGGGCCAACCACGTACGCCACGTCGGGGTCGCGGAAGTAGCCGAGCAGCCGCTCCAGGAAGTTGGGCACCGGTACGTGGTCGGGGTCGACCGTGGCGAGTACGTCGTAGTCGCTTCCGTGGGCGTCCAGCCAGGCGTTGTAGTTGCCATGCTTGGACTTCGCCTTGTACGAGCCCCCCGCCTGATTCCACGCCGCCACGTCCTTGCGCGTGAAATGCCTCACACCCAGTTCGGCGCACATCCGCTTGACAGATCGATCGTCCTCCTCGTCGAGTAGCCACACGTGCAGGGATCCCTCGTATTTGATCGCTCGCGCCGCCCGCAGCGTGCGACGGACTATCTCGAGCGGCTCCCTGCTGGGTACCACAGTCGTAGCGAACGCCACCCGCAGGTCGTTCGGAGCCCGCACCGGAATCGGGTTGCGTACGGCCAGTGAGGCCAGCGACAACGAGATGACGTTGATCATCCGCATCACCTCCATCAGCCCGATTGCGACGACCACGAAGACATTCGCCGCGTCCAGCACAGGGTCGCCAGCGGGTTCCGGGAAGTGCGACGGCTGCAAGAGCCACACCACGAAGACGACCTCGACGAGCACGCACATGAAAGTGATCAGGACGGTGAGCGACGGATGCCTGCGCTCGAGGCGCAGTAGGCTGCGGTAGCGCACCCGGTAGGCACGATCGTCGGCCGGCGGGTCGGTCAACTCGCCGGCAAGCATCGTGTGCTCAAAATGCTCGAAGGTGGTCATGACTACGCCTAATCAACTGTCGAAGTAGACGCGTCCTTGCGCCCGCACACCGGACGCCCCCGCCTTGGCTCGCCGCAGTTGCATGTGGCGTATACGATTTGTGTCCAGGGGTGGGATACAGACGTCCCTGGGCGTCCTGGCGTCCGGAGCATCATTGCGTCCGCAACCGGGCGGAGGATTCACGCAGCCGCTGTGACACTCCGATCTACGTATATGCGCTTCCCCCACCCGCGAGTCGCGGGTTCGCTGGCGATCCTCCTTACCATGATCTCACTCGGCGGCTGGCTGCCCGCCGGCTACGCTCAACCCGCTGGCGCAGGCCACACGCGCGCCTCAGCAGGCCCCGACCACCGTGCTGGCAAAGGATCCAAGCGGCGCTCACACCACCGGCGCCGGCGCGGCCAGGGCCGATCCGGGGCGCGGGTCACTCGGCATGCGCATCGCAGGCCCGGCGCTCCGCCGCCTCCTCCACCCTCGCCGGGGATACTTCAACCACCGTGGAGTCCTCCGCGACCGCCGAGCACAATATCTGGGACCCCGCCGTCCAAAACACCGCCCTCCGCAACGCCGCCTCAGGCAACAGCGCCGCCTCCAGTACCGCCCCCTGCAATACCGTCGCCCCCAGCGCCGTCGCCCGCATCCGCGTCCAATCCGTTCGCGGGGCAGCGCTTCTACGCCGACCCCAACTCGGCGGCGGCCCAGATCCAGCGACAGTGGGCCGCTCAGGGTAGGGCGAGCGAAGCGGCCCAGATAGCCAAGATCGCCTCCCGGCCCGTGGCGAAGTGGTTCGGCGACTGGTCCTACGGGCACGGTGGCACCGCGGGGGACGTGAACTGGTGGGTCGGCACCGTCACCGCGGCCGGCGCGCTGCCCGTCCTGGTTGCGTACGATCTCCCCTGGCGCGATTGCGGTCAGTACTCCTCAGGGGGAGCCGTCAGCGCAAGCGCCTACCGACAGTTCATCGACGCCTTGGCCCAAGGCATCGGCGGCCGTCGGGCCGTGGTGATCCTCGAGCCCGATGCCTTGGCGGAGCTGGAATGCCTGCCGTCGGACGAGCAGGCGGGATACTACGAACTGTTGAACTATGGGGTCACCCACCTGGGCGCTGGTCCGCTGGTGTCGGTATATCTGGATGCCGGCCACGCCGGCTGGCAGCCGGCGAGCACAATCGCGACTCGTCTATCCAAGGCCGGCGTGGCGAGCGCTCGCGGGTTCTCGCTGGACGTCTCGAATTTCGGCAGCACTGCCGTGGAGACCGGCTATGGCACCGCGATCGGCGGATACCTGGGAGGCGCAACGCACTTCGTGATCGACACCAGCCGCAACGGGCGCGGGCCTGCGCCGGGCGGCGCTTGGTGCAATCCTCCCGGTCGGGGATTGGGGCAGGCACCCACCAGTCAGACCGGCAATCCGCTGATCGACGCCTACATCTGGATCAAGCAGCCGGGCGCCTCCGACGGAGCCTGCAACGGGGGTCCGTCCGCCGGGCAGTGGTGGCCGGCATACGCACTCGAACTTGCGGAGAACGCTGCAGCCGGCTCAGGAGGGACATAGATTCTGACCGGTACGGGTTGTGCTCGGGGCCAAACGCGATTTCGCGGTGTCCATTGCGATGGCGAGCTGTCGCCAGGCGATCGGCGTCGCGTTTGGCGCCGTCCGACGTTAGTTTGACCCGTGGAGGCTAGGGTGGGCGGACATGACCTACACCACCGCCGAAGGAAGACAGCAGGTGCTGGACGCGCTCGCCACGGCGGCGGATGAGATCGCCGTTGCGCTGGCGCTGTTGAGCGAGGCTTACGAGCATCTGGACGAGCGGATGGCCGAGCGGCTCGAAGAGCAGCTGTTTCAACCGATCCAGGCGGCGTATGGGCGGGCGAAGCGAGTCCATACCTCGTTCGCGGAGCGCTACGAGCTTCCCGGCCGCGCGTTTGAGACGCCGTCGCCGGTGGCTCCATCGAGCGGCACGAAGGGCCTGATCGACGCTGCCGTCGAGGCTGCCGGCAGGGCAGACATGATGCTGGGGGAGCTACAGGACTCGATGCTCCCCGTCGAGGTCGGCGACGTGGAGTTGCGTGCGGGGCTGTCTGAGGTGCGCGAGCTCCTCGGCGGTGTTCGTCCGCGAGCCCGGGAGCTCCTGCGGACGCTCGGGCGTTAGGCCCGCCGGGCGACGGCGGGTTCGGTCCAGGGCGGCGAGTCGAGCCCGCGCACGAGTGCCAGCAACGCCTCGGAGGTCCCCTCAGCGTCGTGTCCCCCGGCGGCAAGCCGGCGTACCGCCAGCCCGGTCATGAGCGCGACGACCGTGGGCGCGTGACGCTCCCCGTCGGGGATGCCGAGCGCCGTTAGCGCGGCAGCAGCGATCTGCTCGTGTGCGGCAAAGCAACGTTGCGAGGCCTCCCTCAGTTCGGAGTCGCGTGCCGCGTGGAGGTGCAACTCCAGTTCAGCTATCTGCCGAGGAATGTCGGAGGGCATCGCCGCGAGCTGCTCGACCGCTTCGGCGACCCGCTCGACGCCGGGTTTCTCGCTTGCCAGGTCACGAGCGATCAGCTCGCGCCGCGCGGTCTCCTCCTCGACGTACAGGAGCAGGCTCTCCCGCAGTAGCTCTGTTTGACTGTCGAAGTGGTAGGTGAGCGACCCGAGCGACACGCCCGCCGAGGCAGCCACGCGACGGTTGGTGACCGCCGCGATGCCACCCTCGGCGATCAGCGCGAGCGTGGCACGCAGCATCCGCTCGCGCGCTCCCACCTCGACGGGCGCCTCGAGCTTCGGTGGCGCACTCGGGACGCTCATCGGAGTGCAAGCGCGCCGACGGCGTGGGGCGCCACGCGCTCGCTCCAGCGCTCCACGGTCTCCAGCTGGGCGGCGAGCGACAGCAGGGTCGCCTCGCTGTTTGCGGGACCGAGCAGTTGCGCCCCGAACGGGAGCCCCTCACCGGTGAGCCCGGCGGGCACGCTCACTCCGGGCCAGCCGAGCACGTTCCACGGCCACGCGTAGGGACAGGCGCCGGCGATGACCCGCTGGGTGGCCCAGCTGCTTAGGCCGGCGGTCTTGCCGACGGCAAGAGCCGCGCCGGCGCTGGTGGGCGCGATCAGCACATCGAACTCGTGGAAGATCGAACCGACGCGACGCTGGAAGCGCTGCTCCAGTCTCCTGGCGAAGGGCAGCACCGTCTTTGAGAGGATGCCGCCGATGCGCGCGGTGGAGCGAGTGCGCACGTCCAGTAGCGAGCGGTCGGGCACACGCCCCACCCACTCGTGCACGCCCGACTCGCCGCGGGCAATCAGCGTCAGGCCCATCAGGCCGTAGCGGGGGTGAGCTTCGGCAACGGTGTGTCCCAGCTCGGCAAGCGCTCTGCCGATTCGGCGCACGCCGGCATCGATCTCGCGATGCAGGAGCACGGGGGCCGCGCTGTACGGATGACGCAACGACAGCGCAATCCGCAGCGGACGCGGTTCGCGAGCGGCCGCCTGCGCGTAGGACTCAGGCGGGCGCGGGGGAGCATGGAGGTCCTCGGCATGGTTGCCGCTGAGCACGTCGAGCATCAGCGCGGCGTCCGCCACCGTGCGCGTGAGCGGGCCCAGGCACGTGAGGCCGTTGAATGCCTCGCGGTCGGGCCAGGTGGAGATGCGACCGCGCTGGGGCTTGACGCCGACGAGGTTGCACCACGCGGCGGGAATCCGTACAGAGCCCGCGCCATCGGAGCCGACGGCGGCCGGGACGATGCCGGCGGCAACGGCCGCCGCCGAGCCTCCGCTGGACCCGCCGGGGGTGTGCTCGAGGCTCCACGGGTTGCGAGTGGCGCCGAACGCCGCGCCCTCCGTGAACGGGTAGAGCCCTACCTCGGGCGTATTGGTCTTGCCGACGATCACCGCGCCCGCGTCGCGCAGGCGACGCACCATCTCGCAGTCCTCCTGCTTGGCCGCGAACGGGCCGGCGCAGCCGAACGAGGTGGGATGCTCGGCGAGATCTACGTCGTCCTTGATGGCCACGGGCACTCCGAGCAAGGGCAGTCGCTCGCCCGCCGCCAGACGACGGTCCGCTTGCGCCGCCTCGGCGCGAGCGGCCTCGGCGCGCACGATGCGAAACGCATTCAGCGTCGGCTGGGTCGCCTCGATGCGGGCGAGGGCCTGCTCCACCAGCTGGGTCGATGTGGCGCGGCCGTCGGCCAGCGCCGCCACGCACCCGAGCAGGTCGGTCGAAGATCCGAGCTTTTCGTTGGGGCCGGCGGTCGCCGTCGTGTGGATGGTGGAGGACATTGCGCAGCCTTCCCGTTCGTTCGAACGAACGATAGCATTTTATGGCGATCGCCGCGGGCCCATGGAGCGAGCGGCGGGTGCCCATGGAGCGAGCCGCGGGTGCCGATCGAGCAGGCTGCGGGTGCTTGGAGAGCAGGCCATGGAGCGCACGGAGAGCGAGCCACGGGACGCCTGGGGAGCACGGGCCACGCATACACTCAACTCCGTGAGCGCCGCCCCCCCAAGCCTCGACACGCCCGCCATCGTGCGACGCTTCCACGAAGCTCGCCGCGATGGCGATCTCGTGGTGCTCCAAGGCTTTCATGCGCTCAAGCACGCCCTCCGATTCGGTGCTCACGTGGAGATGGTGGCGTCCGTGGACCGGGGCGAGCTCGAGCGACTCTCCGGGGGTCTCGCCCCGGACCTGGCCGAGCGGATCGAGGCTCTTGCGGTTGTGCTCCCGGCGGAGGCGTTCAAGCGATTGGGCCCCTACGTCCCGCACACGGGCGTCGTCAGCGTCGCGCGACGCGCGACGACAGACCCGCACGCCCTGCTTGCCGCCGAGGGAGACGCGCCGATCGTGCTCCTCGAGGACCCTCGCCACTTCGGCAACCTCGGCGCGGTCATCCGTGTGGCGGCAGCCGTCGAGGCGGCCGGCGTGCTCACGACCGGCCGCCAGGACCCATGGGACCCGGTCGCCGTGCGGGGCTCGGCTGGCCTTCACTTCGCCCTGCCGGTCGCGCGTGTGGAGAGCGTGCCCGACACGGACAGGCCGCTGCTCGCGCTTGACCCCTATGGCGAGGAGCTGCGCCCGGAGTCGGTCCCTCCGTGCGCCTTGCTCGCGTTTGGTACCGAGCGCGCCGGCCTCAGCGACGAGTTGCTCGAGCGGGCCGATGCGCGCCTGCGATTGCCGATGCGGGAGGGAGTCTCGAGCCTCAATCTCGCGACCTCGGTGGCAGCCGTGCTCTACAGCCTGCGCCTCGCGGGGGGTAGGGGGGCCGGGCATGGGGCGGCGTAGGGGCCGCGGGAGACGGTCTCGATTTGCCTGCCCCACGCGCGTGTGGGGCAGGCACTTTGCGAAGAGCACACCGTCAGGCGAGCGGGCTTCGCGCTCAGCTTGACTCAGAGGGCATGTACGGCGCCAGCTCGCGCCGCGCGATCGACAGCTTGTGGACCTCGTCGGGGCCGTCCGCCAGGCGCAGCGTGCGCAGGTGGGCGTAGGCCCACGCGAGTGGATAGTCGTCGGACACGCCGCCCCCGCCGTGGACCTGGATCGCGCGGTCGATCACCTTCAGCGCGATGTTCGGCGCCGCGACCTTGATCGCGGCGATCTCGGTGCGCGCGTGGCGGTTGCCCACCGTGTCCATCAGCCACGCCGCCTTCAGCGTCAGCAGGCGTGCCATCTCGATCTCGATACGCGCCTCGGCGATCCAGTCCTGAATATTGGCGCGCGAAGCGACGGGCTGACCGAACGTGTTGCGCGATATCGCACGCCTGCACATCGCCTCGAGCGCCCGCTCGGCGATACCGATCGAGCGCATGCAGTGGTGGATGCGGCCCGGGCCGAGCCTCGCCTGGGCGATCATGAAGCCGTCGCCCTCGCCCGCGATCAGGTTGCCAGCGGGCACGCGCACGTCCTCGAAGACGATTTCGGCGTGACCCTCCTGGTCCTGATACCCGAACACCCGCAACCCTCGCACGATCTTCACGCCGGGTGTGTCGAGCGGCACGAGAATCTGGCTTTGCTGGCGATGGCGGGGCGCGGCCGGTTGGGTCTTGCCCATCACGATCATGATTCGGCAGTGCGGATGCAGCGCGCCCGAGATCCACCACTTGCGCCCGTTGAGCACATAGTCCTCGCCATCGCGCTCGATCCGCAGGGCTATGTTCGTGGCGTCAGAGGACGCCACGTCGGGCTCCGTCATGGCGAAACTGGACCGAATCTCACCTTCCAGTAGAGGGTTAAGCCACTGCTGCTTCTGCTCATCCGTGGCGAACTGGTGCAGCACCTCCATGTTGCCGGTGTCCGGCGCCGAGCAATTGCATGCCTCCGAGGCGATATGGCTGCGTCCAAGGATCTCCGCGAGTGGGGCGTACTCGCTGTTGGAGAGGCCCGCCCCGTGCTCGGCGTCCGGCAGGAACATGTTCCACAGTCCAGCCTCACGGGAACGTGTCTTTATCTCCTCCATCACCCGCGGCTGATGGTGGGGATCGCCGGACTCGGCCAACTGGCGCTCGTACACAGGCTCTGAGGGGTACACGTGCTCGTCCATGAACGCCCTCAGGCGCTCTTGAAACTCGATGCAACGCTCGCTCGGCTGGAAGTCCATCGCGGTCCTTTCGAGGGTGTGGGAATAGGATCATCGCCGATGACAGCCGGATCGGCCGACTACAAGGCGGCGGGCGTCGACTACGACGCCCTCGACCACGGCAAGCGCATGGCGATGGCGCGCGCTCTCGCCACCTCCTCGCTGCTCATCGCGCGCGGCGGACAGGCCTGCGATGCCTCCCGCGGCGAGCCCGCGTTCGTGTTCGACTTCGACGGTCGCACGCTCGCGTTCGTGATGGAGGGCCTCGGCACCAAGTCGATCGTCGCGCGCCACGTGCGGGAGCGCCACGGGATCGACCGCTTCGCCGACGTCGCCTACGACGCGGTCGCCGCGATCCTCAACGACCTCTGCTGCGTCGGCGCCCTCCCCCTCGTCGTCAACGCTTACTTCGCCACCGGCGCCTCGGAGTGGTACGGCGAGAGCGAGCGCGCCGCCGCGCTGCTCGAGGGCTGGCAGCGCGCCTGCCTCGACGCCGGCTGCACCTGGGGTGGGGGTGAGTCTCCGTCCCTGTCGGGGCTCGTCGCCGAGCCCGACATCGAGCTCGCCGGCGCCGCCGTCGGCGCGGTGCCCGCGGGGCGTGCTGCGATCCTGGGCGAGGATCTAAAGGCCGGGGACGAGATCGTCTTGGTCGCCTCAAGCGGTCTGCACGCCAACGGGGCGTCCTTGGCGCGGCTCGTGGTCGAGCGCCTGCCCGAGGGCTACATGACCTCGCTTGCGAGCGGGCGCACGCTCGGCGAGGCATTGCTCGACCCCTCCGTCATGTACGTCTCGCTCGTGCAATCCATGCTCGAGTCCGGACTCGGCGTGTCCTACCTCAGCCACATCACGGGCCACGGCCTGCTCAAGCTGATGCGCCCCTCCAAGGCGCTCACCTACCGCATCCTCGACTTGCCCCCCGTGCCCGAGGTGCTCGCGTTCCTGGTCGAGCGGGCGGGACTCGACGCCCACGCCGCCTACTCGACGTTCAACATGGGCTCCGGCTACGCCGTCTACTGCCAGAGCGGCTCGGGCGAGGCGGTCGTCGCGCTCGCCCGCGATCTCGGCCTCCAGGCGCTCGTGGCGGGCTCGGTCGAGACGGGAGCGCGCCAGGTGATCGTCGAGCCGGTCGACGTCGTCTACGCGGGAGAAGAGCTCGAATTCTCGGCTGCCGAGCAGGCCGCCGAGCACCCACCTGGTTGAACCTGTCTTCCGATACGGCTAGTCTTGCGGGTAAATCGCCAATGCACCCCGGACGTCTGAGAGTTTGGGGACTCGATGTCGCCGGACCGTCAAGGTCTCGGAGCTACCCGGATCGTAGGCGGACCTGTCCATCAACAGAGGAGAGAAGCTGATGCGCAGAGCATCTACCCGTTTGGCCATGCTCGGCTTGGCCGTAGCGACCCTGGGCCTACCGGCGGCTGCGGGGGCAGCGCCGAACGTCATACTCAAGGTGAAGGCCGTGCCGATCCCGAAGAACCCGAGCTCTAACGGCGGCCCGACCTACCCTCACACCGGAAACTTCTTCGGCGCGGGCGCTGCCCTCGAAACCGAATTCAAAATCAGCGGTACGGAATACGGTGGCTTTCCCCTGCCGTTGGTGGGCGTCACGTTCTACACGCCCCCTGGTACCAAGGTGACCTCGAAAGGCTTCACAACCTGCTCGGCAGCGATCCTCGAAAGCCACGAAGTGCAGCAGTGCCCCAAGAAGTCGGTCGCGGGTCCCAAGGGCGAAGCACGCGGCGTGGTTAGCTTCGGTAGCACCCGCGTCCATGAGACTCTCAGCGTGCAGCCGTTCTTCGAGGCCGGTGGGAACCTGGCGTTCTATGCCGAAGGGACCACTCCCGCTTCGATCGAACTGCTGTCCCCTGGAAAATTCAGCTCCGCCAGCGGGTCGGGCCCCGTGTTCACCGGCGTGATCCCGCTTGTCGAAACGGTGCCCGGCGCGCCGTATGGCTCGGTGGAATTCATCAAGGTCAAGGTCGGCGCGGCCTTCATGAAAGGCAAGAAGCTGGTCTCCTACGGCACGATTCCCAACAAGTGCTCGAAAGGCGGCTTCCCGGTCAAGGCCGAACTGAAGTTTCTCGGCGGGGAAATCGTCACGGTCAACGTGAAGGCGCCCTGCCCCAAGAAATAAGTCGGACCCGGAGGTAGTCATACAAGGCAGCGCGGCGGCCGTCCTCCCAGGGGGGGCGGCCGCCGGCAGGACAGACCACGTCACGGGAACAGATGCCTCAGATGGACGCGCTGGAGCGTATGGTCTGAGGACAACGGGAAGGGGCGGCCCGTCCACTGGATGAGCCGTCCTCTACTCGTTTATCAAGACAGAGGTTGATCGGGTTGAGGACGCAGAACAAGGGCTTCAGGAGGGGTAGGGCCGCAATCGCGGGCGCCGCGTGCATGGTTGCGCTCGTCGCGATCGTCCTGCTCGCGACCTCCGCCGGCGGCTCGAGCGGCGGCTACACGGTCCGCGCGATCTTCGACGACGCCGGCAACCTGACGGTCGGCGAGGACGTCAAGATCGACGGGGTCAAGGTCGGCACCGTGGGGTCGGTCACGCCCACGCCCCGAGCCAAGGCGGCGGTCGTGCTCGACATCTCAAACCCCGGCTTCCAGGACTTCCGCAAGGACGCCAGCTGCACGATTCGCCCGCAGGCCTTGATCGGCGAGAAGTTCGTCGACTGCCTTCCGACCCAGCCGCGCGTGGAAGGCACGCCCCTGCCGCCGGCGCTGAAGGTCATACCGGCCGGTCAGGAAGGCGCCGGCCAAGTCCTGTTGCCGGTAACAGGCACGCACAGCCCCGTCGACGTCGACCTGCTCGGCGACATCTCGCGTCTGCCCGAGCGCCAGCGCCTGACCATCGTCATCAACGAGCTCGGCGCCGGCTTCGCCGGGCGCGGCGCCGACCTCAACGCGGTCCTGCGTCGCTCCAACCCGGCTCTACAGGGACTCGAACGGGTGCTCGCGATCCTCGCGAACGAGAACAAGACGCTGAGCGATCTCGCCGTCGAAGGGGATCGCGCGACCGCCCCGCTGGCCGCCGACCGCTCGCGGCTCGTGGGCTTCATCAACCAGAGCAACACGGTCGCCCAAGCGACGGCCAGGCACCGTGGGGCGCTCGCCCAGAACCTCGCCGACTTCCCCGCCTTCCTCGAACAGCTCGGACCGGCGATGGAACGGCTCGGACGCTTCGCCGAACAAACGACCCCAACATTCGAAGATCTCGGCGTCGCCGCGCCGGGCATCAACAAGACGTTCGAGAACATCGGGCCATTCTCGAAATCCTTCGAAGGCTTCCTCAAGTCGTTCGGCAAGAACGCCAAGAGCACCGCCTCCGCGCTTGCCGCGGTCGAACCGTTGCTGCCCCTGGCCAAGGCGTTCGGTAAGAACGCCAAGCCGTTCGCGACCAACTTCTCGGGTCTGCTCACGAGCCTGCGCTCCACCGGCGGTCTGGAGCGCCTGCTCGATTTCATCTACCTCGGCGCCGGCAGTGTCAACGGCTACGACGCGCTCGGGCACTTCCTGCGCGTCGAGCTCGTCGCGAGCGCCGGCTGCCTTGGCTATGCGGTCAAGACCAACCCGATCTGCACAACCGGGAAATTCCTCGGGGCAAGCAGCGCGAGCGCCAAGACCTCGAGTGTGGGCGCCAACTCGACGAGCCTCGTGATGCAACGCACGCTGGCCGTCCTCAAAGGTATGACGCCGGCGCAGGCCACCGCCAGGTACCCGGGCTCGACAGCAGCCGAAACCAGCGGCGTGCCCGGCGCCCAGCCCACGACGCCCGGCTCGACGCAGGCGGCGCAGCCGGTCGGTGGAGCTGCCGCCGGCACGACCTATTACGCCCCCTCCGAAGAAGGCGAAGCGGGCGGCATGCTCCTCAACTACCTGCTCGGCAACTGACGATGATTCCGAGACCACTCACAACCACGCTGCCTGTGCCCCCATGGGTGCTCCCGCCCCTTGCGGTGCTTGCCGTTCTGCTCTCGGCGAGCGGCGCCTCCGCCGCCCCGACCGCCGGGGTCTCCACGGGCGAAGCCGCCACTCCCGCGCCTGAGACCACGAGTGTTCCCGCGCCGCCCGCGCCCGCGCCTGAACCCACACCGTCCACGACCACCGGCCCACAGACAGGCACGAGCACGAGCACGAGCACGAGCACGAGCACGACGAGCACGACGAGCACGACGAGCACGACCGAAACCACAACCGTGCCCGCGCCCGAAGTGCTCGCTCGCCGTCCCCAGGCCCCCACGGTCCACGTCCACGGGGGCTCCCATGGGGAAAAGGGGCAGTCGTCGGCGACCCCGACGCCGGGCGCGAACGCGAAGGCGAACGCGAAGGGCCTGTCGCCCTCGGCGCTCACTCCGCCGCTGCCCTCGACGCTCGGAGGCTCGTTGTCGAGTGTGCCCAGCTTCTTCATCGATAGCTTCTCCATCCCCCCGTTCCTGTTGCCGATCTACCAGGCCGCCGGAGCCGCCTATGGCATCCCGTGGCAGGTGCTTGCCGCGATCAACGAAGTCGAGACCGACTACGGGCGCGACCTCAACGTCTCAAGCGCCGGCGCCGAGGGCTGGATGCAGTTCCTGCCGAGCACCTGGGGGCAGTATGGGGTCGACGTCAACAACGACGGCTTCCAGGATCCCTACAACCCGGCCGACGCGATTTTCGCCGCCGCTCGCTATCTGAAGGCCGCGGGTGGCGACCGCGACATCCGCGCGGCTGTCTTCTCCTACAACCACTCCCAGTCCTACGTCAACTCCGTGCTGTTGCGCGCGCGCCTGCTCGGTGGCACGCCTCCCGCGCTGCTCGGCGCGATCACGGGACTCACCGAAGCGCGCTTTCCCGTGTACGCAGCCTCGCACTACGACGACGGCTTCCCGCTCACCGAAGGCCCATCCCCGCACGCCGTCGCGGGCACGACGATCTACTCACAGGACGCCGCTCCCGCGATCGCCGTACAGGACGGTCGCATCGTGTCGATCGCCGAGAGCGGCCCGCTCGGTCGCACGATCTCGCTGAGGGACGCCTACGGCAACACCTACACCTACGCCGAGCTTGGAACGCTCGCGACGCTCTATCCGGTGCTCGAAGCCCCTGAACTTGCCCTCGTCCGCCGCCGCGGGGCCACTGGGCTGGCGGGCGCCCCGCTCGGGAGGAGCACGACGAGCCCGGCTGCCTATGGCGCCACACGCGAGTTCAGGGCAGGCCCTGAGAACGTGTACCTGCACCCGCTTCGAGTCGGCGCTCAGGTGATCGCGGGGACCGTGCTCGGCCACGTCGGTCCCGGCGCACAGCCACACATCGTCTTCCAGATCCATCCCTCGGGCGCCGGCTCGCCGCTGATCGATCCCAAGCCGATCCTCGACGGCTGGGTAAAGCTGCAGAGCTCCTCGGCCGTGAAAGCCAAGGGGCGCCACCCGTTCGCCAAGACTTCGCCGAGCCCGGGCCAAGCGCTGCTCGAGTCAAAGACCCAGCTTCAGCTTCAGGTTCCGCGCGATCGGGGCGTCCATCTGGCGCCGTGCGAGCGTCGTCTGATCGCCGGCGGCCGGATCGACAGAAGGGTGCTCGCCGCACTGGAGTTCCTCTCGGCCTCCGGCCTGAAGCCGACGGTCTCCTCGCGCGGTTGCACGCGGGCGTCGCCTGCCACACGTGGCACACGTGGCGTGCCGCCGGTCGGCTCGCCCGGCGAGTCCCTCGATATCTCGGCGATCGACGGGCTGCCCGTCGGGGGAGCGAGCGCTCCGGCTTCGCCTGTGAGGCTCGCGGTGCGCAAGCTGGCCGGCTTGCAGGGCGTCATGGAGCCGCTCCAGATCGCCACCGCGACACGCGTCGCGAGCGCCCCCCACGTCGTCGTGTCCCCGGTATACGCCGGAGCGATTCACCTCGCCTACACGC
>JBARJU010000310.1:0-1680 GCA_049800435.1 Solirubrobacteraceae bacterium
GCCTCGCGCCACACGTCAAAGCGCCGGGAGGCGCGCCCACGCTCATACGCAGCGCGGCACAACGACCGCAGCCGCGCGTCCGCCGGGCTGCGACGGTGATACAGCGCGGCGCCCGTCACGTACACGACGGCTGCGCCGGGGCCGCGTCCGGTTGCGGTTAATGGGGGGACTTCGACATCGGCCCGGTCGACCGAGGTGGGCGGCTGGGAGGCCAGCCGTTCCTGCCACTCCTGCTCGTCCCCTCCATGCTCGAGCGAGACGTCGAACGGTCCGACGCGCTCCAGGGCGCGCCGGCGGATCGCCATGTTCGCCCCCCACGCGAAGCGCGTGGAGATGTCCCTTGGGCCGAGGTCGAGCGCCGTGATCGGGGGCCCCTCGCGTCCGCAGCCGCGCGGTGGCGAGCCTTCAAGGCGCGGCACGATCCGCCCGGCGAACACCTCCACCTCGGGGTGCTCGCGCGCGGCGTCGAGCAAAGCATCGAGCCATCCGTCGCAAACCTCGACATCGTCGTCTACGAACACCACAAGCTCGCCACTCGCGCGCTCCACGCCCGTGTTGCGTGCGACATTCAAGCCGAGCGGCCGCGGGTGGGGCTCATAGCGCGCTCCGAAGCGCTCGGCAAGCTCGCGTTCCGCATCGGATGGCCCAGCGTCGTCGACGACGATCAGCTCGACTCCCGCGCCGGCCGCCTGCGGTGCGATCGACGCGAGCGCGACCCTCAGGTAGTCGGGTCGCGCTCGGGTGGGCACGACGATGGAGGCGGATGGTGTGCTTGGATCGGAGGACATGACCGCAACAGTCTAGGTTTGCGGCGGACCGCCGCGGGTCGGGCGCCCGCGGCGGGGATAGGCTGCGAGAGGCGATGGTCCTCTTCCTGCACAACCGCTATCGCACGACGGGCGGCGAGGAGCGCGTGGTGGACGGGTTGCTGGCGCTCGTGCGCGACCGCCTCGACGAGCCCGCGGAGCTCCTCGCGCGCGACTCGGCCGAGCTTGGCAAGGCTCGCGCGGCCGTCGGTCTGGTGCGCGGTGGGGTTGCCCCGCGCGACGTCGCGAAGGCGGTGCGGATGACGGGAGCGCGCGTGGTGCACGCACACAACCTCCACCCACTGTTCGGGTGGCGAGCGCTGGCGGCCGCGCGTGCGGAGGGAGCGCGCGTGGTGCTTCACCTGCACCAGTACAGGCTCGTGTGCGCCACCGGCGTGTGCTTTACGGGCGGTCAGCAGTGCATGCGCTGTCACGGGCGCAACACGTTGCCGGGCGTGATCCATAACTGCCGCGGTAGCCGCTCGGAGGCGCTGGCGTACGGCGCCTCGCTTGCGATGTGGCAGCGGCGCCTTGCCGACCAGGCTGACGCCGTGATCGTCCCGAGCGTGTTCGCGCGTGAACGGTTGCGCGAGCTGGGGGCCCCGCTTGACTTCGAGCGCGTTCATGTGCTGGCGCCACCCGTGCGAGTGCCGGAGGAGAAGGCGAGCGTGACTGACGGGACCTACGCGCTCGTGGTCTCGCGGCTGGCTCCCGAGAAGGGGATCGACGTCGCGATCGACGCTTGCCGGGTCGCGGGTGTGCCGCTCGTGGTCGCCGGCGACGGCCCCGAGCTTGACGAGCTACGCGCTCGCGCGGGCGATGGTCCAGGAAGGTGTGCCCCCCCCGCGCGCGCGGGGCACGGCGATATGGAGGC
>JBARJU010000311.1:0-17394 GCA_049800435.1 Solirubrobacteraceae bacterium
GTTGATGAGCGTCTCGGAGATGGAGTCCACGGTCTACGCCGACCGAGTCTTCTCGATCTACAAGGGCGCGGTGGAGCCGATGAGCGGCCCGCAAGACAACGACGCCGAGGTCATCCCCTTCCCACGGCAGGACGAGCGTCATGGATCGCGCAACGTAGGCTTTCCGTAGTGCTCGAGCTTCGCGATCTCGTCAAGCACTACCGGATGGGTAGCGACGAGGTCATACGCGCCGTCGATGGTGTGTCGATGACGGTCGCACCCGGCGAGTTCGTGGCGCTGTACGGTCCCAGCGGGTCGGGAAAGACGACGCTACTCGAGTTGATCGCCGGCCTTGAAGACCCGGACAGTGGCTCGGTCCTCGTGAACGGTCGCGACGTGTTTGAGATGTCACGCAAGGAGGGCCACGAGTACCGCCTGCACCAGCTCGGGATCGTCGGACAGCCACACAACCTGCTCCCCGGGGCAAAGGCGATCCAGAATGCATCGTTGAAGCTCCTACTGGCCAACGTGCGCAAGGCCCCGAGCGCCGTCGAACCGTTGCTTGCGCAACTCGGGCTCGGGAAGCGGCTCCAGCATCGCACCGAGCAGCTCTCGATGGGCGAGCGCCAGCGCGTGCTGATCGCCCTGGCGCTGTCAACCAACCCCGAGCTCGTGCTCGCCGACGAGCCGACCGGGAGCCTTGACACGCAGCGCACCCGGGAGGTGTTGGGCCTGTTGCGCGATCTCTGCCGTGAGCGGCAGATGGCGCTGCTGCTTGCCACCCACGATCCGCAGGCGGCTGTCTTCGCCGATCAGGTACACGAACTGCGCGACGGGCGTCTCACGGAGTATCGGCCGGATCATTTGCCAATCCCCGTCGGACTGCCACCCGGAGAAGAGTAACGGTGGCGGGGATAAACCTCTCGGGTATTCGCTATATCTACGAAGCGCGGTTTGAGGCGAGGGCCGTGCTTGTACAAGAGGTCTTCGCGATCCTCGGGATCGCCGTCGGTGTGGCGCTGCTGTTCGCCTCTCAGGTTGCGAGCACCAGTCTTACTCACTCTGTTGCCCAACTCAACAGTCAGTTTGTTGGCAGCGCTCAACTACAGCTCGACGCAAGAGGACCGGAAGGCTTCAAGGAAGGGCTGTTGGCAGAGGTCCGACATCTCCCCGGTGTGCTGGTTGCGTTGCCGGTCCTCGAGCGACAGGTGAACGTGATTGGACGAGGCGGCGAACGTTCGGTAGAGCTGATCGGCGTGGACCCACACTCGGTGCGCGCGAGCGGTCCGCTGTTGCGTCGCTTCTCGGCCAAACAGCTCGCCGCCCTGCCGGCGATCGCGCTGCCGGCTCCGCTGGCGCGCGAAATCGGAGCCGGCCCACTGGAGCCGGTCAAGGTCCAGGTCGGCGCGAAGCTCGTGGAAACGCTGGTCGGAGCCACACTTGGCGAAGCCGAGATCGGTGGGCTGGTCCACAACCCGGTCGCGGTGGCGTCGATCGGCTACGCGCAGCGGTTGGTCGGCGCACCCGGTCAGCTCAGCAGGATCTTCGTGCGCTTCGACCCCGCACGCGCGAAGGAAGTGCGTGCGGCGCTCGCACGACTTGCCACGGCGCGGAATGTGAACCTCTTGCCGGGGCAGTTCGATTCGCAACTCTTCAAGGTCGCGGTGGCGCCGGAGGGCCAGAGCGAGACGCTGTTCTCAGGGATCAGCGCCTTGGTCGGCTTCATGTTCGCGCTCAACGCGATGCTCGTGACGGTGCCCTCGCGACGCAGGCTGATCGAAGACGTGCGTCCGCACGGAGCGACGCGTTGGGACACCGTCAAGATCCTGCTGTTCGACGCCGCCGTGATCGGTGTGCTCGCGTGCGTGCTCGGGTTGGTGCTCGGAGACGTACTCTCGATAGCTGTATTCCACACAACGCCGGGCTATCTCGCGTTTGCGTTTCCAGTCGGCAACAACCGGATCGTGACATGGCAGAGCGTTGTCATCGCTGTCGCCGCCGGGATGGGGGCGGCGGTCCTCGGGGTGCTCTGGCCCCTCTTCGGGACTCTCGCCCGCCCATTGCAACCCCCAGCCGACTCGGCCGATCATCGACGTGCATGGTTCGCGTTTCGACTGATCGCCGGCCTGCTTTGCTTGCTCGTCACGACGCTCACCCTTGTTGTGGATACGAAGGCAGCAGCGATCGGGAACGTAGCGCTGATAGTCGCGCTTGTCTGTCTGCTGCCGCTTATGTTCGACGGACTCGTGGGTGCCTTCAAGCATCTGTCGAACCTCCTCGACGGTGTGGCGTCCGCCCTCGCGGTGACCGAGCTTCAGGCACCACAGACGCGGGTGCGCTCGCTTGCGATAGCCGCTACCGCGGCGATAGCCGTTTTTGGGACCGTCGAGTTCCAGGGGACGCAGGCAAACCTCAAGAGTGGGCTGGACTCTGCGGCTCGGGCGCTTGACTCCAGCGCGGCGGTGTGGGTGATACCCCGCGGGAGATCCAGCCTGATGACGACAACACCGTTCAGAACGGAACATGCCACAGCCCTCACTCGCGTGCAAGGCGTCGCGCGCCTCGGTGTATTCCACAGCAGTTTTTTCAACTGGGGCGACCGTCGTCTATGGGTTCGTGCCCCGGCCAACAGCACCGAATACCTGATTCCCCCGAGTCAATTCCGAGGCAGCGATCTGGCTCTCGCCTCGATGAGGGTCCGTAACGGCGGCTGGGCGGTGCTCTCGCAAGCGCTTGCCGGTGAACACGGCCTGCATGTCGGCCAGGCGTTTACCCTGCCATCGCCACGGCCAATTGTCCTCAGAATCGCCGGCCTCATGACGAACCTTGGATGGCCGCCAGGCGCGATCATCCTCAACTCGAAGGACTACACGCGAGCATGGGCCAGCAGGGACCCGAGCGCATATGAGATCCAGATCACAACGGGCGCCTCCGCCGCGACCGTGCGCGATCGCGTCGCGCGTACGCTGGCACCGTCGAGCGGGCTCGTGGTCGAGACGTCCGCCGAACGCGAGCAAAAGCACTACGCGCTCGCGGCTCAGGGAGTCTCGCGGCTCACGCAAATCAGGTTGCTCGTATTGATTGCCGCAATGCTGGCGATAGTGGGGGCGATGGGCGCGATGATCTGGCAGCGCCGCGATCTGATCGCTTTCATAAAGTGCCACGGTTACCAGGAGGGCGTGCTGTGGCGTTGGCTGCTGTGTGAAGCGGCGGTCCTGCTGGTGGTGGGCTGCTCGATCGGAGCGCTCTTCGGCCTCTACGCACAGCTGCTCGGAAGCCATTTTCTGGCGAGCGTGACGGGCTTTCCGATCGTCTTCAACACCGAAGGCGTCGCCGCGATCTCGAGCTTCGGGCTGGTCAGCGTAGTCGCGCTTGCCGTCGTCGCCTTGCCGGGTTATCTCGTAGTGCGCGTGCCACCGAAAACAACCAGCCCGGCGTACTAGACGGTGCTGCACCGATTTCAGCGGAAACGCCGATAACCCGGCACCCCTCTCGGGTCGCCAACTCTGGGCGCTGATCTCGGCCGCCACGCGCGAGCTAACATGGGGGCTGCCCGCCGTCGCCCGCGAGGTGCGCGGCTGGCGGGAGCTCGCTCGCAAGATTCCGGATGCGCCGATCCGCGAGGACGCATTGAGCGCACTCGACGGCAAGCGAGGCCAGACCGACGGCGCGGCCCTCTTCTCGATCCTCCCGCGTGTTCGCAATCCAACACTGCTGCGGCTGCTTGTCGCCTATCAGGTCATCTGGGACTTCCTCGACAGCGTCAGCGAGCGGGGCGCCACCTCGGGCCAGGCAAACGGACGGCACCTACACCTCGCCCTCATCGACGCGCTCGATCCAGACCGCCCCATCTCGGACTACTATCGCCATCACCCTTGGGGCAACGATGGCGGCTATCTGCGGACTCTCGTGATGGTCTGTAGAGACAACTGTGCTCGATTGCCTTCCCATCCGCGTGTCTGCCGGGTCGTCGTGCACGAGGCAATCCGAGCCCAGGTTCTCGCGATTAATCATGAACTCGATTCGCGACGCCGCAACTCAATGCTCAAGGTTTGGGCAGCGACCGAGTTTCCGAAGGGACATGAGGCGAGTTGGTTCGAACTCAGCGGCGCGGCCAGCGCGGGGCTAACTATTTTTGCGCTGCTCGCCCTGGCTAGCAACCCAACCTGTAGCGACGGCGAGATTGCCCGGACGCATAACGCCTATTTTCCGTGGACCTCGACCCTGGCGACCATGCTCGACAGCTACGTCGACCAAGCCGAGGACATCGCGAACGGGGACCACATTTACATATCCCACTATTCGACGCCAGAGTCCGCGATTGAGCGCATCTGCCTAACCGTGAAGCGTAGCCTGCGTGAGGCAGGCACACTGAAAGACGGCGAGAAGCACATCCTGATCGTCGCAAGCATGGTCGCGATGTACCTGTCGAAGGACAGTGCGCTGACCCCTGAAATGCGCGAAGCAACGATGCGCATCCTCGATGCTGGAGGCTCGCTAACTCGCCTACTACACCCGATTCTAAGGCTGTGGCGAACCGCCTACGGACTACGCTCAACTTAGTGGGCGGCAATCGCTACGTTACGGCGGCGAACTATTCAATCTAACTATTCGGCTCGTTTGCCTCCGAGCAAGACAGGCGTTCGCGGGCAAAGACATTTCTTCGCCCGCGAATGTTTCTCTTTCCTGAAGGCTTCAATTTTCACTGAAGAGCCAGTTAGCTGGAAAGATCGGCGATCGATGGCGTCCGGCATCAGCCCTGTCCCCGATCCGCGAAAGTCGCGCTCGATGGAATACGGCACCGCGATCTTGCAAGCGTTTTCCCGTCAGCATCATGCACTCGGTATCGCGGAGATGGCGGATATCGTGGGGATCAGCCGCTCCACCACGCATCGCTATGCGATCACGCTTGTGGCGCTCGGTCGCCTGGAGCAGGACGCAAGTCGCAAGTACCGTCTGGCCACACGCGCCGCGGGCCCCGGGAGCGCCGTGATCCGAACGATACGCGGGCAGGTGCATGCAGATGTGGCGCTTGAAGAGTTGCGCGATGACATCGGCTACACCGTGAGCATGGGAGTACTCGACGGTGCGCGCGTGACTTACGTCCACCGCCTATTCGGCCGCCGCAAGGGCCAGCATGCGATTGACATGGACTTCGGGGTGGGGGCCCACGTTCCCTTGTATTGCACGGCGCTCGGCAAGGTGCTCCTCGCAAGCGTCTCCGATGCCGAGCGCCGCGAGCTACTCGCCGGGCTCGATCTGATCCCACACGGTCCCCGCTCGATCACGGTGAAGAGCAAGCTCGTGGCGGAGCTCGACCAGATCAACGTCCGGCAAGTGGTCGTCAGCGACGAAGAGCTTGTCTATGGGGCACGTTCGATCGCCGCGCTCGTCCCGCGCCCACTCAGCGAGCACCCGCTCGCGATCGAGGTGACCGTACCTTCAAAGGCATACGCGGTGGATCGGCTCGTCAAGGCGATTGGGCCTCGCTTGAAGCGGACGGCCAGGCTGATCTCTGGACACTGAAGGACCGATTGCGTCTCGCCGCGTGCAAGGCAGACGATAGCGAGCTGTTCCTCGACGAAAGCACCGGTGAGCCGCTTTACCCGGCGTTCGGGCACGACGCCGGATATGACGCCCATTGAGCGTCGGGCGCCGATTGCGGAGTTAACCGACGGTGAAGGGCGCCGGGGCGGTGTCGTTGACTCCGCCCCGGCTCTCGTTACGCTGGGCTTGTGACGCGTTCCTTCGGTTTCCTGCTCACCCCCGAGCCGCCCTCGCGGCGCGTCGGCATGGTCGTGGCGATCGCGCTCGTGGCGCTTTGCACGCTGCTGCTCTATCCGCTCAAGCAGGCGGCGCCGGTTGTATCGCTCGGCGTGGTGTACATGCTCGCCGTGGTGGTCGTGTCGGTTACCTGGGGCGTCTGGCTCGGAGTGGGCACATCGTTGCTGAGCGCGCTTGCGTTCAACTACTTCCACCTGCCGCCCGTGGGGCAGCTCACGATTCGCAACGCCGACAACTGGGTCGCGCTCGTCGCCTTTCTGATCGTGGCGATGCTCGCAAGCTCGGTCGCCGAGGTTACGCGCGCACGCTCGCGTGAGGCGGCCGAGCGCCGACGGGAGGCCGACCTGGCGGCCGAGATGGCGCGCCTACTGCTGAGCGGCAGGCGGCTCTCGGAGGATCTGCCCACGGCCGCCGCCCGCCTTTCCCAGGTGCTTGAACTGCCCTCCGCCGCGATCGAGCTGGAGGCGGTCGAGGGCGACGAGCGGCGGGTGGCCTTCCCGCTGCGCGAGGGCCCTCGCCGGCTCGGGACGCTGCTCGTGCCCTCCGACAGTTCCGAGGCGACACTGCGTCGCCTGCAGGAGCGCGTGGTGCCGGCGCTCGAGTCGTTGCTGAGCGCGGCGCTGGAGCGTGAGTCGCTACTCGCCGACGTGGTGGAGACGGCGGCGCTACGTCGTGCCGACGTGATCAAGACGGCTCTGCTGCGAGCGGTCTCGCACGATCTGCGTTCCCCGCTCACGGCGATCTCGGCCGCGGCGGACGCGGTGGGATCGGCGTCGCTGTCCGAGCAGGAGCGCCGCGAGATGGCGACGATCATCCAGCAGGAGGCCCAGCGCCTGTCGCGTCTGGTGGACAACCTGCTCGATCTCTCACGCCTGGAAGCGGGCGCCGCCGAGCCGCGGGCGGTTTGGGCCTCAGTTGAGGAGGTGCTGCGCGCCGCGCTTGCCGACCTGGCCCCGGGCGAGCAGGACTTCAGCCTCTCGATCGACCGTGATCTGCCGCTCGTCAGTATCGATCCGGTACAGATGGAGCGAGCGTTTGTGAACGTGCTCGAGAATGCGCGCCGGCATTGCGGCGGTCATCAGGTGTCGGTGAGGGCGCGCGCGGTGCGCAGTCTGGCGGGAGCTCCGGCCGCCTCCCTCGCCGCTTCGGCTGAGGCGGCCGAGCGTGACGCCCCTGTGGTTGAGCCGGGTCCAGCTACCTTGCAAGGTCGGCGTGAAGGGGGGGTCGGCGACCGGTTGGTGGTGCGGATCGTCGATCGCGGTCCGGGGATCCCGCCGGCACAGCTCGAGCGCGTGTTCGAGCCCTTCTACCGCGCGGGTACCGCCCAGGGAGGGCACCGAGGGTCGGGCCTGGGGCTGGCGATCGCCCGCGGGTTCACCGAATCCAACAACGGCCGGCTGCACGTCGAGTCGCTGCCTGGACAGGGCGCCACGTTCGTGTTCGAACTGCCACTCGCGTCGCAACCGCCGGCGGGCACTGTGGCGCTGGGCGACATCGAGTCCGGCTCGAGCACCGAGCGGGTGCGTTGATCGCGCAGGGTCAGCCGGCTCCCACCCAACGGATTCTCGTCGTCGACGACGAGCCGCAGATTCTGCGCGCGCTGCGCGTGGTGTTGCGCGACGCGGGGTTCGAGGTGGTGCCGGCCGAAACCGGAGCGGAGGCGCTTGACCGCGCGGCGGTGCGCCCGCCCGAGGCGGCGATCGTCGATCTGATGCTCCCAGACATGGACGGTGTCGAGGTGACGCGCGGTCTGCGCGAGTGGAGTGAGATGCCGATCCTCGTGCTGTCCGCCATCGGCGAGGAGGAGCAGAAGGTCCGAGCGCTCGAGGCCGGGGCCGACGACTACATAACAAAGCCGTTTGGCTCACGCGAGCTGGTGGCGCGCCTGCAGGCCGCGCTGCGCAGGGGCGGGCGCTCCGAGCAGGAGCCCCAGATCGTGGTCGGCGAGCTCGAGATCGACCTCGCCGCCCGCGCCGTTCGTCGGGGCGGAGAGCCGGTCCACCTGACCCCGATCGAGTTCGACCTGCTGCGCGTGCTCGTGCGTAACCGGGGGCGCTTGATGACCCATCGTGCGCTGCTCAGCGAGGTGTGGGGACCGGAGTACGCGGACGATGCGCAAACCCTGAGAACGCACATCGCGCGCCTGCGCGCCAAGATCGAGCCGGAGGGACGGGCGCCGCGCTATATCGTCACCGACCCCGGGATCGGCTACCGCTTTTCCGCATAGCGGATTAACACGTACGGTCTGTGGCGGCCGTCACAAAATCGTTATGCGCCGGGGCCGAATCGTCACGCGGACGTGATGGCGGATGTCCAATAGTGATGCTCATGGACGCCGTATCGATAGCCATGGCCCTCGCGGCCTTCGCGATCCTCCTCTTGCTCGTCGCGGGGATCGACCGCATATGAGCCCCGAGCTCGTCAGCGGCGCGCTGATCGCGCATATGAGCGCGGCCGATGTGCTTGGCCTCGTCGTCACCTTGCTGATCGTCGCCTACCTCTTTTACGCCCTGATCCGTGGAGAGAAGCTTTAGGCGATGACCGTCAGCGGCTGGCTTACGATCATCCTCTTCGCGGTGATCCTCACCGCGCTCGCGCTGCCGCTCGGCAGCTACATGGCGGCGGTCTACTCGGGGCGGCGAGTGTTTCTGTCGCCGATCCTTACGGGTCCTGAGCGGTTGTTGTACGCCGTCCTGCGTGTCGATCCCAAGCGCGAGCAGGACTGGAAGGCATATGCGAAGAGCCTCTTGATCTTCTCGCTTGCGGGATGGCTGCTGCTGTATGCGATCCTGCGCACGCAGAGCGCGTTCTTCGTTCCTCATGCGCTGAACCCATTGGGGTACCACTCGGCTCCGTGGAACGTCACGTTCAACACCGTCTCGTCGTTCGTGACGAACACCAACTGGCAGTACTACAGCGGCGAGACGACGATGAGCTACCTCAGCCAGATGACGGGGTTGACGGTGCAGAACTGGCTGTCGGCCGGGACCGGCATCGTGGTGGCGGTTGCGCTTATTCGCGGCATCGTTGGTCGCAGTGGGAAGGGGATCGGCAATTTCTGGGCGGACATGGTGCGCACGGTCCTGTATGTGCTTGCGCCGATCTCGATCGTCGGGGCGCTCGTGCTCGTCTCTCAGGGCGTGATCGAGAACTTTACGACCTATCTGACGGCTCACACGCTCACCGGCTTGACCCAGTCGATCGCGATGGGTCCCGTGGCCTCACAGGAGGTCATCAAGGAGCTCGGCACCAACGGTGGCGGCTTCTTCAACGTCAACTCGGCTCATCCGTTTGAGAACCCGACCGCGTTCACCAACCTCTTCGAGATGCTGTTGGTCTTGATCATCCCGGCGGCGCTCGTGTTCGCATACGGGCGCATGACGGGCAACCGTCGCCAGGGCTATGCGATCTATGGGGCGATGATGTTGATGTTCCTGGGGGCCGCGAGCGTCGCCTATATCGCCGAGGCGCACGGCTCTCCCGCCCAGCACGCGGCCGGCTTGCACACGCACGTGATCGCGGGCTCGGGCGGGGGCAATATGGAAGGCAAGGAGCAGCGCTTTGGGATCGCCGGCTCCGCGCTGTTCGACGTCGTCACGACCGTCACCTCGTGTGGGGCGGTCAACAGCGCGATCGAGTCCTTCACGGGAATCGGTGGGGCTGTGCCGATGGCCAACCTTTCGGCAAGCGAGGTGATCTTCGGCGGCGTGGGCACGGGTTTGTACTCGATCCTCTTGTACGTCCTATTGGCTGTGTTCATCGGTGGGCTGATGGTGGGGCGCACACCGGAGTGGCTCGGTAAGAAGCTCGAGGCGCGCGAGATAAAGCTCGCCGGGCTGGGCATCCTGGTGACGCCATTGGCGGCGTTGTTCTGCACCGCGATGGCGACCGCGAGTCACGCCGGCCGCGCGTCGATCTCCGAACTTGGTAAGGGCCCTCAGGGCTTCTCGGAGACCTTCTATGCCTACTTGTCCCAAGCGAACAACAACGGCTCCGCGTTCGCGGGCTACACGGGCTTCATCCAACCCCACGCCGGCAACCTCGGCTCCCATGGTGTCACCTTCGCCGACCTGCTCGGAGGCTTTGACATGCTGTTCGCGCGCTTTGCGCCGATCCTGTTCGCGCTGGCGGTAGCGGGCGCGCTGGCGGGCAAGCGCGTCACGCCGGCGGGCCTCGGCACGATGCGCACCGACAATCCGACGTTCGTGGTCTTGTTGATCGGTGTGATCGTCCTCGTCGGCGCGCTCACGTTCTTCCCCGCGTTGCTACTCGGCCCGATCGTGCAGGGCCTGACCGGAAATCTTTACTGATATGCGCCGCGACATCGTCACTTCAATCATCGCCATCTTCGTGTTCACGATCCTGCTCGGCGTCGTCTACCCGTTGTTCATCACCGGTGTCAGCCAGGTCGCGTTCCCGGGCAATGCCAACGGCCAGAAGTTCTATGTGAACGGCAGGCTCGTGGGCTCGAAGATCATCGGCCAGAGCTTCGCCTCGCCGGTGATCGGCAAGAATGGCAAGCCCGAGGAAAAGGAAGAAGAACTCGTCACCGAACCGGACCCGCGCTACTTCCAGTCGCGTCCCTCGGCCACAGAAGGCGGCGCGTATAACGCCGCGGCGAGCACGTTCTCAAACCGTGGCCCCAACGACAAGGCCACAGAGGAAGCCGACGCCGAAAACCTCAAGGCCTATCTCGAACTGGAGAAGCCGTATGACCCGGGTCTGACCGCGGCCCGGGTTCCGGTCGACGCGGTGAACACTTCCGCCTCGAACCTAGACCCCGAAATCTCACAGGCCAACGCTTGGATCCAGGCCCACCGCGTCGCGGCCAAGCGCAACCTCTCGCTGAGCGTGGTGGATGGGCTGATCTCCAAGTACACCGATTCGCGCGGGCTCGGCTTCTCGGGCGAACCCGGTGTGAACGTGCTGGAGCTGAATCTCGCGCTCGACCGTCTCACCGGAGGTAAGTGATGTCCGCCGTCAACGCAACCCATGAGCGCCGGGCGATTTCCCTGTTCCAGCGCGACATCGTCAAGCGCGCACTCTTCGACAGCCTCGTCAAGCTCGACCCGCGCGTGCAGATCTCAAACCCGGTGATGTTCGTGGTGGAGATCGGCTCGGTGATCACGACGGTGACATGGCTGATCCAGGCATTCGGAGGCAAACCGCTGGGTGGAGGCCATGAGCCGGCGTGGTACACGTTCACGATTGCCTTCTGGCTGTGGCTGACCGTCATCTTCGCCAACATGGCGGAGGCGTTCGCCGAGGGCCGCGGGCGCGCCCAGGCCGACACCCTGCGCAACATGCGCAAGGAGACGGTCGCCACCATGCGGGACGGCTCCATGAAGGCGGCCTCGGCGCTCAGTCGTGGCGACATAGTGGTGGTGGCGGCGGGAGACCTGATCCCCGGCGACGGCACGGTGATCGAGGGTATCGCGACGGTGGACGAGTCGGCTATCACAGGCGAGTCGGCGCCTGTGATCCGCGAGTCCGGCGGCGATCGCAGCGCGGTGACCGGCGGCACACGCGTCACGTCCGACCGGATCGTCGTCGAAGTAACCCAGGAGCCCGGCAAGTCGTTCCTCGACCGCATGATCGCGCTCGTCGAGGGGGCGCAGCGGCGTAAGACGCCGAATGAGATCGCGCTCAACATTCTGCTCGCCGCGCTCACGCTGATCTTCATGATCGTCGTGGCGACACTGCGCCCGTTTGGGCTGTTCGCCGGCACCTCGATCTCCGAGACCACATTGATCGCGCTGCTTGTCGCCTTGATCCCCACCACGATCGGTGCGCTGCTATCGGCGATCGGCATCGCCGGCATGGACCGGCTCGTGCGCCGCAACGTGCTCGCGCTCTCCGGACGCGCCGTGGAGGCCTCGGGTGACGTGGACGTGCTCTTGCTTGACAAGACCGGCACGATCACGCTCGGCAACCGTCAGGCCTCCGAGTTCATCCCGATGCCAGGCGTGCCCGAGTCCGAGCTCGCGGAGGCTGCGCAGCTCGCCTCGCTTGCCGATGAGACACCCGAGGGACGCTCGATCGTGGTGCTGGCAAAGCAATACGGCATCCGTGAGCACGATATGGCCCAGATCAATGCCCAATTCGTGCCGTTCACAGCGCAGACGCGCATGAGTGGCGTCGACTTCGACGGTCAGCAACTGCGCAAGGGCGCGGGCGAGGCGATCGTCCGGTTCGTCGAAGGGGAGGGCGGTCAAGCCCCGCCTGAGCTACAGGTCCAGCTCGACCGCATCGGTCGCGAGGGCGGCACGCCGCTGGCGGTCGCGCGCGACAGCCAGATCCTCGGCGTCGTGTACCTGAAGGACACGATCAAGCTGGGCATGAAGGAGCGCTTCGAGCAGCTGCGCGCGATGGGCATCAAGACGGTGATGGTGACCGGGGACAACCGTCTCACGGCGGCCAAGATCGCCGAGGAGTCGGGCGTCGATGACTTCCTCGCCGAAGCGACCCCCGAGGCCAAGCTCGCGCTGATCCGCGAGCAGCAGCAGGAGGGGCGACTGGTGGCGATGGCCGGCGATGGCACCAACGACGCGCCCGCGCTCGCCCAGGCAGACGTGGGCGTCGCGATGAACACGGGCACCCAGGCCGCCCGCGAGGCGGGCAACATGGTCGATCTCGACTCCAACCCGACGAAGCTGATCGAGATCGTCGAGGTCGGCAAGCAGCTCTTGATCACGCGCGGAGCGCTGACAACCTTCTCGATCGCCAACGACGTCGCCAAGTACTTCGCGATCCTGCCGGCGATCTTCATAACCACATACGCCACCAGCGTAGGCAGCAAGGGACCGCTACACGTTCTGAACGTCATGAACCTCGGCACGCCCCAATCCGCGATTGTCTCGGCGATTATCTTCAACGCACTGGTGATCCCGCTCCTGATCCCGCTCTCGCTGCGCGGTGTGCGCTACCGCCCGATCGGCGCCAGCGCCCTCCTGCGCCGCAACCTGCTGATCTACGGCCTCGGCGGGATCGTCGCGCCGTTCATCGGCATCAAGCTGATCGACCTGATCGTGCACAACCTCTTGGGAGGCTGACGCCTCGTCCACCGGGCGGTGGGAGAGAATGCTCCCATGGAGTCCGACACAGCCGGCTCGCCGCAACGCGGCCACCTGAAGGTATTCATAGGCATGGCCGCGGGTGTGGGCAAGACCTATCGCATGCTGCAGGAGGGCAGGGCTGAGGCGGAGACCGGGCGCGACGTGGCGATCGGCTACCTGGAGCCGCACGGCCGCGAGGAGACGACCGCGCAGTCCGAGGGCTTGGAGGAGATACCGCCGCGGATGGTCGACTACCGCGGCACCCCCCTGGCTGAGATGGATCTGCCGGCTGTGCTGAAGCGCAAACCTGAGCTGTGCCTGATCGACGAGCTGGCTCACACCAACGCGCCGGGCACCGAGCACGAGAAGCGCTACGAAGACGTGCGGGACGTGCTCGACGCCGGCATCGACGTGTACTCCACCGTCAACGTGCAGCACCTGGAGAGCCTCAACGACCAGATCATCCAGCTCACCGGCACGCGCGTGCGCGAGACGATCCCCGACGAAGTGCTCGTCCTCGCCGACGAGGTCGTGCTGATCGACCTTACCCCCGAGGCCCTGATCGAGCGCCTGCGCGCCGGCAAGGTGTACCCGCATGAGCGCGTGCCCGCGGCGCTCAACAACTTCTTCAAGATCGAGAACCTATCGGCGTTGCGCGAGACCGCGCTGCGCCACGTCGCCGAGGGGGTCGAGACCAAGCGGCTGGCCCCGGGGGGGTGGGCACCGAATCCGGTGCGCCGCGAAGAGGGAATCGCCTCGCCCAGCGTGACTGGGGGCGCGGGGACCCAAACGATCGCCGAGCGGCTGCTCGTGCTGGTTGCGCTGGCGCCTTATTCACAGCGGATCGTGCGCCGCGCCGCGCGCTCGGCCGAGCGCCTCGGCGCGCGGTTGGATGTGCTGGTGGTGCGTCCGCCCGCCAGAACGCCGAGCGCGGGGGACCGCGAGCAGCTCGAGTCGTTGCGACGCCTGACGGCGATGCTCGGTGCGCGGCTGCTGGTGGAAGAGGGCGAAGACGTGGCGGCTGTGGCGATCGACACCGCGCGGCGCCTTGGCAGCACTTACGTGCTGATGGGCCCCCCCTCCGCCCGTCGTGGCCTGCGGCGCCTGCGCGAACCGCTGGTGATGCGCTTGCTCGACGGGCTCCCCGGCATAGATGTGCGGATCGTGGCAGACCCGACGCTGCGAGAGGATGGCCACGCGGCGCTGGAGGACACCGGCGATTGAGACACGATGTCGAGGAGTTGGCCCCGCGGTGGGGGCGGCACGGCGGTCACGGGCTCCCGCCGGGGCCACGATCTCGGCGGTCGGTCCGATCGATCGTGAAAGATCCTCTGCGCAGCGCAACGTCTCGACGCATAGGCTGTTGAAGTGGACATGCTCACGAACCTCCGCCACAGAAACCTGCTCGCCCGGCTGCTCAGTGGCGCGCTCCTGCTGGCGACAGCGCTCGCCCTCGCCGGCGCCCCCGGGGCGCTCGCCGGTGGCTCCCCCAAGCACCGCGCTCACGCGACCGCGTCCTACCTGACCGGCATTGGCGACGAGCAGACGGAGATGTTCTCCAACCCGATGTGGCAGCAGCTGCACACGAAGATCGCGCGCTACATCGCGCCGTATGACGCGGCGGTGCGGCCCTACTCGCTACAGCTTGCACGGGCATGGATCGGGGCTGCCGAAGCCCAGCATCAGCAGGTGCTCGTGGCGTTCTACCACTCGGAGTACACGCCGACGAAAATGCCGAGCCAGTCGGTGTACACCAAGGACGTGCAGAAGTTCGTGAAGCTGTTTCCGAAGGTGCGTCAGTACCAGGCCTGGAACGAGACCAATCGCGGCAATGTGGCGCATCTGTTCAGCTCGCCCTCGGCGATGCAGTCCGCCGAGTACTACAAGGCGCTGCGGTCCGTCTGCCACGGCTGCACGCTGACCGGGCTCGACATCCTCGACGGGCCGAGCGTGAGCCCGAGCCTGCGCTACGTGGCCCAGTTCAAGCACGATATCTCGCGCTTGAGGGTGCCGATGCCGCAGCTATGGGGGCTTCACAACTACTCGGACACCAACCGCTTCCAGAGCACTCGCACGCGCGCGATCCTCGCGGCCGTGCCCGGACAGGTGTGGCTGACGGAGACCGGGGGCATCGTCAAGTTCGGCGGGGCGTTCCCCAACAAGAAAGGCTCGGGCCTCAAGCGCGCGGCGAAGGCGCTGTCGTTCATGTTCAAACTCGCCGCCTCGAACTCGCGTATCAAGCGCCTGTACATCTTCCAGTGGTCCGGCGCCACCGGCGCGGCGCGATTTGACGCCGGCCTGACCGATCCGCTGTTCAACCCGCGGCCGGGGTACGTGACAGTGTGTAAGCAGGTTCGCGCCGCGAGCTGCCGCGTGAAAACAAGTAAGCGCTGAGCAGCGCGAGCAGTCCCACGAGCGCGGCGAGCAGGGCCAGTTTTTCAAGGGGATAGTCGCCGTAGAGGCGTCCCTTTTGCAGAGCGGTGGTGTCGCCGGCGCCGACGATCGACAGCAGGCCGCGATGGTCGATCCCGAGGACCGTCGGGGCGAGCACCGCAAACAGGCACCAGCCCGCGAGGACGAGCACGCCCGCGGTCAGCGAGGCTCGCGAGATGCGCGTGCGCGCCGTGGCGAGCGTCGCAAGCACCATCGCGCCGCCCGCCGCGAGCAGGAAGGGCCAGATCGCGCCCCAGCCACGGCCGAGCCCGAAGGCGCTTGCGATCGTCGGCTGGAAGAAGCCGGCTGTCTGGTTCGCTCCCGGGATCAGAAAGCGTGCCCACACAACTGCCTCGTTCTCATAGCCCATCAGCGGGTGGGTGATGGTGGCGACGATTGTCGTCGTCAGGGACACGGCAGCGAGCGCGATCGTGGGACCCGGGTAGCGCTTCAGCGCGATCCCGATCGGCAGCGCGAGGAACGGAATCGTCGTCATCAGGAAGCGTGGTCCCATGAAGCCGCCGCCGAAGGGCAGGTAGTAGCCCGAGTTGTAGCCCACGTAGCAGACACAGATTCCCGCGATCGTGAGCGCCTCGGCGCGCTTGCCACGCTTGTAGAGCAGCCAGGTCCCGATCGCCCCCATGGCCAGCACGGGGGAGATCGTAAGCAGCCCGCGCGAGTCCAGCAGCAGCGTGGCCATCACTTTCAAGCTCGGCACGCCGATCCCGAAGAAGCCTTTCTGCTGGCGCGGGATGTTCGAGTAGGCAAGGTGCGTCCACGAGTGGAAGGCGTAATGGTTGTATAGGAGGAGCGGCACGATCCCGATCAGACCACCGAGCACGTAGGCGCCTGCGCGACCGAGCAGGCCACGCGGGGTGAGCGAGTCGCGACGGGAGAGCAGATAGAGGCCGAGCACGAGCGCGAGGAAGAACAGGGGGTACTCCGAGGCGCCCGCATAGCCGACGGCCAGGCCGGCCACGCCGAGCAGCCACGGGTTGGGAGGCCCATCGCGCTCCCAGAACATGAGCGCGAACGCAGCGAAGCCGAGGAAGGCCGCGAAAATGTGGCTGAACAGCAGGGTGGAGAGCGGCAGGGTGAGCGTCCCGAGGCCGAGGATCGTGGCGGTGGCGGCGCCGTATCCGGGCTGCAGGCGCTCCGCGATGTGGCCGACGAGCAGTAGCAGCAGCAGGCCGGGCAGCACGCTCACCCATAGCCCGATGAAGTAGACCATCTCGTCTTCGCCATGCTGAGCCTGCGAGGAGCGCGCCACCCGTTCGGCCCCCACGGCTTTCAACGCGTCGTAGAAGGGGAGCGCGAACAGAGCCACGCCGGGCGCGCGCGCCGAGTACCAGTGACCCTTGTAGAAGGCCTTGTCGCCCGTGTTGTCCTGGTACTGGTCGATCGTCGTGGAGTCCTGGTCGAGCGAGCGGATCAGGTCGTAGTGGGAGGTTTGATTCCAGGAGAAGCTCTGGATCATGGTGGCGTAGGCAATCCCGACGAGCAGGATCGCGGCGAGCCCGAGGTTGCGCTTGGTGAGCAGCTTCGGGCGCGGTCCCCCACGCGCGCGCGAGGGACCGGGCTGGGCACTGAGCGTGCTCATCGGCGTGTCGTGTGGCGGTAGGGCACTAGTCGGTTCCGTGCAGGGCCTTTGGCCCCGGTCCTATCTCGTAGATCACGAGCGTCCCAACCTGGCGGCGCGTTACGCCGAGCCCCGCGACCGGCTTGCGTGCGGCCGCTCGCGTGTCGGGTGGCTCGGGGATCGCCGGAAGATGGATGCCGGGCAGCGTTGGCATGACCGTGTGCAGCACAACGGTCCTCACGCCGTAGTAGCGCAGCTTCTCGACGCTGGCCCTGTCCGGGAATCCGCTCATGCCCCCGCGCAGGTCGTCCGTGGCGGGGATGTCGAACGTGCTGTTGCCCAGCGGGATGTCATAGAAGCCGTTGGTCGAGAAGTACTGCCACAGGCGGTCGGCCGCCCCGTCGGTCGGCAGATCGATGACCGGTCCCTTCAAGCCGATCTCGGCCTTGGCCGGCTGGGGCACGACCGGGTGGCCGAGGTGGCCGGCGCCCTCGCCGACAACTCCCACGACGAGCAATACGCCGACGACCGCCGCCAGGCGCGCGCCGCCGCGCGGGCCGAAGC
>JBARJU010000312.1:0-5411 GCA_049800435.1 Solirubrobacteraceae bacterium
CTTCTCGCCTGAGCGTCATGTCGCGGCGCTGGTTGAGGGGTACGTTGGTGCCCGTTTGCGCTGGGGCGAGGATCAGGGGGAGTAGGGGGCGAGGGTTGGAACGGAACCCCGGCTTTGAAAGCGAGGAGGAAGTTTTCCTAGATCAGTCGATTTGCCTTTAGCGCAAAACGGCAAGAAAAGGAAAAGATGCTACAATGATGTTTGTTTACGATGCAGGCAAACTCGGTCATATCGGAAACAGACCTGATCGGCGGCGCCGTTGCGTGGCTGCGCGAGCGGCTGCCCGAACAATGGGAGGTCGAGCGCGTCGGTCCTGATGGCAACACGCCGCCCGAAGGCCCACTGGGCGACGACGCGGTGCTGTACATCCGCAGCCCGAACCGCACGATCGGGACTTTGGCTGTGCAGGCGCGGTCTTCGCTCGAGCCGCGAGAGGCGGCGCATCTGCTTCCGCGCCTGGCGCAGACGCTGCGCAGCCTGGCCGGCTCGACCCCAGTACTGGTCGTCGCGCCATGGCTGAGCGAGCGCACATGCCGGCTGCTCAAAGAGCAAGAGATCAACTACATCGACCTGACCGGCAATGCGCTGCTCAGCCTCTCCAACCCAGGCTTGTACATCAGCGCCGATGGCGCGACTCGCAATCCGGCTCCTAGCCCGCGCGGGCGACCGTTGGTGCGTGGCCCGCGCGCGGCGCGGCTGATCCGACTTCTGGCCGACGTGCACCCACCGTATGGCGTGTCCGAGCTCGCGCGCGCGGCGAACCTGACACCGGGCTATGTCTCGCGTTTGCTCGACGCGCTCGACAGCGAAGCGCTGATCGCGCGTTCGCGGCGCGGCGCGGTCGAGCAGGTCGACTTCGTCGCCCTGCTACGGCGCTGGAGCGAGAGCTACGACGTGCTGCAGACCAACAGCGCATCTGCATTTCTGGCGCCCAACGGCGCAACGGACACGGTACAGCGCCTCGCCGCTGACGCCACCAACGACCGGTATCTGATCACCGGCTCGTTCGCGGCGGTGCGCATGGCGCCCGTGGCCGCACCCGCCCTGCTGCTCGCCTACAGCGACAATCCGACGACGCTCGCGCGTGAGCTCGGTCTGCTCCCGGCAGATGAGGGCGCCAACGTCGTGCTGCTCACCCCGTTTGACCCCGTCGTATGGGAGCGCAGCACCCTCGAGGACAGCCTGCGCTACGCGTGTGCCTCGCAGGTCGCTGCCGACTGCCTCTCTGGCACGGGCCGGATGCCCGTCGAGGCAGAGGCGCTGCTCGACTGGCTGCTGGCGAACGAACGCGCCTGGCGATGGGAATCGCTCGACCAGCTGCCAGAGCAAGAGCCATGAGCGAGCACCCCTCACGAGCAGCAGCGGACCCGCTGTATGTAGCGGCGAGAAGCGTGCTGCTCGACGCGCTCATGGCGCTGCAACCCCACGGCCTGTCGGTGATCGTCGCCGGCGCCCAGGCGATCTACCTGCGCACCGGCGACGCAGACCTCGCGATCGCCCCGTACACGACCGACGGCGACCTCACGCTCGACCCTGCAAAGCTCGCCGAGACTCCAACGCTCGAGGCGGCTATGCGCACCGCCAACTTCGAGCTCGGCACAGAGCCCGGCATCTGGCTCGCCACCACACGCGTCGGCCGAGAAGATGTGCGCATACCCGTCGACCTGATCGTCCCCGAGGGCGTCGCCACCGGCGCCGGCCGCCGAGACGCGCGGCTGCAAGGCCAAGGACAGCGCGTGGCACGCCGCGCGCTCGGGCTCGAGGCAGCGCTGGTCAACCACAGCCCGCTCACGATCCGTGCCCTCAGCCCCGACGACCAACGGTCGATCCAGGCCGAGGTCGCTGGACTTGCGGCACTGCTCGTCGCCAAGCTGCACAAGCTGCACGAGCGCGTAGAGAGCCAGCGCCCGACCCGCATCGACGACAAGGACGCAGCCGACGTCCTGCGCATCATGCAGACCACGAATCCAGCCGACATCGCAGACACCCTCGCCACCCTCACCCGTGACCCGATTGCCGGCGAGCCGACAACCGCCGCGCTCACCTACTTGGCCGAACTCTTCGGAGCACGCGGACGCACAGGCATCACAATGGCCCAGCGTGCCCTACGAACCGCAATGCCACCCGCGCGGATACAGGCACTCTGTGTCAGCTACGCAGCCGCCATACGCGACCTAGAACGGCAGGGCTAATATCCCGCCCAGCGCAGAGCGAGCAAGCCTTCTCACGAGCCGGAATCCATCATCGTGCCTGTCCGTTCAACAGATTCGCACTAACCTCTCATCTCGCGCGACGCACAGCGGTCAGTCGCTCCCAACGTCTCGACCCTGCTCCACGCCGCGCGCGACGTGCAGGGCGAATACGTCATCTGTGGAGACGGCTGGCGCCTGGAGGCGATGCGCAAGCTGGCCCGGCGCCTCGGGGTGCACGACCGCGTCGACTTCCCGGGCTGGCTCGGGGGCGAGCAACTCGCTGAGCAGCTCGCCAACGCGTCCATCGTCGTCGTGCCGTCGCTGTGGCCCGAGCCCTTCGGGCTCGTCGGGCTCGAAGCGATGGCAAGCGGCCGGCCCCGGACTGTCGCAGTGCTACTCAAGCACCGTCAGCTCCCTCTTAGCAGTGTCGACCGGGATGGCGAAGGCAATTCTGATATCTGCTCAAACGATGCAGACTCGACACGGTCGCGTCCAGCTGCCTTGGCGGGGGTTATGGGTGCGCTCATTGGCATCGCGGCGGCGGTCATTGGAGCCACGACGAGGATGGTGGCAGAACGCTTGCATTCGACGTGAGCGGCTCCGATGATGGGAGCCGCTCATTATCGCTGTTACGCCTTGCTATGAATGATCGAGACGTGTTGCGCTGGCACCGTGACCGTCCCCCGCTTTTCGGTCCACCGCGTGTGAGACTTGGTGGATAGAAGTGAGGGGAGAGTAGCCGGCGTGCGGTCGGGTCGGGCGGAGCGGGGCGCGATTCGTCAGACTGGCGCTGCATTATCATCTCCTAGACGCGATGAACGTCGACACTTCCCCTCGCTACAACGCAATCGGTCAAGGGTACGCCCGTACTCGCCGCGAAGACCCGCGTATCGCATCACGTATTCACGCTGCGCTTGGCCAGGCGCGCTCGGTCGTCAACGTAGGCGCCGGCGCCGGCTCTTATGAACCCCGTGACCGTTACGTGATCGCTGTCGAGCCGAGCGATCTCATGGCCGGCCAGCGCACGCCTGACCTCGTCCCGGCGCTACGCGGCGGCGCCCACCACCTTCCACTTCGAGACGCAAGCGTCGACGCCGCCATGGCCATCCTGACTATCCATCACTGGGATAACAACCAAGAGTTAGGAGTACGCGAACTCAGCCGCGTCGCCCGCGGGCCAATCGTCATCCTCACCTACGACGCTTCGGTCAGCACACAAATGTGGCTGCTAGCCGACTATCTTCCCGAGGTCGCGGAGCTAGATCGCCGGATCTTTCCCGACCTGGACCGTGTTGCCGACTGGCTCGACAGAGAGATCAGCGTGGAGACCGTTCCGATCTCCCGTGAGACGCCGGACTGGAACCTCGGGTCGTTCTGGGCGCATCCGGAGAGAGTGCTGGACCCTGGAGCGCGCCAGGCCACGTCCGGATTCGCGCGCATGGACGCAACTGTCGTCGAGCGGGTCGTGCGAGCTGTCGAAAGTGATCTAGCCGACGGCACCTGGGATACGCGTCACGGGCATCTCCGTGGACTCGACGAGTACGACGCGGGTCTACGTCTAGTCGTGGCCTGAAGGCAGCGGACCCATGGCCTACACGATCGGCGTCAGCGCGATCGCAAGAAAGACCAAACCCGCGACTACCCATCCCCACGTAATTGTGCCGTTTTGGCGATAGTCGGTGACGCCACGAAAGAGCACCATCCCAATCCCCAAGACTCCAAGTATCTCCGTAATCATTATATCGCAGTCTTTTTGCCTGGGCTCTGCTCTTGATTCATGATCAAGTAGGCCTTCTCGGCGACAGCCCGATCGCGGCGCGGCCCTCCTCGGTAAGAACCCACCAGTCGTCGTTATACACACGATGCACTATACGGCCGGATCGCAAATGTTGCTGTCCGGCAAAGGTCCCTCGAGATGTCGTCATCAAACCCGACTGCACAAGTTTATGTAGGGTCGCTTCGACAACGAATCGGTCGAGGGCCGCATCCGATATCTCCTCACATACCGTTGTGGTTGTCTCGCCCATGCCAGGTGCTGCAGAACATAGTTCAAGCAGCTCGCGTTCCAACTCAGTCAAATCCACTCTATCCACAAACTCAGCATAGAGAGGATGATATTCCACACATCTAGCTGCTAGCTGTAGTGCTTTTCATCCACCGCTTTACAACCCCCACACTCCACCCCACCCCCATGCGCTCCTCAGCAAACGCCCGCCCGCGCCTCCCAAGCGCCTCAAGCTCACGCTCATCCGCAAGCAACTCCACAACCGCCCCGGCAAGAGCGCCCGAGGTGGGCTCGACCACAATCGCCGCTTCAGCCCGGACAAGCTCAGACCAAGTCCGTGGCCCGTCGGTAGCGACAACGGGGCGGCCGGAGGCCAAAGACCCGGCAAGCGTGCCCTTGCGCGAGGACGGGCCGGCGCCGTCGGCGAACAACAGCACGTCGCAACTCGCCAGGGCGTCAGATAGCTCCTGAGCCGGGAGCGGCCCGGCGAAGGACAGGGCATCGTCCAGGCCGCGTGCGCGTGCGCGATTGAGCCAAGTCTCGGCGAGAGGCGATTCGCGTCCGGGGGCGCCGAGCAGGCTGAGCTTCACCTGAAGACCGCGATCCCAAAGCAGGCGGAGCGCGTCGAGCACGAGCGCGATCGCCGGCTCGTCGTAGGAGTAGCCGAACATGCCGAGGACCGTGGCGTCGCGGGCCGGGCAGGGCCGCGCGGTCGGCGGAGGCAGATTCGAGAAGACCGGCGCGAGGGCGACGGGCCGCTGGGGCAGCCAGCGCCGTGTCGCGAGCCACTCGGCCCGCCAGTCGGTGGTGACGATCGCCGCCGTGCACACACTCATGACCTCGACGAGCAGCGCTCGGTGGGCGATAGCCCACGCGCCGCCGCGCAATCCTCCGAGCGTCCAGGGGTAGGCAAGCTCGTGCATGAACGCGATCGTCGGGACGGCGGACTCGCGCAAGGCGGACACGGTTGGATGAACGAAGACAGGGAATCCTCTGTATGAGTAGGCGAAGACGGAATAGTGAAAGAGCACGGCGTCGGGGCGACTGCACTCCAGCTCGGCCCGCAGGGAGCGTGTCCACGCCAGCACCTCCGCTCGCGCGGCGCGCGGCGAGGGCTCGCGGCGCGCGAGCCAGTGCTCGGTGCACACGACGCCCTCGCGATTCAACTCGTCGGCTAGCAGGGAGGCGTGAGCGCGAACGCCACAGTTCTCACC
>JBARJU010000313.1:0-1816 GCA_049800435.1 Solirubrobacteraceae bacterium
GTGCGCGACCGTCTGCACCCCGATCGGCGCGAGCAGCACCGGCGCGGGCAGCCTCGTCCCGAGCACGGTCCGCTCGAGCGAGCGCTCGGACACGTCGCGCAACATGCGCGGCACGATCCGCCACTCATCGAACGCTTCGCGATTGGCCCCGATCGTCTTGCCCCGCCCGGCTCCGCCCTGGATGTAGCCGCGCGGCCCCCGCGGCAGCATCGCGTACGCGTCGCGCTCGAGCTCGCGCCAGTCAACCGGCCTCGAGGGCTTGCGCCCGGCGAGCATCCCGGCGACGTACAGCTCGTGCTCGTAGTTGGAGAAGGGGGGGTCGATAGGCATCGCGGCGTGGATGCTATTCGGAGATCGGGCTTGCCGTTCCCGCGATTTGGTGTACTCGTAATTGGCGAGCGCCAGTGACGACGGCGGAACGACCCCAAACCAACCCTCAGGAGGCTGACGAGATGACATTCGACCAATCCAAGATCGGGCAGGTCGTGGCGGCGCAGATGGAGGCACTTGAAGGACGTTATGGAGACGATTGCGAGATCGGCAACGTCTGCACGATCGTCGAGGTGCTCGGGCCGCATGGCTCGGATGTATCGGTACGCTCGAGCGAAGCGCGCCCGCATACCACGATCGGCCTGCTGCGCATGGCCGAGGCGATGATGCTCAACCGGCTCGGAGGGACCCGCGGGGAGGACGAGTAGGCGCCCTCTGGCCACGGTTGCGCGCTCACCGGCGTCGCGGCCGGCCGAGGGATCGGGTTGGTGAGGCTTGAGACGGTGTGTGTCGGTTCTCACACTTTGAGATGTCGTCCCTCTTCTAGCGTCTCCTCGATTGCTTGACTCGCCGAGTCGTCTTCGTGGATGAGGACGAGCGGGGGACCCACTGCCGGGCCTGCTGTATGGGCCCGGATGGGGCGAATCGGCCGCTGATGCGGCCCTAACGCCCGACTGGCGCACGTATGGACGCGTGCTGTCGGCGGGTGTGAGCCCGACAGCTAACCCCGTAGGCGGCTACGAAGGAGGACTCACTTGCTGCCCCCGCCCGCGGGAATTCCCGCTACGCCGACCGGCGGCTCGATCGCCGGGCTGATCGATCCCGCCTCGCTATCCGTTCCGCTCGTCCGCGCGAAGCTGCGGATCGGCAGGGTCAACCTGGACGTGCTCGACGGGAGCGCGGCGAGCATCGCGGGCATGTTGCGCCCCGCCCTGGCCGGGCGCATGGTCGAGCTCCAGCGTCACACCCGTCGCGGGTGGCGCACGATTTTGCGTCGCCCCACGCGCGCGCGTGGGGCGTTCGTTTTGCGATACACCCCCCGCCACCTCCTCACCGAGCGGGTACGGGTCCTGTTCGCGGGTGACGCGGGCGTGCTGCGCACGGCTCGCCCCGTAGGGGTCTTGAGCTCGTATCGCCTCGCCGGCGCCTCGTGGTACGGCGGCGGAGGAGGGCTTGCGTGTGGGGGCCAGCTCACGGCCTCAACGATGGGGGTCGCCAACAAGACGCTCCCCTGCGGCACGCTCGTCACGATTCGCTATGGCGGACACTCCGTACGCGTGCCGGTCGTGGACCGCGGGCCATACGTCGCCGGACGCGACTTCGACCTCACCGAAGCGACCAAGCGCGCGCTCGGCTTCGACGGGGTGGGGGAGGTGTGGAGTACTCGCTAGCCTGGGTAAGAGCAGAGCATGAGCAAATCCACCAGACATAGACGCCAAAAACGCCCCAGCGGCTCCAACGAGGACGCGCGCCGCAAAGCCGCCGCCGTTGCGATCGTCGCTTGGCGCGCGATAAGGGTGGCTCGCACGCTCGAGCGCGCCAAGCG
>JBARJU010000314.1:0-1996 GCA_049800435.1 Solirubrobacteraceae bacterium
GACACAACATCCGTCGGTCAGACCACTGGTCGACAGAAAGTCAATGGGTCAGCCCGTCGCCAGCCCGAGGACCTACCGGTTGCGCCGGACACCACCGCCCGACCCCACGGACTCTCTCACTGAGAAAGTCAAGGGCTTGGACGCAAATTTAGGAACGTAGTTTGCGCATGGGATCGGTCGCGGATGGTTGGCGGAGGGCCGCAGATCGCCTCGTGTGGCGTTGGTTTCAGCGCCATCGTGGTCGGCTGGCGTGATTCTGGCGCTTTTTGGGCACGCGATGTCGACACGGGCGGCTGCCGGCGTCTTGGCATGGAGCGCGGTGAGCGTTAGGCTGCTGGTGGGCGCGGGTCGATGACGAGTCGAAGCGCAGATGTCAGGGGCTCGTGGTCTGCCGCGCGACTTTGCCCTTTGAGGGCTTTTGTGATGCGCGCCCCGGTGTCACGCTCGCGCCCACCTTCGCCGTCGTCGGCCTGGCCGCTTGCCAGTCGCGGACCATCCGCGCGTAGGAGGACTCGGCCTGCTGGGCGAGCCGCTGCTCGGCTTCACGCATTGCTCCTCTGTTGGCCCACACCCCGGTGCGCTTGCCCTTCTGTGTCGGAGCGCCAGCGCGGACCTCGAGCAGCCGGAGCTTCTTAGCGGTCAGCGATGGCTGCTGGTGCGCGTAGTCCTCGCCGCGAGTCAGCATGCACCAGAACAAGCACGCGAGCTTCCGAGCCGCGGCGACTGTCGCGATCTGGCTGGGGCGACGAACACGCAGCCGCTGATAGAACGCGTGCAGCGGGCCGGGCTGGCGGACAACGCTCCAGGCCGCCTCGACCAGCGCCCACCGCACCGACGCGGAGCCCTGCTTGGAGATCCGTCCGCTCTTCGCCGGCGCGATCCCGGACTGGCGGACCTTCGGGTCAAGGCCGAGATAGCCAACCAGCTGGCGCTGGGTGGCAAACCGGCGGATGTCACCGACCGCGGCCATGAAGCTCGCCGCCGCGATCACGTTCACCCCCGGGACGCTCATCAGCCGCCTGATCTCCGCCGAGCCAAGCGCCTCCGTGGCGATCAGCCGCTCGACCTGCGCGATCTCCCGGTCGAGGAACTCGATGTGGCGTAGGCACCCATCGACCGTCTCTTGCTCCTTGACGGGAAACTCCAGCCCGCCAAGCCACTGCCGGCCCTCCACGCCGAACAGGTCACTCACCGGCGGGCGACCCTTCAGCCGGCGCATCAACACCGCGTGGATCTCGTTCTTCGCGCGCGAGCGCGAGCGCACAAGCTGCTCACGCCGGCCCAGGCGACGGCGCATAACGCGCGTCCACTCATCCGGTGCCCACACCGCGTCGAGCTCACCGGCCGCCAACAGTCTCGCCAGCGTCCGCGCATCCAGCCGGTCAGTCTTTGCCCTGGCCTGCCTGATACCCGTATCCGCCGGACTCACCACAATCACCTTCGCGACGTGCGGCTCGAGGATCCGCGCGATCTCCCACGCGTTCCCCGTCACCTCCAACGCCACCCGATCCCCCGGGCCAAGACTCCCGGCGAACAACTCAAGGCGCTCCGGCGTCGTCTCGATCCGACCCGTCGAGCGCAGCTCACCAGCCTCACAGATCGCGACCTCACAAAAGTCCAGGTGCACGCTGTCTGGGCCGGCCGGAGGGCGCTCAGGGTGTGACGATCTCGAAGGCGGGGTCGCCTTCGTCGAGGAGTGCGAGAAACTCGCCCAGCTTGGCGCCGTCTCCCGCGAGGGCGATGGCGCCGCTTGAGAACAGAGCAGCGCCGTCGCCTAGCAGAATCGCGTCGAGGGCGGCGCGGGTGAGCGTGACGGTGGCGTGCGCGTCGGGGTCGAGCCGGCCGCGGACGGTGCTGAGCGCCCCGTTTTCGACCGTGAGCGTCCAGCGCTCGCAGACATCGGTGAAGTCCCAGGCGAGCACGATGCGGGTGTCCCAGGCGCGCGGGCCGTCGAGGCGCGCGCCCATCGCGTCCCACAGCTGCTCGATCGTGAGGG
>JBARJU010000315.1:0-8056 GCA_049800435.1 Solirubrobacteraceae bacterium
CTCATGCTCCTGGCGATCGTGGCGGTCCTCGGCTTCGGCTCGCACGCGCTGGGGTTCGCGGCCGCCCTGAGCGAGCAACAGCAGCTGATCGCAACCCACAGCATCCCGGCAGAGACCGCGCGGCTCCTCGGCCTGAGCGGGGTGCCCGCCTGGTGGCGTCACCTGTTCCTGGGTGGCTTCGCGCTCGCGTTGGCGCTCACGCTGTGGCGTACCGCGCGCGGAGCGGACTGGCGGGCGATGGCCGGCTGGGCGACGCTCGCACTGCTGCTATCGACCGCCTGGCTGTTGCCCTGGTATGCGATCTGGGCGCTCCCCCTGGCCGCCATCGCCGACAGCCGCCGACTGCGCGTCGCCACGCTCGTTCTGTGCATGTACGCGATTCTGATCCACCTGCCGCTCGCCGACCCGCTGCTCAGTCCCAATCGGCACCTCCCCCACCGGGTCGCGCCCCGCCGAGGAGTCGCCAGCCACGACGGTGTCGTATTCGCCGGTCTCCAGGTCGAGCGCGATGCCGCGCTCGATCTCCTCCGGCGAAGCATCGGGTCGCAGTCGGCGCAGCCGCCGCGAGTCGAGCCCGCGGAACTTTAGGATCTCAAGCACGTACACCAGGTAAACGCTGGCCGCCACCACCAGCAGTGCGAGCCCGACGAGCACCGCCGTCCAGCCCGTGTGCAGGTGGCCTTTGTGATCTGAGTAGGGCACGAAGCGAAGCGCGAGCGCGAGACCCGCGAGCATCAGTGTCCACGTGTACAGGTAGGCGATCGTGCGTCTGGATGAGAAGCCGATGCGGGCCATGCGATGGTGAAAGTGCTCGCTGTCGGGGGCATAGATCGGACGGCGGTACTTCAGGCGCTTGAGGACCACAAAGGTGGTGTCGAGGAAGGGCACGGCGAGCAGGATCAGGGGCAGCACGAACGAGATGACGACGGGCGTCTTGACGGCCGCCTCGACGGTCACCACGCCCATCAGGAGGCCGAGCAGGTTGGAGCCGCAATCGCCCATGAAGCTCGACGCGGGCGGGAAATTGTGTATGAGAAAGCCGAGAGCCGCACCGGCCGTCAGCGCCGCGAGCACACCCGGTTCGACGCGTTGGAGATCGAACGCGATGACGGCAAGCGTGCCGGCGATGATCACGCACACGCCAGAGGCGAGCCCGTCGACGCCGTCGGAGAGGTTGACGACGTTCATCATCACCACAAGCCCGATCACGGTGAGCGCTGGTCCGGCGTTGGTGGCCCCCGCTTTGGGGAATGCGAGCACACCAATGAACGGCAGCGTGATCGACTTCACGACGACGCCAAAGTGCACCACGATCACGGCAGCCGCGATCTGACCGGCAAGCTTGGCGATCGGCGGCAGGTCGAAGCGATCGTCCAGGGCGCCCACCGCCGTGATCAGCGCCGCGGCGATAAGCACCCCGTTCCATAGCTGGTGGCTCGAGCCGTAGCCCGCGGGCAGGAACGCCAGCATGGCAACGAGCACTCCCGCGAAGATCGCAAGGCCACCGAGCAGCGGCGTGGCGCGACTCGACAAGCCCCGCTCGCGCGGTTCGTCCACGGCGCCCACCGCGGTCGCCAGGCGCATCGTGAGCGGCGTAAGCAGCGCCGCCACAGCAGCGGCGGCAAGGAATGCGTAAAGCGCGTCGAGCTCGTTGAGGTGGGCCATCGGCCTGCGAAAGCATCGCAGGCGTGGTCGTCATCAGGGCGGGTCGGGATGTGGTTGTCCCAAAAACGGGCTGCCCCACGCACGCGTGGAGCGTCCACTTTTCACGACACCACCGACCGGTATGCCCCCACTCCAGCCAGCCCCACGCGCGTGGTGCTCCGGAACTTGACTATGCGACAGCCGGCGTGTTCAGATGCTCGTACAGCGGATAGCGCTCGACGATCGCCTGGACGCGCTCGGAGAGCTCGTCCTTGCGCGCCTCGAACTCCGGAGTGAGCGCGACCGCGACGATCTGGCCGACCTCAACAAAGTCCTCGACCTGCAGGCCGCGGGTGGCAAGCGCGGGCGTGCCGATGCGCAGGCCCGAGGCCTCCATCGGCGGACGCGGGTCAAAGGGGACGGCGTTGCGGTTGACGGTAACGCCGATCTCGTGCAGGCGGTCCTCGGCTTGGCGGCCGGTCAACTCGGGCTCACAGGCACGCAGGTCGACGAGCGCGAGGTGCACGTCGGTGCCGCCGGTGAGCACGTTAATGCCATGGCCGGCCTTGAGGAGTTGCTCGGCGAACGCCCTCGCGCCCTCAACCGTGCGGCGTTGGCGCTCTGCGAACAGCTCGCTCGCGGCAATCCTCAAGGCCACCGCCTTGCCGGCGATGACATGCTCGAGCGGGCCGCCCTGCTGGCCTGGGAAGACGGCCGAGTCGATCTTCTTGGCGTACTCCCGCTTGCAAAGGATAATCCCGGCGCGCGGGCCCCCGAGCGTCTTGTGGGTGGTCGTCGTGACGACGTCGGCGCCATAGGACACCGGGTTGGGGTGAAGGCCCGCGGCGACCAGCCCGGCGAAGTGAGCCATGTCCACCATCAAGAGCGCCCCGACCTCATCCGCGATCTCGCGGAAGCGCGCGAAGTCGAGCTGGCGCGGGTAGGCCGACCAGCCGGCTAGCAGCAGCTTGGGGCGGCGCTCGCGGGCGATGCGCGCGACCTCGTCCATGTCGATCGTGCTCGTCTCGCGATCCACCTCGTAGGCGGCGATGTCATACAGGCGGCCTGACACGTTGATCTTCATGCCGTGTGTTAGGTGACCACCGTGGGCGAGCGACAGGCCCATGATCGTGTCCCCCGGGTTGAGCAACGCGTGGTAGACGGCCGTGTTGGCCTGAGCGCCGGAGTGAGGCTGCACGTTGGCGTGCTCGGCCCCGAACAGGTCCTTGGCGCGGTCGATCGCAAGCTGCTCTGACACGTCGACCCACTCGCAGCCGCCGTAGTAGCGTCGTCCGGGATAGCCCTCGGCGTACTTGTTGGTGAGCACCGACCCCTGGCATTCGAGCACCGCCTGAGGCACGAAGTTCTCCGAGGCGATCATCTCGAGCGTGTTCTGCTGGCGCTCGAGCTCGCCGCGCAACGCGGCGGCGACCTCGGGGTCTACATCGACAAGCGGGCGGTTGAAGTAGTCGGGGCTGAGATCGGACATCGGCGCGCTCCCAATCGTGGGTGACGGTGTGAGTGCCCAGGCGCGCGGCGACAGTTCTCAGCCGCTTCCCGGTGGTCGATTCCACCTCTTGCGCCAGTCGCGGCTGCGCTTTACGAGGCTAGCACGCGCGGACGCGCGGAGCTCCGTGCGAAGAGGCCCGCCGGGGGCGGGCCTCTTCGACACAGCATCCGGCTCCTAGGAAACTCCTAGAAGTCGGTGTAGGCCTGACCGGAGTCCACGGCCGGGCGTCCACTCTGATCGTGCGGGACGCTGACCGCGGCGGTGCCGGTGCATTCGCCACCGAGGCCGTCGGACACCGAGACGTGCAGCACATAGACCCGTCCGTCACCGAGCCCGCTCCGCTCCGCGCGGATGAGCGCCTGGTTGGAGGCCGGTCCCGGGAAGGCGTCGGGCGAGGTGTCGCCGTCACCGAGTCCGTTCAGCGGCTCGTCCTGCGTGACGCCCGTGATCGTGGTCGTCAGCGGGTTGCCATCGGGATCGGTTGCGCCGCTCACCGTGACCACGTGCAGCTTGTGGTTCGGTGGCCATAGCGGCGGGCCTGCGGTGAGCTTGGTGCAGATCGGGTTGTGGTTGACCGTCAGCGTCGTCGACGCCGAGTTGTTGGCGGGGTTCGAGTCGGGCCGTTCGCCCGTGACCGTCGCCGTGTTCGCGATCGACGACGGAGCGCCGTTTGCGATCGCCGCGACGAATGACTTGCTCGCCGTTTCACCCGCTCCCAGCGTGCCGTATTCGCACGTGACGACGTTCGCCGCTTCCGTGCAACCGGGATCGCCCGAGACGAAGCTCTCGCCTGCGGGCAGCGGGTCGCTGACCGAGACGTTCTTATCGGGGTCCGTGCCGCTGTTCGTCGCCGTCATCGTGTAGGTGACGTTGTGCCCCTCCGTCACGAACGACGGCGAGACAGACTTTTCGAGCGAGAGATCGGTCGGGCGCAGCGGCACCGCGATCGCCACCGACTGCTGGAAGCCGGACTCGCTCATACCGTTGAGCAGGAAGTCGACGTTGCATTTGAGCACACCGCCGTCCGGCGCGTTGGATGCCACGCTCAACGTCTCTTCGAAGGTGACGTCGGAGCCGCTGGTGACCGTCTTGCTGGCGGCGTCGTAGCTCGCCGACAGGCCCGTGTCGCAACTCGGTTGCGGCGTGACTGTGACCGGCAGGTTTTCGAGGCCTTCGAGGATCTTCTTCGAGACTTCTTCGGGCGAGCCTTCGGGCAGCACCTGACCGCCCGTTTCATTGGCGACGAAGGTCGCCTGGCCGGTCGCGTCGAGCCCGGCTTCTTCGGTTTTGACAGGCACCGCGATCACACGGATGTGCGCGGCCTTGAGCGCTTCGACCGCTTCGTTCAGCGTGTGCCCGAGATCGGGGTCGTGACCGGCGACGTCGCCGAACCACACGACTACCCGCGTCGAGTCGCCGCGGAAGCCGACTCCGTCGGTGGCCAGCGTGTAGAGGGCGTTGATCTGGGATTCTTCCGCATCGCACCCGCCTTCCGCTTTCCAGGCGTTGACCGCGCTCTGCACTGCTGGGAGGGTTGTTGTGAGGGACTGGCCCAGGTTGAACGCATATGGATCGGTGTTGCAGCCTTCCGGTTCTTCTCCCGGCCTGCCGTCCTTGTAGTCCGCGGCGGCGAACTCCGCCGTCGCCCCCGGAGGCTGAGCTTCGTTCACCGTGTTCATGATGCTTGTGGCGTTGGCTTTAACGTTTTCGATCGTCGCTTCCATCGACCCCGACGTGTCCGACAGGAACACGATGTCGGGGTTGGGGGGGATCGCAGGTGTGTGAACGGTCTTCGTGATCGTCACGCTGGAGCCCGATTCCAGCGTGTTGCTGTATGACGTCGGTTCGACACCCGATCCGGACGCGACACCCGCGCCGGTCCCGAGCGCCACTGCCGTAACACTCGCGAGCACGCACAGGCGTGCTCGTCGCTCTTTCGTGAGCCTCATTTTGTTACCTCCATGTATTCCGGCAGGTCGACGTAGCCGATACGGCCCACCGGTTGGTTGCAAAGTTATGCGCCTCTTCCAGCCAGGTTCTCCTCGAGCAACAGCTCCGAACCCTGGTGCGGAGCACGCTAACCAATCGGTGTGCCGCGTCAAATAAAGTAAACAAATGTTCGAGCGCCGTCAGCCCAGCGCCCGTTCGAGCGATGAGCGTTCGAGCGGCCCGTCGCGCACGATGCGCCAGCTGCCGCTCCGCTCGTAGTCGGACAGATCGATCACCGTCGACGCGGTGCCCGGCAGATCTCCCCCGTCGAGCACCAGGTCGGCGGCTGCTCGCAGCGCCGCCGGCACATCCTCGAAGCGCCGCGGAGAGGGGTCACCGGAGAGGTTGGCGCTCGACTGCAGCGCCGGGACGCTCACGCCGCTCAGCGCGGCGAGCGGACCGTCGAGGGACGGGACACGCACACCGAGAACGTCAAGTCGCGCGCCGGAGGGGCCACACCCTGAAGAGCGCCCCCTCTCGGGCACGGGCAGGCAGGCGAGCGGGAAGCGCCGGCGCGGATTTGCCAGCAGCAGCGTGACCGGTCCCGGCAGCAGCGCGGGGTCGAGCGCGAAGAACATGACGGCCGCGGGCTTGGCCGAGGGACGTCCCTTGAGCTCGTAGAGGCGCCTGACGGCGCGCTCACTGTCGGGGTTGCACGCGAGTCCGTAGACCGTGTCGGTGGGGATCAGGGCGACACCGTCGCCGGCAAGGCACTCCTGCAGCCGCATCGCGTCGCCCGCGGTGAGGAGAGGCGTCACGCGTGCTCACCGTTCCCCGACGACGACACGCTCGACCCCGGCCAGGTCGCGCTCGGCGCGCACCGTGCCGAAGCCGGCGGCGCCCATCAGCTCGGCAACGGTGGATGCCTGACCTGCGCCGACCTCGAGCGCGAGCATACCCGTCCCCTGTCGCCCACCGGCCCGAGCGACCAGCTCGCGGATCACGTCGAGGCCGTCCGCTCCGGCGAACAGCGCCGAGGCCGGCTCGTGACGCAAGATCTCCGGGGCGAGCGAAGCGCGATCGCCGTCGGGAATGTACGGCGGGTTCGAGAGGATCGCGTCGAGCTCGTCTGTCACACCCTCGAGCAAGTCGGCGTGGAGCCAATGCACCTCGAGGCCGAGGCGCTTACCGTTGCTTCGCGCAAGCTCTAGCGCGTCGTCGCTCAGATCGCTGCCGGTGACCTGCAGGTCGGGGCGCTCGTCCTTCAGCGCAAGCGCGACCGCGCCACTGCCGGTGCCGACGTCGAGCACGCGTGCCCCATGGGGCAGCCTGAGCGCGACCTCGACAAGCAGCTCGGTCTCGGGACGCGGAATCAGCGCACGGCGATCGACCGCCAGCTCCAGGCGACGGAAGTGGCGACGGCCAAGGATGTAGGCGACGGGCTCGCGGAGCACGGAGCGACGCCGCACGAAGTCCTGGATGGTGCGCACCGCCGTGCCGGCGACGGTCAACTCGCCGTCACCCCGGGTATCCCCGATGACGGGGGCCACCCCAGAGGGCACACCCCCCGGGGGGTAGGCAGGCAGGCAGGCGATGAACAGGCGCTCGCGTGAGACCCCGAGCGCATTAGCAAGAAGCAATTCGGCATCGAGTCGCGGCGTTTCGCAGCCGGCTGCCGCGATCGCCGTGACGGCCCCGTCCAGCGCGTCTCGGACCGGCGTTCCGCGCTTGAGCGGTCCAACATGCGAGGAAGACATTTCCTGAGGCCCTTCCTCGGGGTCAGACGGCCGTCTGGGCCTCGAGGCGACGGCGCTTCTCATCCGCCTGCAAAGCGGCTGTGATCTCACGCAACTCGCCTTCGAGGATCTGGTCCAGATTGTGGACCGTAAGCTTGATGCGATGGTCGGTGACGCGCCGCTCGTTGTAGTTATAGGTGCGGATCTTCTCGGCCCTGTCGCCGGTGCCGACCTGTGATCGACGGTCGGCGGCAAGCTCTGACTGCTGCTCGGCCAGAGCACGCTCGTACAGACGAGCGCGCAGCACGCGCAAAGCCTTCTCCCGGTTTTGAAGCTGGGACTTCTCGTCCTGCATAGACACGACGATCCCCGAAGGCTTGTGAGTGATGCGCACCGCGGAGTCGGTCGTGTTGACCGACTGTCCGCCCGGGCCGGAGGAGCGGTACACGTCGATCTGTAGGTCGCCGGGGTTGACCTCGACGTCGACATCCTCGGCTTCGGGGAGCACCGCTACCGTGGCGGTCGATGTATGGATGCGCCCCTGGGACTCGGTTTGGGGGACGCGCTGCACACGGTGTGTGCCGCCCTCGAACTTGAAGATCGAGTAGGCGCCCTCGCCCTTGATCGCGAAGGTGTACTTGCCCTCGCCGATCTCGAGCGGCTCGGGCTTCAGGCCCGCACGCTCGGCATAGCGGTCGAGCATCCGGTACACGTCGCCGGCCCACAGTCCCGCCTCGTCGCCCCCCGCGCCCCCCTGGATCTCGACGATCACGTTCTTCTCGTCGTTGGGATCGCGCTCGACCATCGCGAAGCGGATCTCCTCCTCGAGCCGCTCGATGCGCTCGCGCGCTCCGTCGAGCATCTCGCGCAACTCGGGATCCTCTCCCACCTCGGAGATCAACTCTTGCGCACCCGCCGCGTCGTCGCTCGCGCGGCGCCACTGCATCGCAAGCTTTGCGGCCGGCTCGAGTTGGCGATAGGCACGGCCGACCTCGGCGTAGCGTTCGCGGTCGCCGATGACGGTGGGTTCGGTCATCTGCTCGCCGAGCTCGGCGAAGCGGGACTCGATCTGCTCAATCAGGTCTTCGACCATGCGAGCAGTCTAGGGGCCTATCCCGGAAGGGATGTGCGGCTGGGGTGGTCGAGTGTCGAGCGAGGCGCGGACGCAAGGGCGAAGACGTGGTGGTGCCACGTCGAGCCCGAGGACAAAGCCTCGCGAAGGCAATCGGCCGCATCC
>JBARJU010000316.1:0-2506 GCA_049800435.1 Solirubrobacteraceae bacterium
GCGTATGCGTGCGTGCCCGGCCCGTCGCGTGGGGCAAAGCCAGGTGCGGTCCGCGCGCCGCCAGCTGACGGGCGACCTCGCGGCCGGTGCCCCTGTTGGCGCCTGTCACGAGCGCCGTGCCAGTGGCCTCGCTCGTGGCACAACCTCGTTCGTGTGTTGAGCGGTATGGGTGGTGCTCACTTGCAACTCTCCCTTCGCGTGGCCTCCTATGAGCCTATTGCCCTACGATCCTCGCCCTATGCGCACGGCTGTCGTCGACATCGGCACGAACTCGACCCGCCTGCTCGTGGCAGACGTCGATTCCGCGACGGGGGCGGTCGAGGACCTGCATCGCGAGTCGCAGGTGACGCGACTTGGCGAGGAGGTGGACGCGGGGGGCAAGCTCTCCGAGGAGGCGATCGGACGAGTCGTGGCCACGCTCAGCGACTACCGCGCCACGATCGACCGGTACGAGTGCGAGGCGAACATGGCCGTGCTCACCTCCGCCGTCAGGGACGCCTCAAACGGCGCCGAGTTCACCGAGCGGGTGCGCTCCGGGTTCGGCCTCGACGCCCGCGTGCTATCGGGAGACGAGGAGGCACAGCTCACGTTTCTCGGTGCTATGAGCGACCGCGACGTGTCGTCCACCGAGCCGACCGTGGTAATCGACATCGGCGGGGGCTCGACCGAGTTCATCGTCGGCGCCGACCACGAGGCCTCGTTCCATGTATCCGTGCAGGCGGGAGTGTTGCGCATGAGCGAGCGCCACATCCACACCGACCCGCCCGCCCCCAGCGAGCTACAGGAGCTTGCCGCCGACACGCGCACGATCTTCCTCGGCGGCGTTCCGGCGGCTCAGCGCAGCGCCGTCACGCGCGCCATCGCCGTGGCCGGCACCGCCACCTCGGCCGCCGCGATCGACCAAGAGCTCGACCCGTATGACCCCGAGCGCGTGCACGGCTACCCGCTGTTGCTCGCCACGGTCGAACTGTTGATCGCCCGCCTGGCCGACATGAGCGAAGCCCAGCGGCGGCAGGTCGTCGGACTTCACCCGGACAGGGCCCCCACGATCGTCGCGGGAATGATCCTGCTGGATGAGGCGATGCGCGCGTTCGACCTCCAGGAGGTTGAGGTCTCAGAGCATGACATCCTGCGCGGGGGGACGCTCCGCCTCGCTGGCCTCGGCTGAGCACGCGATCGCCTACAGCGGGGTTGCCACGGTCGAGCCGCGCGACGCCTGTTCCTGGCCACTCGGAAAATGCGACCACCACGCCTCTCACGCCCCTGGGGGAGCGCGAATGGACATCCGTTCGAACGTGTCAGTGTCGATTTGATCAGTTCGCGAAAATCTGTCGAAGAGGGCTTATCGGCAGTGGAGGCACGGGACTCTGTCGCGTCCCTCCGCACCGGTCCATAGACCCGTGCGAGCGTCGAGCGATCGACGGTCCGCTAACGGGCCGCATACCGGCCTCGAGGCTCGCACCCCTGCCTATGCCTCGAAGCCAAAGCCCCCCAGAGGAAGCCGTCCACAAGGGCGGCTTCCTCGCGTCGAGCCCCGCATGTAAGCCGCGCCGGCGGCTTACCTCAGGCGAGCTTGGACTCGCCGGTGAGGCGAGGCCGACTCGCGCGGGTCAAGCAAGGTTCGACTTGCGCGGGTAGGCGACGGTGGGGTCGGTGAGCACGTTGACGAGCGCCGGCCTGCCCGACTCGAATGCCCGCTCGATCGCGGGCACGACGTCCGCGGGGCGCTCCACGAACTCGCCATACCCGCCGAGTGCCTCGACCACCTGGTCATAGCGCGTGGCGGGACGCAGGTCGGCCGCCACCGAATATCCGTACAGGAACTCCATCGGGTGCTTCTCGAGCGCCCAGATGCCGTTGTTGCCCATCACGCCCACGACGTTGACCCCGTGACGTGCGAGCGTGTCGAACTCCATCCCGGAGAACCCAAACGCGCCGTCGCCGAGCAACAGGACCACCTGACGCTCGGGGTGGGCGAGCTTCGCCGCAAGCGCATACCCGGGCCCCGTGCCAAGGCATCCGAACGGCCCCGGATCGAGCCAACAGCCCGGCTGGTAGCTGTCCACGACGCGTCCCGCATACGACACGAAGTCGCCGCCATCGCCGACGACGATCGCGTCGCGGTCGAGCACGCGCGCGAGCTCGGCGTACAGGCGCATCGGGTGAAGTGGGGCGCGATCGTCCTCGAGCTCGGCTCGCTCGGCATCGCGGCGCTCGCTCTCGGCGGCGCGCAACTCGGCAAGCCAGGGCTCGCTGGGAAGCGCCTTGGCGCCCGCCGCGGCGCCCAGGTCGGCGAGCGTGGACGACGGGTCGCCGTACAGCTCCACCGCCGGTTCGCGTGGATGCGTGCGCGAGGGCTCGACCACGTCGATCGCCACGATCGAAGTGTTCTCTCCGAACGAGCCACCGAAGCCGAGCCGGAAATCCATGGGAACACCGATCACGAGCGCCACGTCGGCCCCCTTGAGTGCTTGGGAGCGGGTGCGCGAGAAGAACAGCTCATGAT
>JBARJU010000317.1:0-19696 GCA_049800435.1 Solirubrobacteraceae bacterium
GGCTGGACGCGAGGCGGCACGCAGACAGGGCTCCGCGGAGGGCGTGATCGCGGGCGATGTCATCGCCGCCCTACCGGCAGTGAGAAGCGCATGACTCCGCGTGACGGAGTGCTCGAGCGGGCCGGCGGGGGCGTGACCGTGCGCCGCGCTCTCGCGCGCGTCAACCTGGCCGCGATCGAGCGTAATTGCGCTCGTTTGCGCAGTGAGCTTGAGCATGCATGCGAGTTGTGCGTCGTCGTGAAGGCTGACGGCTATGGGCACGGAGCGGCGGCGAGCGCGCGTGCAGCGCTTCGCGGAGGGGCGAGTTGGCTGGCGGTGGCGGGGGCGCGCGAGGCGGTTGAACTGAGACAGGCCGGCTTCGAGGACGTGCGGATACTCGTAATGGGCGCGCTCAGCGACGTGGAGCTGCGCGAAGCGCTCAAGGCCAGCGCGGACGTCGTCGTGTGGCACGCAGATGGAGTTCGCGCCGTGGCGCAGGCCGGAGGCGGACGGGTACACGTGAAGCTCGACAGCGGCATGGGGCGCCTCGGCACACGCGATCCCGGGGAGGCATTCGAGGTCGTCGCGCTGGCTGCCTGTACATCCGGCGTCGAGCTAGCCGGGGCGATGACGCACTTTGCGACCGCCGACGATCGCGACGACCCGTTCTTCGAGCAACAGCTCGACGTGTTCGCCCGCTGGGCGGCTCGGGTCAAGGCCGAGCATCCGCGGATCGTGGTGCACGCCGCCAACAGCGCAGCCACCTTGCGCGCAAAGAACGCTCACTTCGACATGGTGCGCTGCGGGATAGCCGCGTACGGCATGGACCCGTTCGGAGTCGATCCGCTCTCCGCCGGATTGGACCCGGCGCTCGAGCTGGTCTCCTATGTGGCCGAGGTCAAGGTGTGCGCGCCGGGCCAGAGCGCCGGCTATGGCAGGCGCTTTGTAGCCGACGGCGACACGTTCCTGGGGGTGCTCCCAATCGGCTATGGCGATGGCTGGCGGCGGGCGCTGTCGGGCAATGCGGATGTCCTGATCGCCTCACAGCGCCGTCCGATCGTCGGGACGGTCAGCATGGACAACCTTACCGTCGACTTGGGCGCGGAGGCCGGCGCGCCCGCGCTGTGCGGTGGCGAGGCGGTCTTGATCGGGGCGCGCGCAGAGCAGCGCATCACCGCCGAGGAGGTGGCGCGGCGAATGGGCACGATCAACTACGAGGTCACCTGTGCTCTCACTGTGCGGGTGCCACGCGTCTACTATCGCGACGGCGAGCTGGTGTGAGCGCCGAGGTGCTCGAGATCGTCCGCTCGGCGCTCGCCGGGCGGACGGCGTGGCTCGTGGGCGGAGCGGTACGCGATCGCGCGCTCGGACGGCCCGTGGCGGACGTGGACATCGTCGTGGATGGCGATCCTGGGCAGGCGGCGCGCGCCATCGCGGCGGCGGCAAGGAGCGATGGCGGTGGCGGCGCCGCGTGCTTCGCTCTTTCCGAGGAGTTCGGGGCATGGCGGGTGGTGGGGCGCGAGGGCTCATGGCAGGTCGACGTGGAGGGAATGAGAGGAGGCTCGCTCGAGGCCGATCTTGCGCTGCGCGACTTCACCGTCAACGCGATCGCCGAGCCCGTGGACGGGGGAGAGCCGCTTGACCCGCTGGGGGGTCTCGCCGACCTGCGTGCCGGACGCTTGCGCTGCGCAGGGCCTGCCGCCTTTGAGGACGATCCGCTGCGGGTGCTGCGGCTCGTACGCGTCGCTGTGGAGCTTGATCTGGAGGCCGAGCCGGATGCGCTGGCGGCTGCGCGCAGACAGGTGGGGCGACTCGCGGACGTCTCGCCCGAGCGCGTGTTCTTGGAGCTACAGCGGATCGTCGCCTCAGAGCAGGCTCTGCGCGGGCTCGAGTCGATGGGCGATCTGGGCGCCACAGCCGTGGTGCTGCCCGAGATCGAGGCGATGCGCGGCGTGGAGCAGAGCCGCTTTCACCACCTCGACGTGTACGGCCATACGCTCGAGGTGCTCGAGCGCGCGATCGCGCTCACGGGCTCACGTGCGGGGGCGATCCTGGGCGAGCAAGGCGAGGAGGCGCTCGCCTTGGCCGATGGGCCAGGCCACCCGACGCTCGCGTGCTCGGAGGAGCGTCGCGCCGAGGTGCTGGCGCTGCTCGCCGAGCCGCTTGCGGATGGGATGACGCGGGGCGAGGGCCTGCGCTGGGCGGCGTTGCTTCACGATGCAGCCAAGCCCGCCACCCGCAAGGTGCGGCCGCTGGACAGACGCGTGACGTTTATCGGGCACGACGTGCTGGGCGCCGATCTCGCCCACAATGTGCTCGGGCGGCTGCGCGCGAGCGTGCGTCTGCGCGGGCACGTGGCGGGACTCGTGCGCCACCATCTGAGACTCGGCTTCCTCGTCCACGAGCCACAGCCGCTCGCGCGTGACACCGTCTTCGCCTACCTGCGCGAGTGCGACCCGGTCGAGGTGGACGTCACGCTGCTGTCGGTCTGCGACCGGCTCGCCACGCGCGGGTCGAAAGCCGATGAGGCGATTGAGGCGCACGTGGCACTGGCACGCATGATGCTCGCAGACGCGCTGCACTGGCACGCACACGGGTCGCCCAGGCCGCTGTTGCGCGGCGACGAGCTCGCACGGGAGCTCGACATCCCGCTCGGGCCGCGCGTGGGCGAGCTTTTGGTCGAGCTCGCACGGGCCCAATACACCGGCGAGGTGAGAACCCGCGAGCAGGCGGTCGCCTTTGTCAACCGAGCCGGGGGCTAGGATTGGGCCCCGTGAGCGAGCAAGACTGCATTTTTTGCAAGATCGTTGCGGGCGAGTTGCCGGCGACGATAGTCGACCAGGACGAGCATACGATCGCCTTCATGGACGTCAACCCCGCCACACGCGGGCATGCGCTCGTGGTTCCGCGCCGGCACGCGCCCGATCTCTTGAGCATCGAACCTCGCGATCTCGCGGCCGTGAGCGCCGCGGCTCAGCGTCTCGCGGCCCGCGCCAAGGAGAGCCTGAAGGCCGACGGGATCAACGTCATCAACTCTTGCGGGTCGGCGGCGTGGCAGACAGTGTTTCACTTCCACCTGCACGTGATCCCGCGCTACCAGGGCGATCCGATGCGGCTGCCGTGGCTGCCGACTCCTGGAGACCCGGACGAGATAGCCGTAGCGGCCGCCGCAATCAAGGGGGAATAGCGGCTTGCACGCCCAATCGGCCGGCGAAATGCGGCTCGCCAAGGGGGAATGGCGGGGCGCGCGTCGAACTTGGAGGGCATGTCGAGGGGGCCGAAGGGCAGTGCGCATCGCACCGCTACATCGCCCCCATCTGCGTGTTCCTGTTGAATGGCCCACATGAAACGTGTAATCACAGTCATCGTTGCCGGCTGCGGCCTGGCTCTCATCCTGCCCGCCGGCTCGCTTGCGACCCTCAGCGAAGTCGGCGTGATCCCAGCCACGACTCCGCCGACGGTCCCAAGCTGCCCAACGCCGTCGTGCCTTGCCGTGAGCCGCACCACCGGCTTCCAGGTCAAGGTCGAAACGAATACCAACCCGGAGTCCGCCCCCAGGGCGGGGACCGTCGTGGCGTGGACGATCGCGCTCGGCAAGCCCAACGCCGCCCAGATCAAGTTCTTCAATGCAAACGAGGGCGGGCCGTCCTCGGCTGGGATCGCGATATTGCGAGCCCAAAAGAACCCCAAACTCGGTTACAAGCTCATCAGCCAGAGCCCCGTGGTCCTGCTCGAACCCTACTTTGGCAAGACCGCCCAGTTCCCGCTCGCCTCGACACTGCCGGTCAAGAAGGGCGACGTGGTGGCCCTCACGGTGCCCTCTTGGGCCCCTGCGCTGGCACTCGGCTTCGGCAAGGGGACATCTTGGAGGGCGAGTCGGGGCAAGGGCCAGTGCACCACGACCGGCACCCAGACCGCGCACATAACGGTGGGCTCGACGGTTCAGTACTACTGCCTCTACCAGACCGCACGCCTCACCTACAGCGCGACCCTGATCTCAACGCCCTGATTGGTTAGGGCGCGCTGGCCCCGCCGCTGGATTCGACGCTGCCCGAGGATTTTTCGGACGGCGCTTTTTCGCTTGAGGCTTTTTCGGAGGATTCGCCTCCCGCCGAGGTCCCTCCGGCGGCGCCGCTTTCCGAGGAGCCCGAGCCGCTTTCGGAGGAGCTTTCGCCGCTCGATTCGCTGCCGCCGGTGGAGCTCGTGGGCGATTCTTCGCCGGTGGCGCCAGTGGACGTTTTGGCGGCGGTCGTCGAGGTGGCGGTGGTTTCGGTTGCTTCCTTTTCCGCGGCGGTGTTGTTGGGAGGAGTGATTTCGGGGGTGCTCTTGGGGGTCACATCCGAGACGCTGCTACCACCGCAAGCGCTGAGGCCGGTGGCGACGAGGAGGAGAAGGGCGCTCGCGGCGAGCGCAACAAGACGAGAGCGATGCGAGGTCGTAGTCACGCGCCGAGCGGACCCATCCGGCGGTGGCAAGTGGGACAGTCGTTAAGGTCCCTCTGAGCCAGCTGGTCGCACCACGGGCAGAAGCGCAAGTTCTCCACCGCCCATGGCAAGCGCGAGGCGTCCGGGGCGAGCGGTAGCAGCTTGCCCACGATCTCCATCGGCTCGCCGGTGTCGCGATCGCGGTATATCTCGCCGGGAGCAGCCTCGATCAGAAGCTCGCGTCCAGTGGAGGCGGTGCGCAGGCGATAGAGCTGATTAGTGCTCACGCCCGGCACTTTAGCGGAGCGTGCGGGCGTCGTGAGGCGTGTCCCCTTGGTGTGTAGGTCCCCATCGCGTGCCCGCGCGCGCACGCGTGGGGCGCCCCCAAATGGAAACCAACCCACGAGTAGTCTGCCTGCGGTGCGCATCCTGATCTTCCACGGCTATCTGTTGAGCGGGACGGGCTCGAACGTCTACAACGCGCGTCTTGCCGAAGCGCTCGTGAAGCTCGGGCACGAGGTGCACCTGTTCAGCCAGGACCGCCATCCGGAGCGCCACGCGTTCGTGAGCGCGGCCGGCGACTGGGATGCGGGGAAGCTCGAGATGACCCCGCTTGACGGCTCACGCACCGGATTGCCCGGATGCACCGTGTACAGGCCCGATATCGGCGGCCTGCTGCCGGTGTACGTGCAGGACCGCTACGAGGGGATCGAGGCGAAGACGTTCGCCCGCTGTAGCGACAGCGAGGTAGCGGCGTACATACGAGCCAACGTGAATGCGGTGCGCGAGGTGGCGGAGCGGGTGGCTCTGGACATCGCGCTTGCCAATCACCTGGTGATGGGTCCGGTGATACTGAAGCGTTCCATCGGCGCCAGGACGCCCTACGCCGTCAAGGTTCACGGTAGCGCGCTGGAGTACACGGTCAAGCCCGAACCCGAGCGCTTTCTGGAGTTCGCGCGCGAGGGGCTGGCGGGAGCTAAGACGGTGCTTGTCGGCTCCAGGCACACCGCCGAGAGTCTCTGGCGAGCGCTCGAGGGGGTGGGCGGGCTACGGGTCAAGCAGCGCACCCGGCTCGGGCCGCCGGGAGTCGATGTCGAACGCTTCGCTCCACGCGACGCGCACGAGGCCGAGGGGGCCATGCGCGACTTGCGCGACCGCCTGCGCGCCGGCGCCGTCCCGTCCCTCCAGGAGCAGTCGAGCGCATTTGCGCGCGATGACGGGGCGGCGGCGGACGCCATTGAGCGGGTTTTGAACGGAAAGGGCGTGCTCGTCGCGTTTGTGGGCAAGCTGATTGTCAGCAAGGGCGTGGACCTCTTGATTGCGGCGTGGCCGCTCGTCCTGCGATCGGCGCCCGACGCGCGACTCGCGATTATTGGCTTTGGCGCCTATCGCCAGGGACTCGAACGACTGGTAGCCAGTCTCGCGGACGGAGACCTGGAGGGCGCACGGGAAGTCGCGCGCGCTGGACGTGCCCTGGAGGGCCACAGCGATGGCGCAAGCGAGGTCGAGAGCGCGACCGATGTCCCTTTGCGCCACCTGCTTGCGTTCCTTGACTCGCTGCCGGGCGCGAAGGCGGGACAGGAGGGGAAGCCATCGGAGGCGGGAAAGCCCTCACAAGCGGCGGATGGGGAGGCTCCGGAGCTTGCCTATCGCCGTGCGGCCGGGCCGCTGGGCGAGCGCGTCGTGTTCACCGGCCGGCTCGACCACGAGGAGTTGGCCGACATGCTGCCCGCGTGTGAGGCGCTTGTCGTCCCCAGCACGTTCCCGGAGGCATTCGGAATGGTTGCCGTCGAGGCGGCCGCGTGTGGTGTGCTGCCCGTCAGCGCGGGCCACTCCGGGCTGGCGGAGGTGAGCGAGGTGCTCGCACGCGAGGTCCCCTCACAGGCGGCGCCGTGGCTCTCGTTTCCGGTCGACGACGACGCCGTGCGGGCGATCGCGGAGCGGGTCGTGGGCTGGCTGCGGGCAGAGAAGCGATTGAAGGCCCAAACACGCGCCGCGCTCGTGTCGGTGGCGCGCGAGCGCTGGTCATGGGAGGGGGTCGCACGCGGTGTGATCGCGGCGGCACGAGGTGAGCTCGTGGCGAGCGCGAGCGGCGAGTTGTAGGCCGGTCCCCTCGCACAGCCGACACCCGACCCTTTGGATAGAGTTCCCGCGCTGATGCTTGTGCGGACAGTCCACATCGGGTCCCATCCCCGCGCCCTCGGCGCGCTCGCGGGAGCGTGTTGTCTCGTACTCGCGGTCTCCGGCTGCGGCGGGGTCAAGCGTGGCTCGGGCGCCAACCTGATCGTCGGCAAGCAGGAGTTCGTGGCCAAGTGCGGGTCCTGTCATACGCTTGCGCGTGCGAGCACGAAGGGCACCGTAGGGCCCAACCTCGACGAAGCGTTCCGGGCGAGCATCGAGGAAGGCTTGGAGCGCAGCGCCGTGCGGACGGCCGTCGAAGGTCAGGTGGAAAACCCGAACCGCTTCGGAGCGATGCCGAGCGGGCTCGCAAGCGGAGCCAAGCTTGCCAGTATCTCGGCTTATGTCGCCGAAGCGGTCGCTCGGCCCGGCAAGGACAGCGGGCTGCTCGCCAATGCCGTCCAGGCCCCCGGCTCGGGCAAGCCGGCCGTCGAGAAGGCCGGCAAGCTCGAAATCGCCGCCGATCCGAGCGGTCAACTCTCCTATGTGTCCAACAAGGCAAACGCCACTGCCGGCCCGGTGGCGATCTCGATGCCCAACACCTCGGGCGTCTCGCACAACATCGCGGTTGAAGCCGGCTCCGGCGGCGCAACCCCAAGCGGAGCCGTGATCGGCGCCAGCACCTTTACGACCAAGGGCACCGTCTCGATATCCGTCAAGCTGAAGCCCGGCACCTACACGTTCTTCTGCCAAGCCCCCGGCCATCGCGCGGCCGGTATGTACGGCACTCTGACTGTGAAGTAGCCAGCGGCGCATGCGCCGCTGGTCGGACGCGCACATGTGCGCGTCCGCGGGACGGCACATGTGCCGTCCCGTTCCAAGCGATGAGAGGTCAGAGGATCGCGCGCACGATCAGGATGACCGCCACGATCGTCCCGACCACGGCGATCACATACAACAGGAGACGAAACGCCTCGTCCTCGCTGCGCAGCGGGTTGAGCACTCAGAGGATGTACACCGTGGTGTAGACCACGATCCACATGATGTCGACGAAGTGCCAGTAGATGCCCGGTATCTCCACGCCGCGGTGCTGTGCGGGAGAGTAGTGGCCCCTGAAGGCTCTCACGGTAACAATCAAGAGCAGCACGAGACCGATGAACACGTGTGCGCCGTGCAAGCCCGTGAGCGAGTAGAAGATCGTCGCCTGGGCCTGGTCCTGGGGGGCGAAGCCGATGTTGGCGTACTCGTTGATCTGGATGAACAGGAACGCGCACCCGAGCAGGAACGTCGTGAGGATTCCAGCCTTCAACCCGAAGTGGTTGCCTTTCTTGATGGCGGCCTCGGCCCAGTGCAGCGTGAACGAGGAGGACATCAGGATCGCTGTGTTCACGCCTGCGACGGCGACCGGCAGGGTCGTCCCGTGCGCGGGCCAGGGATCTCCCTGGGCGATGCGGATGAAGAAGTACGCCGTGAAGAAGGCCCCGAAGACCATGATCTCGGAGATGATGAAAAGCAGCATTCCAAGCAGCTGCGGCTCGACGCGCGACGAGCGGTGTGCCTCGGGGGGACCGTGATGGTGGACGCTGGCGGCCTCCATGATCGTGACCCCTCCTAGCCCGCGGTTCCGGCCGCGGTCGTTGCATTGGACTCGACTGCCACGACGTGCTCCACCGGAACTGTCGCGGCGCCCTTGACGCGCTCGATCAGGTTCGCCCGCAGCCAGCCTGAGCGCGCTTTGGGGAGGGTGGAGATGACGACGTCGTCGACACTGAACAGCTCGAGCGCGTTCATCACGGCCCTGTATGGGTCCGGATCTCCGATCATGCCCGCGCTCAGCAGGCCCGCGCTGTCGAGGCGCTCGAGCATGGCGGCGAGGCGGATGCGCGCCTCCCGGTGGGCGCCGCCGCTGCGGTCCTGTTGCGGGACCACGGCCACGAACAGGTGGCGCTCGTCGCCGCTCGACTTGGCCTTGAGATGCTCGAGCAACTCCTCGCCGCTCGAGGTCTTGTGCGCCACGACGAGCGTCACCCCGAACGGCAGGCCCTCCTGCGCGAGGTCAACGACGATGTGCTTCACGGGCAGCCCCGACGCGTTCTCGATGCGCTCGATCAAGTCCCTTCGCAACCAACCCGATTGGGTGGCCGGGTGGGTGGAGACGATCACCTCGTCGGGGCGGCGCGCGGCGATAGCGTCCATCGTCGCCAAGAACGGATCGGGGTCTCCCACTTCGCCGGAGGCCTCTATGCCCTCGCTGCCGAGCAGCGACATCGCGAGGTCCACGCGCACCTGAGCGGATTCGCGCACCGCCTCGTCGTAGATGAACAGTCCGGCCCCCGGCTTGGTTTGCGGGACCACGAGTCGGAACTTCACATCGCCGGCCGCGGCCTGCTCGCGCACGGTCTCAAGCAGCGTCTGCCCGCCGAGGGTGCGGTTGGCGACTACGAGGATCTCCTTCATCTCGCCGCGCCTCTCCTACTCTGCTGGCGCATGGAGGACGCCTCCGGGGGCGCCAGGGGCGCCCCCCACGGTTGCGGGGACGGGGGCAGGCGCGAAGATCCCGTGGACGGCGCCTGGCACGCCGTACTCATACGGGCCGCCCACAACCGTCGGGATGCGGTCGAAGTTGAACACTGGGGGCGGCGAGGAGACCTGCCACTCGATCGTCAGACCGCGCCACGGGTTGCCGACCGCGCGCGTCCCGCCACGCCAGCTGGTGACCATGTTGTAGATGAAGATCAGTGTGCTCGCCCCAAGCGCAAAGCTCGCGATCGAGATGAGGAGGTTGAGGTCTGAGAACTGGGATGCGTAGGTCGCTACGCGTCGCGGCATGCCCTCCAGGCCGAGGATGTGCATCGGGGCGAACGTGAGGTTGAAGAACACGAACGTGGTCCAGAAGTGCCACTTGCCCAAGCGCTCGTCGTACATGCGCCCGGTCATCTTCGGGAACCAGTAGTACACGCCGCCGAAGATCGTCATCAGCGAGCCGCCGAACAGCACGTAGTGGATGTGGGCGACGATGAAGTAGCTGGCGCTCACGTGGATGTCGAACGGCACCATCGCCAGCATCACGCCGCTGATGCCACCGAGCGTGAACGTCGTGAGGAAGCCGAGCGCAAACAGCATCGCGGTGTCGAGGTGCAGTATCCCGCGCCACAGCGTTGCCAGCCACGAGAAGATCTTGATGCCGGTCGGGACCGCGATGATCGCGGTCGTGACTGCCATCGGGATACGGATCCAGGCGGCCATGCCCGAGGTGAACATGTGGTGTGCCCACACGGTGAAGCCGAGCGCCACGATCGCAAGCAGCGAGAAGGCCATCATGCGGTAGCCAAAGATCGGCTTGCGCGCCTTGACGGCGATGATCTCGCTGACGATCCCGAAGCCGGGCAGCATCATGATGTAGACGGCCGGGTGCGAGTAGAACCAGAACACGTGCTGGTACATCAGCACGTCTCCGCCCCGTCCCGCGTTGAAGAAGTTGAAGCCGAGCGCGCGGTCGAGCAGCACGAAGAACTGCGATGCGGCGACGAACGGGGTCGCGATCACCACGAGCAGCGAGGTCGCGAAGTTCGCCCACACGAGCAGCGGCATACGGAAGAAGCTCATCCCGGGAGCGCGCATCGTGATGATCGTCACCAGGAAGTTGAGCGCGGTCATGATCGAGGAGGCGCCCGCGAACTGCACGCCGATCGAGAAGAAGTCCTGCCCGATCGGCGCGTCGACTGAGAGCGGCGTGTAGGCGGTCCACCCGTCGGCGAAGGCGCCGCCCGGCGCCGCGAAGCTCGAGAGCATCATCACGCCCGCCAGCGGCAGTAGCCAGTAGGAGAGCGCGTTCAGGCGCGGGAAGGCCATGTCGGGCGCGCCGATCATCAGCGGCAGCACGTAGTTGGCAAGCCCGGCGAACACCGGGATCACGAACAGGAAGATCAGTAGCGACGCGTGCACGGAGAACAGGCCGTTGTAGGTGTTGGCGTCCACGAACTGCGCGCCCGGCTGAGCGAGCTGCGCGCGCATCAGCATCGCCAGCAGACCGCCGACGAGCAGGAAGAAGAAGGCTGTGACCGTGTACTGGATCCCGATCACCTTGTGGTCGGTGTTGATGCGGAAGTAGTCCTTCCAGCTGTACGCCCCGTGGCCCGAGTGGTCCTCCGGACGCGTCGGGCGGCCGGCTGCCCAGTAGAACCAGTAGTCGAACCCGCCGAGGCCCACGAGGAAGAAGAGCGGCGAGGCGATCAGCGATACCGTCAGGATCGCGTCGCCGGCGAGGTAGTGGTGGAAAGTGGCGTGGCCGGTGGTCGTGCGCACCAGCCAGGTGATCGCCGTCGCGAAGGCGATCCCCAGCAGGAACCCGAGCCCGGCCCGATATAGCCCCGGCGCACGCAGCTTGGCGGCCATTAGCGTGCTCCCCCGGTCTGGATCTTCATCGGCGTGACTCTCCCCATTGCACCGGTCACCTTACCCTCAAGCCCCACTCGCGGGAGCGCTTGTCTGGCTCTTCAGCCACGTCTGGAAGCCCTCGGGCGTCACGACATGGATCGTGGAGCGCATCAGCGAGTGCCCGACGCCGCAGAGCATGTTGCAGACCACCGGGTAGGAGCCGAGTCGGGTGGGCGTAGAGCGATAGCTCGTCGTAATGCCGGGCACCGCGTCGATCTGCAGACGGAAGGCCGGGATCCAGAAGGCGTGGATCACGTCCAGCGAGTGGATCTTGAAGTTCACGGACTCGTTCTCAGGGACGTACAGCTGCGTGGTCTTCAGCGGCGCGCCGCCGGTCACCGAGGCCGGGTACTCGTATGTCCAGGCGAACTGCTGGCCTGTGACTTCGACGACCATCTCAGGCCCGGCGGGCTTCTTTTCGTTGTTGTGTAGCACCACGAACGAGTAGGACACGAGCCCGAGCAGGATCATCGCCGGGATCGCGGTCCAGATGACCTCCAGGCGCGTGTTGCCGTGGATCGGCGGCCCGTCCTGGAGCTCCTGGCCGGGCTTCATGCGGAAGTGCCACACCGAGAAGAGGATCACCGTCGTGACGAGCACGAAGATCGGCACGGAGGCGATCACAAGCACGTGGTAGAGCGTGTCGGTTTCCTTCGCCTGCGTGGATGCTTGGGCCGGGAACCAGTGGATCGCGTAGCTGAGCACGATCCCGATCGCCGTCGCCATGAGCGCCGCGAGGATCGTCCACACGATCGAGCGCCTGGAGAGCATCAGGGGCGTCTCCTTTGACGGGTTGCCGAGTGCATGTCTAGGACGAATTGGGTCATCGGAGGCGTGATCCTAATGCCTGCGCCCGACCTCTTGACGTGCGGCCCTATACTTCCTACATTGAGGCAATCGTTGCAAACAGTTAGAGGACTGGAGGCAAGGCGAATGCAGGTGCGAGATGGCATGAGTCCGATGGTCTTGACGATCGGACCCGGCCACACGCTGCGCGACGCCGCACGGCTCATGTCCGAGCGCCAGGTGGGCGCGGCCGTCGTGATAGATCCCGACGCGGCGGGCCCCGGGATACTTACCGAGCGCGATGTCCTCACAGCGGTCGGCACCGGCCAAAGCCCGGATGTCGAGCTTGTGGCAGACCACCTCACGCGAGATGTCGTATTCGCCGAGCCAAGCTGGTCCTTGGAGGAAGCCGCCGCCGCAATGGTCCGCGGAGGCTTTCGCCACCTGATTGTCGTCGAGCGCGGAGAGACGGTGGGGATACTCTCCGTGCGCGACGTCGTGCGCTGCTGGACGGAGGAGGGAGCCCGCTGCCCCGTCCCGGCGAGCGCAGCCGTGGGGTGAGAGGGGGAGGTTGAGCGTCCGCCATGGGATGCGGGCGCCGCCTCTATCGGGGCCGCGCGTGGATTGGGATTCCCGCCCACCCACAATCCCACCCACCCGCGCGCGGCGCCTCACCGAACGGTCGACCCCACGCACGCGCGTGGAGCTCGACAGAGCTTGCGACTCGTCGCCTCGTGCGCGGGCTTCGTCGCCTCATGCACGGGCTTCGCCGCCTCAGTGCGAGTCGAGCGGGAGCTCGTCGATTTCGCCGCGTGTGTCCATGATCCAGCGGATCGCGCATGCAAGCGTGAGGACGCCTCCGCCGATCACGAGAATCAGACTTGTCGTGATGCCCACGATTGCGAGCGTGATCCCGGCGGCCGTCAACAGCGGCAGGATCGTCGGTCCGGGCAGGTGGATCTCCTCGCCCGCGGGCGGGATCTCAGGATCGAGCGGGCTCACGAGACGTACACCGCCGCCACCACGAACGTGATCCCGAACATGAACATGCAGATCGCGGCCACGATCAGGCCTGTGCGGATGTTCTTTTTGGCGAGGCGCCGATCCATGATTGGGCTCGGAAGATTACAGCTTGGCGTCCGCGACCATCGCGCAGAACAGCAGTGCTAGGTATGCGAGCGAGAAGAGGTACAGCTGTAGCGCGCTGCGACGGTCCGCGCGACGGTAGAGCCTAACCGCGCCGGCGATGAAGCCGAGACCGAGCAGCAGCGAGGCCGCGAGGTAGATGCCACCGAAGCCTCCCGCGCAGAATGGGAGCTGGGTGACCGCGTACAGGAGCGCCGTATACAGCAGGATCTGTCGCCGCGTCTCCACCTCGCCTCGCACCACCGGCAGCATTGGCACGCCCACCTTCTCGTACTCCCCCTTCATCAGCAGCGAGAGCGCCCAGAAGTGCGGCGGTGTCCAGAAGAACACGATGAAGAACAGCAGCACCGCGACGCCGCTGACCGTGCCCGTCACGGCCGCCCAGCCAACGAGCGGCGGAATAGCGCCCGCCGCTCCCCCGATCACGATGTTCTGTGGCGTGCGCCGCTTCAGCCACACCGTGTACACGAGCACATAGCCGAGGAAGCCCGCGAAGGACAGGCTCGCGGCGAGCAGGTTGACGGTGAGCGAGAGCTCCAGAAAGGACAGCGCGGCCAGCACGCATCCAAAGCTCAGAGCCGCAACGGGGGAGACTCGTCCCGATGGCACCGGTCGGTTGGCCGTCCGTGTCATGCTCGCGTCGATGTCGCGGTCAAACCAATGGTTGACCGCCCCCGCGCCGCCCGCCGACAGGTAACCGCCGAGGCACGTCAGCGCGACCAGGGCCACTGACGGGTCGCCCGCGACGAGCATCGTCGTGACGGTCGTCAGCAGCAACAGCGACTGGACCTTGGGCTTGGTCAACTCGAGGTAGTCGGCGAGCATCCGCCTGGTCTTCGAGCGGGTGCCCGGCGGCGCGACGATCGCGCCCGCCGTGGGCGGGGCGTAGGCCGATGCGGGCGTGCCGTCCATCAGCAAGCACACCCCAGACCGCGAGAAGCCTCCATCACGATTCGTACTCTACCGCTGCGACGCGCCCGCGGCCATGGCCGTCGTCACGCTCATCTCCAGGCATCTGTCGAGACTCGGCGTCTTGGCCTACACGCCGACCTGCGTCGCGCCGGCGGGCACCGTGGCCCCGCCAGGAGCCGGTACGGCCGAGGTACGCTGCTCGACCTCGCGCCTGATGTCCTTCATAGGCTCATACGAGCGTACCAACGGGACGACGTCGAAGTTGTTGGCGGGCGGGGGCGATGTGGTGAACCACTCGAGCGTGTTTCCCTTCCACGGGTCGGGTCCGGCCACCGCCCCGCCCTTGAGGCTACGTGCGGCGTTCACAATCGTGACGAGCACGCCCGCGCCGAGGATGAACGATCCGATCGTCGAGATCATGTTGTAGAGCGCCAGATTGCCCACATTGTCATACTCGTACACGCGCCGTGGCATCCCGTCCAGGCCGATCGCGTGCTGGATCAGGAAGGTGGCCAGGAAGCCGAAGAACATCAGGTAGAAGCTGAGTTTGCCGAGCCCCTCGCTCATCATGCGCCCTGTGATCTTCGGGAACCAGTAGTAGAGCGCGGCGAAGATCGTGAACACCGCTCCGCCCATCAGCACGAAGTGGATGTGGGCAACGACGAAGTACGTTTCGTTGAGTTGCCAGTCGACGGGGAACACCGCCAGGAACACGCCTGAGATCCCGCCGATCACGAACAGCGCGATGAAGCCCGCGCAGAAGAGCAGCGGCGTCTTGAACTCGATCGTGCCCTGCCACAGCGTGGCGATCCAGTTGAAGATCTTCACGCCCGTTGGCACCGCGATCAGGAACGAGCTGAGCATCACGAACACGATCACCGCCTCGGGAATCGGGGTGGTGAACATGTGGTGGGCCCACGTCAGGAAGCCCAGGAAGGCGATTGCCACGGTTGAGGCCGCGATCGCCTTGTAGCCGAAGATCGGCTTGCGCGCGAACACGGGCAGGATCTCAGAGACGATCCCGAAGCCGGGCAGCACCATGATGTAGACCTCGGGGTGCCCAAAGAACCAGAACAGGTGCTGCCAGAGTAGCGCCGAGCCACCGTTGGCGGGATCGAAGAAGTGCGTGCCGAAGTGCCGGTCGGTGAGTAGCATCGTGACCGCTCCGGCGATCACCGGCAACGCGAAGATGAGCAGCAGCGAGTAGGTCAGAATCGCCCAGACAAATAGCGGCAGGCGTCCCCAGCTCATGCCGCGCGCCCTCATGTTGGCGATCGTCGCGTACAGGTTGATCGCCCCCAGGATCGATGAGATTCCGGTGAGGTGGATCAGGTAGATCCACGCGTCCTGCCCGCCCCCGGGCGAGAAGTTGATGCCCGACAGTGGCACGTAACTCGTCCAGCCGGCTTCCGGTGGGTTCCAGAAGATCGAGGCGTAGAACACAAGGCCGCCGGCAAGCAACAGCCAGTAGGAGAGCGCATTCAGGCGTGGGAACGCCATGTCGCGCGCGCCGATCATTAGCGGCACGAAGTAGTTTGCCAAGCCCGCCATCATCGGCACAACGAACAGGAACACCATCGTGGTCCCGTGCATGGTGAACAGCTGGTTGTAGATCTGCGGGGATACGAGCGTGTTGTTCGGCAGTCCAAGCTGCAGGCGGATCATCAGCGCCTCGACGCCGCCGAGTACGAAGAACACGAACGTCGTGACCATGTACATGATCCCGATCCGCTTGTGGTCGGTCGTGGTCATCCAGCTCGTCCAGCCGCGCGGCTCGCGCTTGGCGTCGTGGGTGACTATTTGAGGGACTGGGGCTGCGTAGGTGGCCATCTAGCGGTCTCCTGATGTCCGGACTCGGGAGGTCGGTGAGTGATTGCCCGGGGGCCGGCGCGTCATGGGTTTTCGACCTGTCCGGCGCCGACCTGCTTGTCGAGCTTCGCGCGTGCGACCTGTGCGTCCGCGTTGGCTTCGGCGATCTCCTCCTTCTGATAAGCCAGCCACGCTTCGAACTGCGCCGGCGGGACGGCCTTGATCGTGGCGATCATGCGCGCATGCGCGCGCCCGCAGATAAGTGAGCACTGACCGCGATAGATCCCCGACTTTTCGATCTTGAACCATGTGTAGTTGTGGTAGCCCGGCACAGCCTGGAACTTGCCGCCGAGCTGGGGCACCCACCACGAGTGCACGACGTCGGCGGAGACGATGTCGAGCGTGACCGTCGTGTTCGTCGGGACCACCATCTCCTCGTAGGAGTAGGGCGCCCCGAGCCCGTCGGCTTCGTTTGCCCCCGGGTAGAGGTACTGCCACACGAACTGGCGTCCGACGACCGTGATTTTGAGCGACCTGCCGTTGGGGGGGAGCTTGCGTTCGTCGCTCGCGTACAAGCGTGCCTGGCGGTCGCTCACGAGCGACGAGCCTTCCGGGCCCGAGTTGACCGGGTCTTGGATCGAGGAGAGCTTGGCGAAGGTGAGCACGGCGAGCACCAGCAGCACGACGGCGGCGCCGAGCGTCCAGCCGAGCTCAAGGCGCGTGTTGCCGCGTATCTGCGCGGCCACGGCGCCCTTGCGCGCGCGGAAGCGGTAGAGCGCATACCCGAGCGCCCCCTCGACGAGCACGAAGATCACGAGCGCGATATACAGCGTGATCTTGTACAGGCTGTCGATCGAGTTCGCGTTCGGCGACCCGCCCGACTGGGGGGTGAAGAACGCAAGAGTTGGCAGCAGGTGGCCCAAGGCGGGCGGGATTCTATTCACGCTCGGGCGGAACGCGCGTGGTCGCGATCCGGGGAGGGACGACGCACACTCCACACAGAGCGCCTCGCCCGCGCGTGAGACGGGTCTTCGCGGCGCTTCAACGCCCCGTGGTTCCGCGCTTCAACATCCTGCGATCGTGCGCTTCAACGCCCCGTGAAGCGGGCCGGTCGCTTCTGTAGGAACGCCCCGACACCCTCGACGAAGTCATCCGTGGCGGCCATGTCCTGCTGGAGAGTTGCCTCCAGCTCGAGCTGCTCGGCCATATTCGCGTACACCTGCCTGTTGAGCTCGCGCTTGGTGGCAGCATAGGCGCGCGTGGGGCCGGCCGCCAGGCGTGCGGTCAGCGCGGCGCTCCGCTCGTTCAGATCCGCGTCGGAGTGTACGGCGTTGACCAGCCCCCACTCGAGCGCCTGAGCGGCCGACACGCGTCCCCCGAGCATCATCATCTCGCTCGCGCGCGCGAGCCCGATCCTGGCGGGCACGAACAGCGACGAGCCTCCGTCGGCGACCAGGCCGATGTTGACGAACGCGAGCAGCAGGTAGGCGCTCTCGGCGGCCACGACAAGGTCGCAGCACAGAGCGAGCGAGCACCCGATCCCGACGGCCGGGCCGTTCACGGCCGCTACCACCGGCTTCTCCATCTCGCGGATCGCGTGCATGATCGGGTGGTAGCGCTCTGTCAGCACCTTGTACACATTGGGGCGTCCCTCGGGAGTGAGATCGTCTCCGCTGATGTCCTTGAGGTCGGCGCCCGAGGAGAAGGCACGGCCCGCGCCGGTGATGCGCACCGCCCGCACCGCGTCGTCCTCCGTGGCGCTACGCAACGCCGCCAGCAGGTCTTCGCCGAACCGCTTGTTCCAGGCGTTGAGCGCGTCGGGCCGGTTCAGCTCGATCGTCGCGGCGCCGTCCTCGATCTGCACGTTGACCGTCTCAAACTGGGTGTCTTGCTCGCTCACTTTGGCTCTCCTGTCGTTCTGTTGCGGCCGCCGTGCTTCGGCGCCGCCGGGAGGTCTGCGATCGCTGGGACCCGCGCGAGGATACCCGCAAGAACGAACCCATTCCCTCCATCCCCAAGCCCGATCGTCCCTATCGTGTCGGAGATGATCAGACCGGTGGTGGGAATCTGCACCGCGCTCGAGCGCGCCCGCTGGGGTACGTGGGACCAACAGGCGGTGCTCCTGTCGCGCAGTTATGTCCAAGCGGCGCAGCATGCGGGTGCGCTCGTTGTCATGTTGCCGCCCGACGAGCATCTGCTCGGCGACCCCGCCGAGGCGCTCGATCTGCTCGACGGTCTCTTGCTGGCGGGCGGCGTCGACATCGACCCCGCCACATACGGCGAGCAGGCGCATACCGAGACCGTTGACACCGTTCCCGAGCGCGACCGCTTCGAGATCGCGCTTGTGCGGGGCGCGGTTGAGCGCGACCTTCCCGTGCTCGGAATCTGTCGCGGCATGCAACTCATCAATGTGGCCTATGGCGGCACACTCTTGCAACACCTCCCGGAGCGCTTCGGCCACCACGAGCACCTGCGCGTCCCAGGCACCTTCGATGGCGCCGATCACGATGTCGAGCTTCTCGAGGGCACGCTTGCCGCGCGCGCCGCCGGCGAGACCCATCACGCCACCAAGTCTCATCACCATCAGGGCATCGACCGTCTGGGGAAGGGCCTTCGAATCGGCGGATACTCATCCGACGGCCTGCCCGAGGCGATCGAGATGCCCGAACGTCGCTTTGTGCTCGGCGTTCAGTGGCACCCAGAGGCCGATGGGAGCAGCCGCGTCGTCGGTGCGCTCGTAGCGGAGGCCGAGCGCCACATGCGCGAGCGCGCCGAAACGACGGTTGTGGCGTAACGCCAGAACGCCTTTGGCCGCGTGCGGGGAGCGGGGGCCGGCGTAATGTCAGAACGGCTGGCCCCCACGCGCGCGGGGGCGGCGTGACGACAGTACGTCCGTACGTCCCGGCTCCGCCCCGCGCGTGCTGGGTCAGGCCATGTAGCTGCCGGATTGGCTTGCCCCCAACGCGCGCATGGGAAGTGCCGCATCGAGCCATATACTTCCCGCCCCGTGCGGTCGAGGGTCATCAGGACAGCCGCCTGGGGCGTAGTGGCCGTAGGTGTGCTGGCGCCGCTCGTGCGCAAGCGGCTCTCCACGCCGCCGCTGGTCGCGCAAACGATCGCGTTCGCCGCGCCGGCGGGCTTGTGTGTGGCGGTGCCCCGCACGCGCACGCGGGACGTCGCCGTGTGCTGCCTACAGATGTGGGCCTACCTCGCCGCCTACAAGGCGCCCAACGACGATGAGGCCGCGCAACGGGGACGCGTGCTGGTCGACTATCCGATCGCGGTCGATCGCGTGCTTGGGCTCGGCGCATTGCCGACGGTGCGCCTGCAACGGAGGCTCGCGCGCGGGCAGTGGCGGCTCGGCGACCGCGTGCTCGTGTGGGCACACTGGCTGTGGTTCCTCGTGCCCCACGGCACGCTCGTCTACATCATGCTGCGCCACCGTTCGCGCTTTGACCGCTCGGCGGTGTTGACCTACGCGGTGTTCGACCTCGGCGCGATGGTCTATTGGATACTGCCGACCGCCCCGCCGTGGTACGCGGCCTCCCACGGGGGCCGCGGCAGGGACTTCAACGGGCGCCTACCAGTCCCCTCGACCTCACGCGCAGGCGCCGGCTCTACGTCAAATGGGCACTCGCACGACATCGCTGTGCGGCGAATGATGGTCGAGTATGGGGAGTATTTCTGGAGAGACGGCTGGGGCCCCCTTTACAGTGTGTTTGGAGGTAATCCCTTGGCCGCGATGCCATCGCTTCACTTCGCCACATCGATGATGGCCGCCCAGCTGCTCACAGAGACTGGGCCGCTCGTCGGTGCCCTGGCTTGGAGCTACACGGCGACGCTCGGGTTCGCGCTGGTCTACCTGGGCGAGCACTACGTCGTGGACCTGCTCGCGGGCGCCGCACTGACGACGGCGGTGCGCCGCACTGCTCCCGCAGCCGCGCCGGTACTGTCGCGCATTGGACGAGCCGTCGCCGCGCTCGAGGCCGTGGCGCAGGGCGGTGGATGAGGATGGCGCCGGTGCCCTCTCGATGGGAGCGAGAGGCGGAGGAAGCGGCGGCGCGCCCGCACGCTGTCGCTGAGGC
>JBARJU010000318.1:0-2296 GCA_049800435.1 Solirubrobacteraceae bacterium
CAGTGGGACTGGCGCGCAATGGGACTGGCGCGCAAATGGGGCCGGCGCGACTCAGCAGTCGACCGGCGGATGCCGGCCGGCGCCGCCGGTCGGCCGCTCAGCGGACGATCTTGCGCAGGTCGCGCACGAGCAAGAGATGCTTCAGGTGGGTGGTCACAGCCGCCAGGTTCTCAAGCGCGTCGACCGCCTCCTTGCGTCGCCCGGGGTTGCGCGAGCGTAGCGCGGGCGCGAGGATCTGTTGCAACAGGCTCGCCTCGCGGTCGGCCGAGGAGCGGAACACGCGCAGGTTGCGCCCGCCCACGCCGTAGCGCGCGAGCTCCGATACGGCACTTACGATTTCGCGCTCGGTCTCATCGAAGTAGCGCACCCCGCCGCGCATCTCGCCCTTCACCACACCGTACTCTTCGAGCTCGCGCACGAGCTTGGCCTCGGCGCCGGTCTCCTCGATCACGTCGTCGAGCGAGTACAGCGCTCCTCCCTCGTCGCGCACGCTCACGCTCGTGTGCCAGGCGCGCTTGCCACTCTCGCGCCCCGGGCGCGGCATCTGCGTGTCGGCCACGCGTCCCGTCGCGAGCTCCTGGCGGATGACCCTGAGCGGGAGGAACTCGTCGCGCTGCATGCGCAGGATCGTGCGCAACCGCTGCACATCGCTCTGCGCATATAGGCGGTATCCACCCGGGGTCCGGCGCGGCGTCAACAGCTTCTGGTCCTCGAGATAGCGGATCTTGGAGATCGAGATGTCGGGGAACTCCTGGACGAGCGACTTGCACACCGCGCCGATCGTCAGCGCCTTCTGACGCCCGCCCGCGTTCGAGCCGTCGGGCTCCGAGCCGTCGGGCCCATGCGCTTTGGCGGGCTCGCCTGCCTGCTTGCCTGCGCCCTCCGTGGTGTGCCCTTCAGCCTGCCCCCCGCCATGGGGGGTCCTCGCGGAAGGGAGCCCCGACTGTTGCATCGTTTGTGGAAGCGTTGCCATCAGCGTGCGTGGTAGGTGAGCTTGTACTTGCCGATCTGAAGCTCGTCGCCCTCCTCCAGGCGATGAGATTCGATGCGCGAGCGGTTCACATACGTGCCGTTCAGCGACCCACAATCGTCCAGGTACCAGCGATCGCCGCGATTGACGAGCAGCGCGTGGTCGCGCGAGACCGTCACGTCGTCGAGGAACACATCCGAGTCCGGACGCCGGCCGATCGTCATGTGCTCGCGGTCCACGGGAAAGCTCTCCCCCGCGCGCCCGCCGCCTGTGCGAATCACGAGCGCGGGGCCGTGGGCGGTGACCTCGTCGAGCTCGACCGGCACGAGGTCGCCCGCCTCGTCGATCCGGTATGTCGCCGTCACCGGCTCGCCCGCCGCGCCCTCGCCGCGTGGGAGCAGGGCGCCGCAGCGCGGGCAGTAGTTGGCGCCCTCATCGCTGAGGAAGCCGCACTCGGGGCAGTGCAGGGCCACGTGCCTCTCCCCCTAGCTCCCAAAGCGTGCTGTTACCGCGCCAGGCACCCTACACCTCGTCGGTCGAGGCTCCGCCCGCGCGATTGGCGAGGATGTCCGTGAGCCGCTTGACGTCATCGCCGGAGATCGTGGCCTCGCCGTCCTTGTGCTGCTCGCGCAGGCGACTCACGAGCTCCGCTCGCAGGATGTCGATCTTGCCGTGCAGGATGCGGCGCTTGTAGGAGATCTCCATCTCCTCCTCGGTGAGCTCTCTGATGACCTCCTTGAGCTCGCCATCAGTCATCGAGCCGAGGTCGGGAAACGTGTCCATCGCGGGCGATCTCCTCTTGCGCAAGGATTCAAGGGCAACTAGCTGCCATTACTGCCATGCTGCCGTCCAAGTATAGACCAAAAGGTGAAGTTGAGCTTGAGAGTATCCAGTAGGTTGAGAGGCGCTTCGTTGACGCGCGCGCAAGCGGTCGCGGCGGGGCTCATAGTGCTGATCGCGATCGCCGGCGGGATCGCGCGCGCCGGCGCGATCGGAACCAACACCCACCTTTCGGCGGATGAGAACGGGTACGTCGGCAACGCCAACAGGATGCTCGCCCATGAACGCTACGCGACGTTCAAGTGGCCCCCCGGTACCTCGGCCGCCTTTGCGGTGGCCACGAGGCTCTCGGGCCACCGTTCGCTGCGCCTCGCCATGCACGCGAGCGGCCCCGCGCAATACATGCAGCTTGCGATCGGGATACTCACGCTCGTGCTGGTGGCCGCGCTCGTGTGGGCGCTCGCGGGACCGTGGGCCGCGGTGATCGCCACCGCGCTCGTCGCGGGATACGTGCCGCTGGTCGTGGCTACCCGCACCTATTTGAGC
>JBARJU010000319.1:0-13300 GCA_049800435.1 Solirubrobacteraceae bacterium
CGCGCACGCCGTGCAAGGCCGCGAGCTCCGGGTCCACCGTCGCAAACAGCAGCGGGCGCGCAATCGCAGCGGCGGCTATCGCGACCCCGAGGCCGACCGCGGCCGCCGCGATCGCTTGGCCGACGCCCAGGCCGAATATCGAGCCGAACAACGTATTGGCGAGGATCAGCCCACTGCCCCCCGCCGAGCTCGTGCCGAGCAGCGCGATCAGCAGCACCCCAATCCCGAGCACCCACGAGAACGCGATTCCGATGCTCACGTCATCGGCCCGAGCACGACCGCCCAACCCCGCGATCGCGGCGGCCAGTCCGAGCGTCAGCGCAAACAGGCCGACACGCTCATCCACGCCGAGGAGGGCTGCCGCGATCGCACCGACGAACGCCACGTGAGTGAGCGCATCGCCGGCAAACACCTGACCGCGCAGCACCACAAACCAGCCGACGACCCCGCAAGCGATCGCGATGAACGTCCCGGCGAGGTACGCATTACGGATGAATTCGTGCGTGAGCATCACACGAGCACCGACGAGGAGGGCCCGGGCGCCGGCTCGGGCGGCGTCGAGCGGCGCGCGGCGCCCCCATCCCGCGCGAGGTGGGCCCGCACGCGGCGCGCGAGTTGAGCGAGCACATACAGGCCGAACCCAAGCGAGGTGACGAAGAACCCGAGGGGATATACGGAGAAGTAGGAGATCCCGAGCGCCACCCATGTGACGAGCAGTGCGCCCGCGACACTCAGCGCGAGGCTGAGCCCCGGCCGCGAAGTGAGCGTCTGCGCGGCGGCAGGCGGCGCCACGAGCAGGGCGAACACGAGCAACGCGCCCGTGATCTGGCTCGTGGCCGCAACCGCGAGGCCGAGGATCGACAGGAAGCCGACGTCGAGCGCGCGCACGGGAACGCCGCGGGCGCGCGCCACCTCCGGGTCAAGCGACGCGAGCAGCAGCGGACGGCCAACGATCGCAAGCGCGGCGAGCACGACCAGGGCAACCAGCAGCAGCGTCACTACCTGACTGCGATCGATCCCGAGAAACGTGCCGAACAAGACCGTCTCGAGCCCTTCGAGCACGCCGCTATAGAGGCTCAGGAAGAGGAACCCGAGCGCAAGTCCAGCGACCTGCACCACCCCGATCGCGGCCGACTCTCCAGTGCGCCCTCGCCCACCCGAGCCGCCCGATCGTCCGATCGCGAGTGCCGCGATCGCGCACGCCAGGTAGTAGCCCACGGCACTCGGCGCCCCCACCAGCGCCGCGCCCGCGGCGCCCGGAAAAGACATCACGGCAATCGTGTGTCCGGCGAAGCTCTGGCGGCGCAACACCATGTACCAGCCGACCACGCCCGCCATCGCCGCCACGATCGTGCCCGCCTCCAGCGCGTTCACCATGAACTGGTATTCGAACAGCGCCCGCACGTCGGAGGCGAGGTTCCAGGAGAGGGTGGAATTGGTCATGCCAAACGCCCCATCGCGCAGCGATCCTCACGGGATCGGCCGTCCCCCGTGAGACAGCAATCGCCCCCCGGTGCGCTTGCCTCAGTCATGCCTATGCCCGTGGACGTGTGGGGCCTCGGGCTGGCCCACAACCACCAGCCGCCCGTCGCGCGTGCGCAGGACCTCGATCGGCGCCCCATACAGCTCGCTCAGCTTCGGGCCCGCGATCACCTCGTCGACGGCGCCCTGTAGCGCCCTACCGCCCGCCAGATAGATGACTTGATCGAGATAGGACAGCAGCGGGTTGATGTCGTGGGCGACGAGCAGCACCGCGACGTTCTCGGCCCGGCAGATGCGCTGCACGAGCGCGGACACCGCCGCCTGGTTGGGAAGGTCGAGGCTGTCGAGCGGCTCGTCGAGCATCAGAATCCGTGGCCTACGCACGAGCGCCTGGGCGATCAGGATGCGTTGTTGCTCACCACCGGAGAGCTCCCCAAGTGTGCGCTCGGCGTAGGCGCTTGCGCCGACCAGCTCGATCGTCTCGGCTACTCGCGCCCGTGCCCGACGGCGCGCCACCGAATGACGGCCGAGCCCAAGCGGCACTCCCCACCTTGAGCCATCGAGGCCGAGCCGCACGAGGTCCTTCCCGCGGATCGGCAGCGCCGCGTCGTAGCCGTGGCGCTGGGGCAGGTATCCGATCTGATGGTTCGCGCTGCCGGCGGGGCCGCCGAGCACCTCGATCGCCCCGGGCGCGGACTCGACGAGGCCGAGAATCGCCTTCAACAGGGTCGACTTGCCGCTTCCGTTCGAGCCGAGCACCGCGACGAACTCACCTGGGTGCACTACGAGATCGACGCCGCTCCACACCACGCGCCCCCCCATGCTCGCCTTGGCGCTTCTCAACTCGATCGCGGGCGCCACGCTCACCGACCCATCGGCCCTCCTCAGCTCGGTCGCGGGCGGCACGCTCACCGACCCGTCGCCTCGTGCAACGCGCCGCGCAAGCGTTCAAGCTGAGCGACCTGCCACTGCTCAAACGTGTCCGATGCCGGCGCGAGCGTCTCGGTTACCGTGACGATTGGGATGTGCGCGGCGCGCGCCTTCTCGCTCACGCGCTGCACGTCGGGGGTCATGTTTTGACTGTTCGCCACCCACACCTTCACCTGGCGGCCCGAGACCTGCCGATCGACGGTCTGCTTGTCCCGCGCGCTGACTTCGCTGCCCTCGGCGATCGCCTTGGCGAAGCTCGCCGGCGTGAGCAGCTTGAGCGCGAGCGCTTCGCCGAGCGGCTGAAAGATGCTCTCGCTGTAGCCCACCGGCACGCCCGCGTAGCGGGCGCGGATCTGGCCGATCAGCTCGTCATAGCGCGCCATGCTCGCCGCTTCGAAGCGGCTCTTGCGCTGGGCGAAGTAGCCGGCGTCGGCGGGACGCAGCCTGTCGTACTCGGCGACGATCCGATCGGTCACCGCGCGGACGTGGGCGGGCGAGTACCACTGGTGCGGGTTATCGCCCCGCCCAAGGCCCAGCAGGCTCCCCACGTCGAGCACCGCTCGCTCTCCCGACGGGTTTGCGGCCAGCAGGTGCGACGCCCATTCGTCGTACCCGATGCCGTTCACGATCGCCATCCGCGCGCCCGCCATCGTGCGCGCGTCCTCCGCGGTCGGCTCATAGCTGTGCGGGTCGGTATCCGGGTTGACGATGATGCTCTGCACATCCACCTTCGCCCCACCGAGTTGCGCGGCCACGCTCCCCCAGAAGTTCTCGGCGGCCACCACCCGCAGCTTCCCGGAGGAGGACTCTTCGTTCGGTTCCGGTGAGCCGCAACCGGCCAGCCCGATCGCGCCGGCGGCAACGATCGCGGCCAGCGGCGCGAGGGTCACGACGGCGCGCGCACGCGGACGCCCTCTGGAACGAGGTTGCGTCGTTGAGCGGGAACTCACCCGCAAGCGTGGTCTACGCACAGCGCGCCGCAACATACCATAAGACTGAGTCTTATTATTGCCAGAGGAGACGGCCCCTGCCTCCGGCACGCTCTAGGAAGCGGTGCTCTCTCCCGACGGCGCCCGTCCCTCGTCCGCCATAGCTCGGCGACGGCCGATCAATAGCACGACCAACACTATGAGGATCACGACGATCAGAGCTCCGCCGACGATGTACCTCAGTTTGTGTTTAACCGGCGCGGCCCGCTTTGGTTTCGCGGTCGCACTAGCGATCTTTATGCGCGCATTCGCCGCGCGCGCCGCTGCGACGAGCTTCGCCTGTTCTCCGGAGGCGTATGCGACCGTCATGTGGCCGCCACCGTTGAGCGATATGTGCAGGTGGCCGGTGCTCGTCCCGGGGTGAAAGCTCACCGCGTGCACTTCGCCGTGGTGCAACTGGCCTTCGTATGCCTGGAGGCTCTCCTTTTCGAAGTGCACCGCGGCGGCGCCCGCGGGCACGGCCAGCACCATCGCCGTCAGCGCCAGGCATATGGCCGCCAGTCCTGCATCTACTCGTCTGCTCGATCTATTCATGGCCGGCACCCTAGCGTTCAGCCCCGACGCGTGCGCCGCTGCGCCCCGATCGCCCTCACCGCCGCAGCCGCGCGGCCTTCAACCTGTCGGTCTTGCCGAGCGCGACCTTGCGCAGGCGCACCGTCTCGGGCGTCACCTCGACGCACTCGTCGTCGCGCACGAACTCGAGTGCCTGGTCGAGCGTCAGCTTGCGGTGCGGCTGCAGGCGCTCGTACACGTCTGAGTTGGACGAGCGAATGTTGGTGAGATGCTTCTCCTTGACCGGGTTCACGTCGAGATCGTCAGAGCGCGAGTTCTCGCCCACGATCATGCCCTCATATACCTCCTCGCCGGGCCCGACGAACAAGGTGCCGCGCTCGCCAAGGCTCATCAGCGAGTACGTCGCGGTGCTCCCGGCGCGGTCGGCGACAAGCACGCCGGTGGTGCGCGTGCGCAGCTCGCCGGCCCAGCGCTCCCAGCGCTCGAACACGTGGTGCATCAGCCCCGTGCCGCGCGTCTCGGTGAGGAACTCGGTACGGAACCCGATCAAGCCGCGCGCGGGCACGATGTACTCCATCCTGACCCAGCCGGTGCCGTGGTTGGTCATGTGCTCCATGCGCCCCTTGCGCAACGCGAGCATCTGCGTGACGACCCCCACGTAGTCCTCGGGCACGTCGATCGAGAGCCGCTCGAACGGCTCGTTGCGGTGGCCGTCGATCTCGCGGATCAGGACCTTCGGCTGGCCTACCGTCAGCTCGAACCCTTCGCGGCGCATCATCTCCACCAGCACCGCCAGCTGCAGCTCGCCGCGCCCCTGCACCTCCCAGGCTTCGGTTCCGACCCCCCCGGTGTCGAGCACGCGCAGCGACACATTGCCGACGAGCTCACGATCCAAGCGATCGCGAACCTGACGCGCCGTCAGCTTTGTCCCCTCTCGACCCGCGAGCGGCGACGTGTTCGTGCCGATCGTGATCGACAGCGACGGCTCGTCCACGGTGATGACCGGCAGCGGGCGCGGGTCGGCTGGGTCGGCGAGCGTCTCGCCGATCGTGATCTCGGGGATGCCCGCAACCGCGATGATCTCCCCCGGGCCGGCCTCGGGTGCGTCGACGCGATCGAGCGCGTCGGTGACGTACAGCTCGGAGACCTGCGCGCGCTCGATGTTGCCGTCGGCCCTGCACCAGGCGATCTGCTGGCCGCGCTTGATAGAGCCGTTGCGCACACGGCAGATCGCCAGGCGACCGACATACGGGGAGGCGTCGAGGTTGGTGACGTGCGCCTGCAACGGATGATCGGGATCGTATGTGGGCGCGGGGATGCGCTCCACGAGCAGATCCAGCAACGGCGCGAGCGTGCCCTCGGTCGGCGTGGGCGCGGTGGGGTCGTACTCGAGCGTGGCGATCCCTGCCCTCGCGTTGCAGTACACGATTGGGAACTCGATCTGCTCCTCGTCGGCGTCGAGGTCGAGGAACAGCTCATACACCTCGTCGATCACCTCGCCGACGCGCGCATCCGGCCGGTCCACCTTGTTGACCACCAGGATCACCGGCAGGCGCGACTCGAGCGCCTTGCGCAAGACAAAGCGCGTCTGCGGCAACGGCCCCTCGGAGGCGTCCACGAGCAGCAAGACCCCGTCCACCATCGTCAACCCGCGCTCGACCTCGCCCCCGAAGTCGGCGTGACCGGGCGTGTCGACGATGTTGAGCTTCACTCCCTCGTAGCGCAGCGACGTGTTCTTGGCGAGGATCGTGATCCCCTTCTCGCGCTCCAGGTCCATCGAGTCCATCACCCGGTCGGCCACGTCTTGGCCGGCTCTGAAGGCGCCGGACTGCCACAGCATCGCGTCGACGAGCGTCGTCTTGCCGTGGTCCACGTGGGCCACGATCGCGACGTTGCGTATGTCATCTCTGGGAACGAGCACGGCGGGACAGGCTAGAGACTCGCCACGTATGAAGCCGATCCAACAGGCGGATGTCTATATACATTTTTTGTGATTTGCGATGGTATATACATTTTGTAGTCACTATGGCAAACTTTTGAAAAGTAGATACACGTACCCGCACCCGAACACTCTCGAGAAACACCGCCGGGCCATGTCCGGGCGACGGCCACACGGACACCCCGGGAGGCCCATCCGCACAGGAGGCCCATCCGCACGAGAGGCCCATCCGCACGAGAACCTGTCAGCACGAGAACCCATCCACACGGGAGGCCCGTCCGCACGAGAACCCGTCCGCACGGGAAACCCACCTATACCGAGCCAACTACGAGGGGAGCGTCAGGCGTCAGGCCACCCGCGCGCGCGAGCGGCGCGAGTTGCGGTTACCAGGCCGCTTGGAGGAGCGCCGCGGCTGCGGCTGCGGGCGGCCGCGGGTGGCGTCGCTCGGAAAGCCACCGAGCTCGAGCTCGCGGTGAAGGCCCAGTTCGCCGACCATGCCGGCGAACTCGCGTGCCTGCTCGTGCAGCACGAACGTGACGCCGATCCCGTCGGCGCCCGCGCGGGCCGTGCGCCCGACACGGTGGACGTAATCGTCGCGCGTGGCGGGCATGTCGTAGTTGATGACATGCGTGATGCCCGCGACGTCGATCCCGCGCGCGGCCACGTCGGTGGCCACGAGCGTGTTGACGTGGCCGGCCTCGAAGCGCGCGAGCGCCTTCTCGCGCTGAGATTGGGACTTGTCGCCGTGCATGGCGACAGCCTGCACGCTGCTCGCGGCCAAGCGCTTGACGAGCCTATCCGCGCCGCGCTTGGTGCGCACGAACACGAGCGTGAGACCACGCTCGGGCTTTGAGAGCTCGGCGACCAGGCGATCGACCTTGCCCTCGTGGGAGACAGACACGAAGCGGTGCTCGACGGCGCCCTTGCGCTCGGCGGAATGGGCGTGCTCGTGGCGACGGGGGTTGGTGGTGTAGGCGGCCGCGACGCGTCCGACCTCACCCTCGAGCGTCGCCGAGAACAGCAGCGTTTGGCGCTCACGAGCGGTCATCTTCACGATGCGGTCGACGACCGGGCGGAAGCCCATGTCGAGCATCCTGTCGGCCTCGTCGAGCACGAGCAGTCGGACCTGCTTCAGAGACACCTCGCGGCGGTCGATCAGGTCGAGCAGGCGTCCGGGGGTGGCCACGAGGATGTGAGCACGGGCCGCGATGCGAGCCTGCTTGACGATCCCGGCGCCGCCGTACACCGCGGCGATCGAGAGCGCGCGAACGTGGGCGAGCGAGCGCAGGTCCTCGACGATCTGAAGCGCGAGCTCGCGCGTGGGCGCAAGGACGAGCGCGGAGGGCCGCGGGTCGCTGTCCCGCAGGCGTTCCACGAGCGGCAGGCCGAAGGCGAGCGTCTTGCCCGAGCCCGTGGGCGACTGGGCGAGCACGTCGTGACCCGCGAGCACGTCGGGAATGACCATGCCCTGCACTGCAAAGGGCGAGTCGATGCCGCGCTTGGAAAGCTCGCGTGAGACGACCTCGGACACGCCGAGGTCGGCGAAAGAATCGGACTTCATGTTGTGGTGCTCCTTCATCGGCGACCCTGTGGCCGCCATACGGATGGAGATTCAGCTGACCCCATCCGCGCCCTGTAGAGCACCAACAAAGACAAGAACCTCGCGGACGACATTTGTCATCCGTGCCCTGCACCGTAGCAGGCCTGAGCACCGTCCAGCGGCGCCAGACGCCACCCCCGATGCTCGACGTACAACCAGCACGCCTCCGCTCGTGTGCGGCGACCGATCATCCGGGATCGGCCAGCATCCACTGGCCGGCGCTCAGGCAGCGAAATTCTTTGCCGCTCGGCGCTCGGGGTCTACGCGCACGACGTCCCAAGCCAGGCCGACGCGCTCCATGCCGCGAATCGCGAGCGCCGAGATGTCGAGTTGACGAGAGTCGAAGCCGTGGAACGCGGAGGTGGGAAACGCGTGATGGTTGTTGTGCCAGGCCTCGCCCAGCGAAAAGGGCGCGAGCCAGGCGAGATTGCGGGAGTGATCCCCAGTCTCGTAGGTGCGCCGCCCGAAGAAGTGGCAGAGCGAATTGATCGAGTAGGTGACGTGGTGCAGCACAAGCATGCGCACGGCGCCGCCCCACAACAGCCCGGTGAGCGCGGCGGTGAGCGTGCCCCCGATCAGGTATCCGAGGCCGAAGGCGACGCCCAACCCACCGATGGCCCACACGAAGAACGTCTTGTCAACGAAGGAGACGACCGGATCGGCGACGAGGTCGGGGGCGAAGCGTTCGCGATGACCGCGAGCGGTGTGGATGAACAGCCAGCCGACGTGCGCGTGGCCCAATCCGCGCAGGGCTCCGCGCAGGCCGGTTCCGTGATCGACGTGCGGGCTGTGCGGGTCGCCCTCGCGATCGGAGAAGGCGTGATGCTTGCGGTGGTCTGCCACCCAGGAGATGACCGGACCCTCGATCGCGGCCGAGCCGAGCACGGCGAAGACGAAGCGCAAGGCCGGGGATGTCTTGAACGATCGGTGGGTAAAGAGACGGTGAAAGCCGACCGTGACCCCGAGTGCGGTGAAGATGTACATGATCGCGAACACGACAAGGTCAGAGCCATGAAGCAGACCGTTCCACAGCTGCCAGGCGACGAAGCCGAGCGCCACGATCGGGCCGACCGTGATCAGCCCCGTGAGGAAGCGGTCGAGATTCTCGAACGAGGGCGGCTGGACATCCTCGGGAGTCGGACCGTCGCGAGCGGCGACTCCGGTGGTGAAGCCGTGGGCCGCCGAACCATGCGCGGGGGCGTCGTCAAGACTCTGCCGGGCGGCCGCGGGACGCTGGATAGAATCAGTGTTCATCGGTACGATCGCCACTGGACGCTAGCACGCGCGTACGACGTGAGAGACAAAGCGCAACCCCATATACCCCGAAAACGTCATGACGAGCACTGGCTGGACGTCATGACGAGCACTGGCTGGAGAGCCAATGCCGTTTGCCAAGACTGAGCCACTGCGACGCGAGCTCGCAGACGCGCTCCCCGAGCGGGGATTCGCGGTGCGCTTCTGGGACGGTACGGAGTTGCCCGCGACGACCGGCAACGACGACAGCGCAGGCAGGCGTCATGGCAACGGCGGTGGCGAGCAAAACGGCGGCGCCGGAGTTGGGGTTCGCGGGCCGACGTTCACGGTGCGCTCGCCCAGGGCGGTGGCGCACGTCGTGCGCGCTCCGGGCGAGCTCGGGCTCGGCCGTGCCTATGTGGCCGGCGATCTGGAGGTTGACGACCTCGACAGGGCGATCGACTTGATCGACACGTTCGAGGAGCCCAGAATCGACCGCGCGACGCGTGCGCGACTGGCGATCGCGGCTCTGAGAGCGTGCGGGCTGACGCTCCCGCCGCGAGCCCCGAAGGGCGAGCTGAGGTTGAAGGGGCGCAGCCACAGCAAGGACCGCGACGCGAAGGCCGTGCGCCACCACTATGACGTCTCGAACGAGTTCTTCGAGCTGTTCCTCGACGAGTCGATGACCTACAGCTGCGCGATCTTCTCGCGCGGGGCCACGACGCTCGAGGAGGCGCAGCGAGCCAAGCTCGACCTCGTATGCAAGAAGCTTGCGCTGAAAGAGGGCGAGCGCGTGCTCGACGTGGGCTGCGGGTGGGGCGCGTGGGCGATCCACGCCGCGAGGGAGTACGGCGTGAAGGCGGTCGGCATCACCCTCTCCCCGCCTCAGGCGGAAATGGCACGCCGCAGGATCGCCGCGGCGGGGCTCAGCGACAGGGTCGAGGTTAGGGTCGCCGACTACAGAGACGTGCGCGGCGAGCGCTACGACGCGATCGCGAGCATCGGCATGGTGGAGCACGTCGGCGAGAGCAAAATCGACGCGTATGCCGAACAGCTCGCGAAGCTGCTCGGCCCGGACGGAAGGCTGCTCAACCATGGGATCGCGCACCTGTACACAGACGTGGGCTACCACGGCGACTTCACCCAGCGCTATGTGTTCCCGGACGGGGACCCATTGCAGCTTTCCAGGGTGCAACTCGCGCTCGAGCGAGCCGGCTTCGTGACAGAGCACGTGGAGGAGCTCGGCCAGGACTACCAGGACACGCTCAGCGAGTGGATCGCGCGCCTCGACCGGAACCTCGTGCGTGCCGAGCAGATCGCGGGCAAGGAGCGCTTGCGCGTGTGGCGCCTGTACCTGCGCTCGGCGCGCAACATCTTCAAGACGGACTTCGTCTCGATCTACCAGACGCTGGCAAGACGCCGTCGGGACTGAGAACGTGTTTGAGAAGCGTCCGCACACACCTGGCGGCGCCCACGCGCGCGGGACGACCTTGCGGCAATATGGCCACGTCAACCTCAGCCGCAAAGGTCCCAGCGCATGAGTGCCGCCTCCACGCGCGGGAGGCGGGTTATTCGAGAGATGCCATGACGTGCTTTACAACGGTGTAGTCCTCGAGCGAGTACACGCTCAGGTCCTTGCCGTAGCCGGACTCGCCGAACCCCCCGTGGGGCATCTCGGAGACGAGCGGGATGTGGTCGTTGATCCAGACGCAGCCAAAGCGCAGGGCCTTTGAGACGCGCAATGCCCGGCCGACGTCGCGCGTCCAGACCGAGGAGGCGAGGCCGTAGCGCGTCGAGTTGGCCCAGTCGATCGCCTGGGCCTCGTCGGTGAAGCGCTGGACGGTGATGACCGGGCCGAAGATCTCATCGCGGACCATCTCGTCGTCCTGCTGGAGGCCGGCGACGACGGTCGGCTCGAGGTAGAAGCCGCGTCGCTCGGGCTGGGCGCCGCCCGTCACCACCTCGGCGTGCTTGGGACGGCGCTCGAGGAAGCCCTTGACGCGACCCAGTTGGCGCTCTGAGTTGACCGGGCCGAGCGTGGTCTCGCGCGAGAGGGTGTCGCCGATCACGAGCTCGCCCGCCTGCTCGGCGAGACCCGCGACGACATCGTCGTAGACGTCAGCCCCCGCGAGCACGCGCGTGGCGGCGGTGCAGTCCTGACCGGCGTTGTAGTAGCCCGTGCCCGCGATCGTCTCCATCGCGGCCTCCATGTCGACGTCGTCGAAGACGATCACGGGGGCCTTGCCGCCGAGCTCGAGATGCACGCGCTTGAGCGTCTCTGAGGCGCTGCGGGCGACGTGCTTGCCGGTGGCGATCGAGCCGGTGAGCGAGATCATGTCGACGTCGGGGTGCTCGAGCAGCGCCTGACCCGTCGGCTTGCCTGGGCCCATGATCACATTGAGCACTCCGGGCGGCAGAATGTCGGCCGCGAGTTGGGCCATGCGCACGGTCGTCACGGGCGTCGTCTCGGCCGGCTTGAGCACCACGGTATTGCCGGCCGCGAGCGCGGGGGCGATCTTCCAGATCGCCATCATCAGGGGGTAGTTCCAGGGGGTGATCTGGCCGATCACGCCGACCGGCTCGCGCCTGACGAACGAGGTGTAGCCCTGCATGTACTCGCCGGCGGCTCGACCCTCCAGGCAGCGCGCCGCGCCGGCGAAGAAGCGCAGGTTGTCGGCCATCGCGGGGATCTCGTCGCGCGAGACCGCCAGGATCGGCTTGCCGGCGTTGAGCGCCTCGAGACGCGCGATCTCCTCGCCGTCCTGCTCGATCGCGGCGGCGAGCGAGAGCAGCGCCCGCGCGCGCTCAGCCGGCGTCGTCTGGGACCAGCGCTCGAATGCGCGCCGCGCGGCCTTCACAGCGCGGTCCACCTGCTCGGCGCTCGATACCGGCGCGCGCCACAGCTCCTCCCCGGTGGCGGGATTGAGCACGCCCATCGTGTCCTGGCCGTCGACCTCGACCACGTCCCCGTTGACGAGGTTGCGGAGCGTTTGTGTGTCGGTGGCCATGCGCTGCCTCCTTGGATCTAGGCGGATGTGCTCGGGGTACTGGTTGAGTGTGGGATTGGCGGAGTATCGGCGTGGGGGGAACGCGCCCGCTCGGAGGACGCCGGCGTGGCCAGTGCGTGCGCTACGGCCGGGTGAACGATCTTGCCGGCGCGGACGTTGACGCCCAAGCGCAAGGGCTCGCTGTCGGCGATCGCCTGCTCGACCCCGCCGGCAAGCGCGAGCGCGTAGGGCAACGTGGCGTTCGTGAGCGCGTAGGTCGACGTGATCGGGACGGCGCCGGGCATGTTCGTGACGCAGTAGTGGGCGATGCCGTCCACCTCGAAGGTGGGATCCGAGTGGGTCGTGGGACGCGAGGTCTCAAAGCAGCCGCCCTGGTCGATCGAGACGTCGACGAGCACCGCATGGCGCTTCATCAGGGAGAGCTGCTCACGCGCTATCACGCGGGGGGCGCGCCCTCCGTGGAGCAGCACCGAGCCGATCACGAGGTCTGCCTGGGGCAGCATCTCCTCGACCGCGAGCGTCGAGGAGTAGACGGTCGAGGCACGTCCGCCGAAGGCGACTTCGAGCTCGCGCAGTCGATCGATCGAGCGGTCGAACACGAACACGTCGGCCTGCATCCCAATCGCGATGAAGGCCGCGTTCATGCCGACCACGCCGCCGCCGATCACGAGCACCGTGGCGGCCGCCACGCCGGGTACGCCGCCAAGCAGGATGCCGCGCCCGCCCATCGGCTTCTCGAGCATGAAGGCGCCGGCTTGGGTCGCGATCTTGCCGGCCACCTCGCTCATGGGGGCCAGCAGCGGCAGCCTGCCGTCTGAGTCCTCGACGGTCTCATACGCGATGCAGGTGGCGCCCGAGCGCCGCAAGCCCGCCGCCAGGTGGGGCTCGGCCGCGAGGTGCAGGTAGGTAAAGAGCGTGTGCTCGTTGCCCAGCATTCTCACCTCGGAGGCCTGGGGCTCCTTGACCTTCAGGATCAGCTCCGCCCGCTCGAATACGGCGGCGGCGTCCGCGACGATCGTGGCGCCCTGGGCCTCGAACTGGTCGTCTGAGATCGCGCTGCCGAGACCCGCCCCCGCTTGGATGCAGACCTCGTGGCCACGCGAGAACAACTCTCGGACACCGGCGGGGGTGATCGCGACGCGATACTCGTCCGGCTTAATCTCCGTGGGGATGCCAACTCTCATCGCGCCAGCTCACGGCCCCGCAGCGCCAGCCAGAACTCGATGCGGTCGCGCGCGTGGGAGAAGTCGCGGCCTGTGAGCGCCTCGACGCGCTTGATGCGGTAGCGCAGGGTGTGACGGTGGCAGTAGAGCGCCTGCGCCGCCTTCTCCCAGTGGCCGTTCTGTTCGATGAACACGTCCAGCGAGCGCAGCAGCTCGTCGCCGTACTCGCCCTCGTCGCCTTCGACCGGCCCGAGCACGCTCTGGCAGTAGGAGGCGAGCGCGTCGTCGTCTTGCAGCGAGAGCAGCAGCTGGAAGGCGCCGAGGTCCTTATAGGAGGCGACGTCGGGCGCGGCGCCGTTGGCCAGGCGCACGGCCTCGAGCGCGCAGCGCGCCTCGTGGAAGCTGCGCCTGAGGTTGTGAGTGGGCCCCGCCCGCGAGGCGGC
>JBARJU010000320.1:0-3839 GCA_049800435.1 Solirubrobacteraceae bacterium
CTCCTGCCACTGCGAGCAACACGAGCGTGTCGTTGTGCGTGCCGCCCGTCGCCAGCTCGAGCAGCACCGGGTTCAAGCCCACGAACACAGCAGCCGCCTTCGCCGAGCGGCCCATCCTGCGCGCGGCGCTCGCCGTTAGAGCGACCGCTCCGAGGCTTGCCGCCACCGCGATTGCCTTGAGCGCCCACAAGCCGCCCGCCAGGCCGAGCCACGCGAGCGGATAGGAGCCGAGCGTGAACAGCGGGCCATACGGGGAGTGCTGAAACGACCAACCCACGAACGGGAACACCGCGTCGGTTGGGACTTCGGCCGCGACGTGCGTATACGGGTCAAGACCGTGCAACACGCCCAGGCGCGCAAAGGCCAGGTAGCCAAACACGTCCTGGGAGATGAGTGGCGGTCCCAGCAGCAGCACCACGTTCGCCGCCACGATTGTGAGCGCGATTGCCTTGCCCGGAAGAGCGCGCGCCGCGAGCAGCACCGCGACGTAGCTCGCGCACATCACGAGAGTCAGGGCTTGAAAGCTCGAGGAGCCAAGTCCGAGTCCGAGCCCGTGCAGCGGTCCATACAGCCAGCTCGGCCAGCCGCCGTTGCGTGACGGGACATACGACGTAGGGCTTCCCGCGGCGCCCGCGACGATGCCCAGCACGCTCGCCACCACGCCCACGAGGCCTACCGTCCCGAGTACGCGCAGGGCGGGCGAGAAGGGCCCGGCAAAGCTCGCCGACGTGCGACCGTTCACCGCGGCCGCTACGCTTTCCGTGTCGCCGTGCCCTGAGAGCATTCCCACATCATGCGCGCGACCGGGCCATACCGTCCGCCGGGCGGGCAAGGCTTGAACTGTATGCCACGCCGCCACCGCACACCCACGTCGCGCCGGCGCCCCGGGCCCAAGCGCGTCCTGATCCTCTCCGCCGACGTCGGGGAGGGCCACGCCGCGGCCGCGCGCGCCCTGGCCCGACAACTCGAGAGCTCCCCCGAGCCGGTCGAGGTGACCGTCATCGACGGGCTCGCCGCGATGGGCCCGCTCGTTCAGCCGGTCGTCGAGGACGGCTATCGCGTGCAGTTGCGCTTCTTCCCGTGGACCTACACGGTCGTCTATGCCCTGCTCGAGCGCGTCGCTCCGGTGCGGGTGCTCGCGCGCAAGCTCCTCTGCCTGTTCGGCTCGCGCCCGCTCGCACGCCGCATCGCCGAGCACGAGCCCGACGTCGTCGTGTCCACATATCCAGCCGTCACGGTCGTGCTCGCGCGCCTGCGCCGCACCCAGGTCGTGCGCTGTCCCACCGTCGCCACCATCACCGACCTCACCGGCCTGTTCTTCTGGGCACAGCCGGGCATCGACACGCACCTGGTCATGTATGGCGAGTCGCTGCGCTCGGTCGAGCGCATCGCGGGAGAGGGCAGCGCCCACCTCGTGCGTCCGCTGATCTCCGCCGAGTTCCTCGACGAGCGCTCGCAGGCCGCCTCGCGACGCGCGCTGGATCTGCCTGAGAAGGGTCGCCTGGTCGTGGTCTCCGGCGGCGGTTGGGGAGTCGGGGATGTCGAGGGCGCCGTGCGCGAGATCGCGAGCATCCCCGACGTGAGCGCGATCGTGTGTCTGGCTGGACGCAACGACCAGCTTCGCGCGCGCCTCGCCAGCGACTTCGCGGCCGAGCGACACGTTCACGTGTACGGCTTCACCGAGAGGATGCCCGAGATCCTGGCGGCCGCCGACACGCTTGTGCACTCCACCGGCGGGGTCACCTGCCTCGAGGCCAAGGCAACCGGCACGCCCGTGGTCTCCTATGGCCTGCCTGTCGGCCACGCGCGCCTCAACACCCGTGCGATGGCCGACCTCGGGCTGCTGCGCCTCGCCAACGACACACACGAGCTGCGCGGGCAGGTGCAGGCGAGCTTCGCCGAACGCCACGCGTTGAGTGGACGCGCCGCGCATCCTCCCGAAGGACTGCTGGCGGTCGCCGGCCAGAACCTGCTCGCCGCGCCGGATTTTGCCGACTCGCCAAGCTCGTCGCAGGGTGCCACCGGCTCCGCCGACCTGTCTATCTCCGCCCAGCCCGCAGCGTCGCCCGCTGCTTTGCCCGCCGACTCGACCGCTGCTTTGTCCGCTGCTTCGCCTGCCGACTCGGCCGTGCCCCACGTGGAGCTGGAGCCCGGCTCCCGGCTCGACCCCAGCGCGGTCGATCTCGTGATGTCCGCGACCCGCCGTGTGCGCCCGATCCCGCTTTGGCGCTTGCGGCTCGTGGCGTTCGTCACTCAAATGGTTCTCTTGATTGCCCTCAGCACGTGGCTGATGTCGACCGACGAGGTGACCGCGTTCGCCGGCCTGTTCCTCGGCGTGCACCCGCTCAAGCGCGTGGAGACCGCCAAGCCCGACGTTGGCCTGGTCGTGCGAGTCTCGGCGGGCGAGGTCAAGCTGCTCGCGAGCGAGCTTGCGGGCGCGGGCATCCACGCCTCGTTTGCCGACAACGGCGCCGACGCCTCGGCCACGATCGGCGACCTGCGCTCGTTGCACGACGAACTCGTGCCTGAGGTGCCCTCGTCGCGCTCGCTGTTCCGTTGGCTGCGCACTCGCGGCACACTGCGCTCCCAGGCGCGCGCTCTCGGCTTGCACCACCGCTTCTACTTCCTACAGCCCCCCAACGGCTTGACGGTCGGACAGCTCGTGCTCGCCCGCACAGCAGGCGCGACGCCGGTCGCGGGCGCGCTGCGGCTGAATGCGACGGGACGGCTCCCTCAGCGTCCGATGCGCGCCGGGGACGTGCTCGTCGTGTCGGTCGATGGCTCTCCCTCGTCACTTGCCGGGGTCGAGCGGATCGTGTCCTGGCTGCGCTCGGACGGGCTCTCCGTCGAGCCGCTTGGCTCGCTCACAGGCTCGCTTTCCATCAAGGCGAGCAAAAGCGGCGAGCGCGCCAGCGCGGCCGCTCCGGTGACGAGCACCCCGAGTGAGATCACGAGTGGCACCCCGCCGAGCGGGGTCGAACTGAAGTTTTCGCCCAGTAGCAGCGGCGCGAGCATCACCGGCACGATCGTCTGAGTCACGAACACGACCGGCGCGACCTGGATCGCCGGGCGCATTTGCAGGGCGCTCATCTCGCTGAGCGCCGCCACCGCGGAGGCGGCGCCCGTCGAAAGGCCCCACATGGCCGCGAACAGCAGGCGTCCGTGGGAGAGATCGTCGGAGAACAGCTTCGTCGCAACCCCGCTCCAAGCGAATCCGAGCCCCGCCCCAACCATCGTCAGCGACGCCGCGGGCCGGCGCGCGAGGTTGACGGCATAGGGGAGCAGCGTCAGTGCTCCAAGCCCCACGAGCACGACCGTCACCGTGAGGTTGCTCGTGTGCGTGCTGGTGCGTGCCGGTGCGCACAGCGCGATCCCCAACACGCCGAGCACGATCGCGCAGATCGCGAGGTGCTCGCGCCGCCCAGCGTTCTCGTCGAGCATCCGTCGGCCGAAGAACAACAGCACGAGCAACCCTACGGCGAGCGTGGGCTGAACGACCACGAGCGATACCAGCAGCAGCGCCACCACCTGCAGCGGCCAGCCGAGCATCGATAGCCCGGTTCCCGTGAGCCAGCGCGTGCGCCTGATCAGGTTCAGGGCGAGTGCGGGATGCAGGTGCTCGGAGTGGGGGGTTCGCTTGGCGTCCATCGCCTGTAGCGCGACCCCTAGGCTGTAGAGCGTCGACGCGGCCACCGCCGCCAGGATTCCCAGGATGAGATCCACCATGTTCGCCAACGATGATCGCAGCCTCGGCGCACCGCTCGCCCGCGCGGTCGCGGGCGTGGCGATGGCGGGCTACGTGCTGCCTGCGCTTGCGGGTTCGTGGCCCGTGGGCTTCC
>JBARJU010000321.1:0-3152 GCA_049800435.1 Solirubrobacteraceae bacterium
CGCCTGACGCTCACCCCTCGCCTGACGCTCACCCCTCACCCGACGCTGTCGTCTCATCCGACACCCACCCACAACACCGTGCAGCCTCCCAAGCCGGCGACATCGCGCCCGCCACTCGCGACACGCGTGGGTCACTGACCTCGCCCAGTTCAAGAATGGGAGGCGCACTGCTGCTCGGAGCGATTGTGGCCGCGATCGTGGTCGCCGCGATCCTCCTCTCGAGCGGCGGCGGGAGCAAAGGCTCCGGCCAAGCCTCGACAACGTCGAACACCAATTCCTCCCCGACGTCGACCGCGAGCGCAAGCAAGCCGACCCTGAACAAGACGATCGCTCTGACCCCGCTCGAACCGGGGCTCAAGGCGGTCGGTACGGCATACGTGCTCTCGGAGAGCAAACGGCATGCGTTCTACGTGGCGGCGCGGGGCCTGGCGGCCTCCTCGGGTTTCTTCTATGCGGTGTGGCTGTACAACTCGCCGTCGAGCTCGGCGCCGCTGGGAAGGGCTCCGAGCGTCAGCTCGAACGGACGCATGGAAGGCGGAGGACCGCTGCCGAGCAACGCGGGCCAGTACCACCAGCTCATCATCACGCGGGAGACGAGCACCCACCCCAAGCAACCCGGACCGATCGCGCTGAGAGGCACATTCGGGTTGCGCTAGCCGAAGCTTCGCCGTCCGTGTCGGCTGGCGGCAAGGGGCGATCCAGGGGTTGCCGGGAGGGCCCGGGGCCGTTTGCCCTCCCGGCCGGCGAGGACGATCCAGGGTTGCCGGGAGGGCCGGGGCCGTTTGCCCTGCCGGCCGGCGAGGACGATCCAGGGGTTGCCGGGAGGGCCGGGGCCGTTTGTCCTGCCGGTCTGTCAGGGCAATAGCTTCCCCGGGTTCATGATCCCGGCGGGGTCGAGCTCGGCCTTCAGCGCACGCAGCGCGCGCACCCCGTCGGCGCCGATCTCGCGCTCCATCCACGGCGCATGGTCGCGCCCGACGGCATGATGGTGGGTGATCGTGCCGCCGCCGTCTGCGATGGCGGCGCTCGCGAGCGCCTTGACCGATTGCCACTGTGCGATCTCATCGCCCTGCTTCTGCGGGGCGATGAACGTGAAGTAGAGCGATGCGCCCGTCTCATAGAGGTGGGAGACGTGACACATGACAAGGCCCGGGGTGCCACACGCGCGCAGTCCCCCCTCGATCGCCTCGAGCACGCGAACGTGGAGCTTCTCCACGTTCGACCAGCACGTCGCGCTCTCGAGCGTCTCGACCATCACGCCATGGGTGAGCAACTCGTCGCGCAAGTATGGGGCGGAGAAGCGCGAGGCAAGCCAAGCCTGTCCCGGCGAGCGCCCCACACGAAGCCCGCCGTGGTCACGCACGATCCCGAGCGCTCTCGCCCGGCGCGCACGGGCCTCCTCGGGCTCTCCCTCGAAGCCGAGGATCGCAAGGCACCCCCTCCCGTAGCCGCGCGCGCCGAGATAGGCACGTCCGAGACGGCCCTTCGCCCCGCCGGAACCGGCGAGCGCAAGCGACATGACGGTCTCCTGCTCGTCCGAGAGCCGCGCTACGTCCGGCGTTGCGTGGCGCTGGGACAGCGCCCGGAACGCATGTACGCCGGCGTGGAAGCTCTCGAAGAACACACCTTCATAGACGCGCATGGCAGGCGCCGGGCGCACCCGCAGCGTCAGCTCGTCGATGACTCCGAGCGTGCCCTCCGAGCCGACGAGCACCTCGCGCACGGCGGGGCCGGCGGCACTCGCCGGGTGCGCCGCCAACTCGATCTCACCCGTGGGAGCCACCATCCGCAACCCGGCGACCATCCGCTCGAAGCGCCCATAGCCGCTGGAGGCCTGCCCGGCCGAACGTGTGGCGGCACATCCGCCGAGCGACACATACTCATAGGACTGCGGGAAGTGTCCAAGGGTGAGCCCACGAGCGGCGAGCCAGTGCTCGAGCGTGCGCACCCGCGCACCCGCCTGGACCCGTACGGTGAGCGAGACATCGTCGAGCTCGAGCACGCTCGCCATGCGGCTCGTATCGAGGGCGAGGACACCCCTGTGAGGGCCGCGCAACGGCTCGACGCCGCCGACGACGCTAGTGCCGCCTCCAAACGGAACGAGTGCGAGCGAGTCGCGCGCGCAGCATCCGAGCAGCGCCCGTAGCTGCTCGCGCGAGCCGGGATAGAGCACGGCGTCGGGGGCGCCCTCGGGACGCCCGGCACGCAAGCGCACGAGATCGGGGTAGCCCTTGCCGGCGGCGTGCGCGACGCGGTCGGCGTGGTCGTCGCGCACATGCTGGGCCCCGAGGATCTCGCGCAGTCCCGTTAGCACATTGGAGGGTATGGATTGAGGTTCGATCTCGACGTTTTCGAGCGCCACCGGAGCAGTGGGCCTCCCGCTCACCTGGATCGTGTCGCTCAGGAAATCGAGGGTGTGGGATGGGAGACCCGGCGGATGAGAGGGCTCGCCCCAGCCCCACCAGCGCATGCGCGGCGCCGCGGCGCTCACCTCAGCCCTGCCTGCCCGCGATACGCTCGAGCCCGTCCAGGGCCTCCTCGATGGTCGAGCCCGCGGCACGACGCACGAGGTGGCTGCCGAGGCGAGCGAGAAAGCCGTGCATGGTCTGACGCAACTCGATCGTCACGTCTGTGGCGGGACCGTGGCTGGCGTGAGCGTCCGCGAGTCGGATCTCCGTCTCGGCGCTTGTGAGGATGCGCGCGAACGGGGTGTCATGCACCTGTTGAGCCCACACGATCCTCCGCTCCGGGACAGTGTCGAGGCGCTTGAAGTCGGCGCGCACCATTTTGCCCTTGCCGCTCATGAGCACCTCGGTGAAGGCATCCAACTCGCCTGTACCCGTCAGGGTGACCGCCTCGATCCGGTCGATGCGCGGCCACCAGCGCGGCAGGTGGTGGGGGTCGCCGAGGACTTCCCACAACTCCTCGCGGGAGGCCGCGATCGTGCGGGTGCGTTGCACGGTGGGCACCTGACCAGCTTACGGGCCGGCGCGCAATGGGACCGGCGCGCAATGGGACCGGCGCGCAATGGGACCGGCGCGCAATGGGACCGGCGCGCAATGGGACCGGCGCGCAGTGGGACCGGCGCGCAGTGGGACCGGCGCGCAATGGGACTGGCGCGCAAATGGGGCCGGCGCGACTCAGCAGTCGAC
>JBARJU010000322.1:0-6369 GCA_049800435.1 Solirubrobacteraceae bacterium
CCTCGGCTCCGGTCTGCCGGTGACCGTCAAGCTGCGCTCCGGACGGCGCCCCGGAGACACCAGCGGCTTCGAGCTGGCAAGGCGTTTGGTCGAGGAGGCCGGCGTGTCGGCGATCGCCTTCCATCCGCGCTCGGCGGCCGTTCATCACAAGGGCGTTCCCGACTACGAGCTCGCCGCGCGCCTGGTCGAGGCGCTGGATGTGCCCGTGATCCTCACGGGCGGGCTGCACGACGCCGCTGGCACCCTTGCGGCTTTCGATCGGACCGGTGCGACCGCCGTGATGCTCGCGCGTGGCTCGCTCGGCAATCCCTGGCTGTTCGAGCAGCTCTTGGGCGCCCGCGACGGCGAGCCCACGCGCGCTGAGGTTCTCGATGAGCTCGACTGGACGATCGATCGCGCGGTCGAGCATCTGGGCTCGGCCAGGGCCACGCGCTACCTACGCAAGTTCTACCCCTGGTACGTCGCGCGGCTGGGCCTGGAGAAGGCCGAAGCGAAGGCCTTGGGCGAGTCGCTACAGAGGGCCTCGACACTCGAGGACGCTCGCTATACTGCTGCGCTCGCCGCGCCTCCGAGGGCGGTGGTCCCCGCCTGAAGAGGCGGGGTTTTCATCGCCCCGCCCAACCAACCCCCGCGGAGACAATCCCCGCCCCACACATGCCGAAGGACGTCATCCTCACCCCCGAAGGCCTCGAGAAGCTCAAAGACGAGCTCGAGCTGCTGTCCACCGCCAAGCGACGCGAGGTCGCTCAGCGGATCAAGGAGGCGCGCGAGTTCGGGGACATCACCGAGAACTCCGAGTACGACGACGCCAAGAACGAGCAGGCGATGCTCGAGAGCAGGATCGCCACGCTCCAAGAGAAGGTGCGGATGGCCACCGTGATCGACTCCAGGGAGATCTCCACCGACGTCGTCGGGGTCGGATCGGTGGTGCACGTCAAGGACGAGAAGACCGGCAAGTCGGTCAAGTACACGATCGTCGGCTCCGCCGAGGCCAACCCCGAGCAGGCCAAGCTGTCCAACGAGTCGCCCGTCGGTCGCGCCCTGCTCGGTCACAGGCGCAACGACATCGTCGCCGTCCAGGTTCCCCGCGGCCCCGCCCGCAAGCTCAAGATCACGAAGATCGACGTCGGGCTGACATAGAGTCCCCGGCAATGGCCGCCCGCATATCGGCGGGCCGAGGCGGCGGTCCACGGTCCACGATGTGGGGCTGTATCAATGTGGGGCCTGTGTGTATGTATGGATGTGGGGCCTGTATGTGTGTATGTCTTTTTTTGAGCGATTTACTATGGTGAATACATATGGTAGTTACCATTGTAGAGTGATAAAAAAGGAAGTATTCCGCTGGGCGCTTTTACACTCCATCCACGCCCTGCCGGCGCAACGGCCGCCGACATATGTCTGAGCCAAGCTCGTCAGGCGCCTCCTCCCACAGGCATGGCCTCCCCGAGCTGATCGCCGAGCGCCGCGCGAAGGCCGCCAGGTTGCGCGCGGAGGGAACCACCATCACGCCCTACTCCTACCCCGGCGTCGAGCCGATCGCCGACGTGCGCGCCGCCTACGAGCACCTACAGGTGGGGGAGGAAACTGAGGACCCCCACCGCATCGCGGGGCGCATCGCCGCCCGCCGTGGCGCCGGCAAGGCGGCGTTCCTGGATCTCGTCGACCGCAGCGGCAAGATGCAGTTGCACGCGCGCGCCGACGTGCTCGGGGTGGACGCGCTCAAGCAGTTGCTCTCGCTCGACCTGGGGGACCTGCTCGGCGTCGACGGCGCCCCTCTTCGCTCGCGTCACGGCGAGCTAACCTTGCGCGTCGACGGTTTCCAAATCCTCGGCAAGGCGCTTCGCCCCCCGCCCGACAAGCACGCCGGGTTGATCGACGTCGAGACGCGCCATCGCCGCCGCGAGCTCGACCTGATCGCAAACGAGGACTCGCGCAAGCTGTTCGTCGATCGCGCCCGCATCGTCTCCGCGGTGCGTGCCTACCTCGACGGGCAGGGTTTCCTGGAGGTCGAGACGCCGGTGTTGCAGCCGCTCTACGGCGGGGCCTTGGCACGCCCGTTCACCACCCACCACAACGCCCTCGACCGCCGGCTCTACCTGCGGATCGCCACCGAGCTGTATCTCAAGCGCCTCGTCGTGGGGGGGCTCGAGCGTGTGTATGAGCTCGGCAAGGACTTCCGCAACGAGGGCCTCTCCACCAAGCACAACCCCGAGTTCACGATGGTGGAGTGGTATGAGGCCTACGCCGACTACACCGACGAGGCCGCGCGCTTGGAGGCGATGGTTACCGCGGCTGCTGCCGCGGTCGCCTACGACGGCCCGCTCGCCTTCTCGGCGCCCTGGACGCGGGTGACGTTCGCCGAGGCCGTGCGGGCGGCGACGGCGCGCGGGGAGATGGACCCCCTTGGGGCCGCCGGCGCGCCCGCGCGGGTCGTCCCTGTGCATGGAGTGGACATCCTGGCCAACCGTGACCGCGACTCGCTCGTGGCCGACATTCAGCGATGCGGCTGCGCGATCCCCGTCGAGGGCCGCGGCTGGCCGCAGCTGGTCGACGATCTGCTCTCCACATACGTCGAGCCAACCTTGGTCCAACCCACGTTCGTCTTCGACTACCCGATCGAGCTCTCGCCGTTTGCGCGCACCCACCGCTCGCAAGATGGTCTCGCCGAGCGCTGGGAGGCGTTTGCCGGGGGCATGGAGATCGCCAACGCCTTCTCCGAGATCACCGACCCCGACGAGCAGCGCGAGCGCTTCGAGGCCCAACGTGGGCTCGCGGCGGCGGGCGACGAGGAGACCCAGCCCCATGACGAGCTCTTCCTCGAGGCGCTCGAGCACGGGATGCCTCCCACCGGAGGCGTCGGCGTGGGGATCGACCGGCTCGTGATGCTCCTCACCGGGCGCTCCTCGATACGCGAGGTGGTGTTGTTCCCGGCGATGCGCAACTAAAGCTAGGCGGGCGGTCTGTCGTTGTGAAGAGCACAGGTGCCCTCGTGCCGGTCGGGGGCCGCAGACCCGGTTGGTAGACTGCCTGAAAGGCGCCATAGGACCGCAGTGCGAGGCGTGCGGACCGCACAGGAAGGAAGCACCCCATGTTCGAGCGATTCACAGAACGGGCCCGGCAGGTGGTCGTTCTCGCGCAGGAGGAGGCGCGCACGCTCAAGCACAACTACATCGGCACGGAGCACATCCTGCTCGGGCTCTTGCGCGAGGAGGAGGGCCTTGCCGCGCGCGTGCTCGAGTCGCTCGACATCACCGTCGAGCGGGTGCGCGCGCAGGTGGTGCGGATCGTCGGCTCCGGCGAGGAGGTCACCTCCGGGCAGATCCCCTTCACCCCGCGCGCCAAGAAGGTCCTCGAGCTCGCCCTGCGCGAGGCCCTCTCGCTCGGCCACAACTACATCGGCACCGAGCACATCCTGCTCGGCCTCGTCCGCGAGAACGAGGGGGTTGCCGCTCGCATCCTGCTCGACTTCGACGCCGACTCCGAGAAGATCCGCAACGAGGTGATCCGCATGCTCTCCGGCCCCGGCGGCCGTCGCCAGGGGGCGGGCGCCGGCGCGGGATCGGGGGCGGGCCCCGGTGAGGGCAAGAAGTCCTCGAAGCTACTCGACCAGTTCGGACGCAATTTGACCAAGCTCGCCGCCGAGGGAAAGCTCGACCCGGTGGTGGGGCGGGAGACCGAGATCGAGCGCATCATGCAGATCCTCTCGCGGCGCACGAAGAACAACCCGGTCTTGATCGGCGAGCCGGGTGTGGGAAAGACCGCCGTGGTGGAGGGCTTGGCCCAGCGCATCACCAACTCCGACGTCCCCGAGCTGCTCAAGAACAAGCAGATCTACACGCTCGACCTGGCGGCGCTCGTCGCCGGTTCGAAGTACCGCGGCGAGTTCGAGGAGCGTCTCAAGAAGGTGATGAAGGAGATCACCCAGCGCGGGGACATCATCCTTTTCATCGACGAGCTCCACAACCTCGTCGGCGCGGGCGCCGCCGAGGGCGCGATCGACGCCGCCTCGATCCTCAAGCCCGCGCTCGCCCGTGGCGAGCTTCAGACGATCGGCGCGACCACGCTGGACGAGTACCGCAAGTACCTGGAGCGCGACTCTGCCCTGGAGCGCCGCTTCCAGCAGATCCGCGTCGAGGAGCCCACGATCGACCAGTCCGTGGAGATCCTCAAGGGCTTGCGCGACCGCTACGAGCAGCACCACAAGGTGCAGATCACAGACGAGGCCCTCAAGGCCGCCGCCGAGCTGGCCTCGCGCTACATCTCAGACCGCTTCCTGCCCGACAAGGCGATCGACCTGATCGACGAGGCCGCCTCGCGCATGCGCATCAAGTCGATGACCTCCCCACCCGCCAATCGCGAGTTCGAAGAGGAGATCGAAGCCACCCGTCGCGAGAAGGAGGCGGCGATCGAGGGGCAGGAATTCGAGAAGGCCGCCGCGCTGCGCGACCAAGAGCGCAAGCTCGCCGGCAAGAAGCGCGAGCTCGAGGAAGAGTGGGAGTCCGGCGAGTCCGTCGAGCGGCCCTCGATCGGCGAGGAGGAGATCGCCGACATCGTCTCGATGTGGACCGGCATTCCCGTGTTCAAGCTGACCGAGGCCGAGACCCAGAAGCTGATGCGCATGGAGGAGGAACTGCACAAGCGCGTGATCGGCCAGCACCCCGCGATCGAGGTGATCTCAAAGGCGATCAGGCGCTCGCGCGCCGGCCTGAAGGACCCCAAACGCCCGACCGGCTCGTTCATCTTCCTGGGCCCCTCCGGGGTCGGCAAGACAGAGCTCGCGCGCACGCTCGCCGAGTTCCTGTTCGGCGACGACGAAGCGATGATCCGGATCGACATGAGCGAGTACATGGAGAAGCACGCCGTCTCGCGCCTGGTCGGCTCGCCTCCCGGCTACATCGGCTATGACGAGGGTGGCCAGCTGACCGAGGCCGTGCGGCGCAAGCCCTACAGCGTGCTGCTGCTCGACGAGATCGAGAAGGCCCACCCCGACGTGTTCAACATCCTCCTGCAGATCCTCGAGGACGGTCGCCTCACAGACGCCCAAGGTCGCACGGTGGACTTCCGCCACGCGATCGTGATCATGACCTCGAACATCGGGGCGGCGGAGATCGCGCGCAACACGCCGCTCGGGTTCGCCATCTCCGACGATGAGACGGGGATCACCTACGACGACATGAAGAACCGCATCATGGGCGAGCTGAAGAAGGTGTTCCGCCCCGAGTTCCTCAACAGGATCGACGACGTGATCGTCTTCCACAAGCTTCAGAGGGAGGAGATCCGCCAGATTGTGGAGCTCCTGCTGGTGCGCATCCGCGAGTCGATGGCCGATCGCGAGCTGCAGCTCGAGCTGACCGATCCCGCCAAGGATCTGCTCGTCGAGAAGGGCTGGGATCCCGCGATGGGCGCCCGGCCGCTGCGCCGTGCGATTCAGCGCTACATCGAGGACCCGCTCGCCGACTTCGTCCTGCGCGAGCAGCTCACGCCCGGCGCCACCGTGGTCGTCGATCCGGCCCCCGAGGGCGACGAGAGCGAGGTGCGCCTCACAATCGTCAAGCCCAAGAAGCAGAAGACGCCCGTTGGCGTCGGGGCCGAGGGCGGCGAGCACGACCAGCTTCCCGCCGGCGAGGACGAGCATCGCGACGACGACGAGCCTCCGGCCGAGTCGTAGGTTCCGCTGAGCACCACCTCGCAGGTGACGGTCGCTCCGATGGGCGCCGAGGATTGGCCTGCGGTGGCGCGCATCTACCGGGCCGGCATCGCCGCCGGGAATGCCACCTTCGAGCATCGCGTGCCCGAGTGGGAGCAGTGGCGGGCCTCACGCCTTGACGAGCCGTGCCTCGTGGCGCGGAATGAGAGCGGTGAGGTGCTTGGCTGGGCGGCGCTAACACCCGCCTCCAGTCGCCCCGTATATCGCGGCGTCGCCGAGGTGAGCATCTATGTCGCCCCGGATCGCACCCGCCGGGGCGTCGGCCGGGCGCTGCTGCTCGCTTTGGTGGAGGCGTCAGAGCGCGCCGGGTTGTGGACGCTGCGGGCCGGCATCTTCCCCGAGAACGAGGCCTCGATCGCGCTGCACGAGAACTGCGGCTTTCGTCTGCTGGGTACCCATGAGCGGATCGGTCGGATGCCCGATGGGCGCTGGCGCGATGTGGTGCTCTACGAGCGCCGCAGCGGGGTCGTGGGTCGGGACTGACCGGGTCGGCGTCGGGAGCGGCGCGTAGTCTGCGCCGATGGCTCGCGCCCAAACGGTTCACATCTGCTCGCAGTGCGGGCTGCAGTCGGGCCAGTGGCACGGACAGTGCCCCGGGTGCGGCGCGTGGAACACACTCGTCGAGGAGCGCGCCGCGGTCGGTGGCGCCGAGGGTAGGCGCC
>JBARJU010000323.1:0-11234 GCA_049800435.1 Solirubrobacteraceae bacterium
CGACGTGAAGTTCAAGGACGGCATCAAGGTCACAGACGACGAGAACCAGGACAACGAGACGACAGACGAGAGGGTCGCCGCCTGATCATCCTTCATCGCCAAATCCACAACATTTGACAATTGCTCCCAACAGCGATATATATGTCTCTGACCTGGAACATAATGTTGTCGACAAGTTCAGGGTTAATGGCGCCAATGAATACGAATATGTTTGTGAGTTCACGGGCTTCGGGTTCTCTGGTAGTGCGTGTTTGAAGAACGAGCCGACCGTGCAGGCAACACCGACCGAAGTCGCGTTCAACCAACCGGATGGTGTCGCCGTTGATCGTGAAGGAGACGTGTACATCTCCGATTACGCGAGCAGGACGATATACGAGTACAACTCGAAGGGTGAAGACGTTAGAGGGATCCAGTTCAACAAGATCAGTTCTGGCGGTAGCGTGGGCGCTCTTGAACAACCGGCCGAAGTCGTGGTCGACGCCACGGGCAACATGTATGTTCAGGGCAGTGAACCAGAAGCAGGCCTGTATAAGCTCAAGCGCAATTCGTTCATCGGAGAAGTCCAATCCAGTGAAACATTGACAGGGTTCGAGGATGAGCCTCACCCACACGGTTTGGCCGTTGACCAAACGACGGGCTTGTTGTTCGTTGCCTCTCTAGATGGAGGAAGCGACGATTTCCTAATTACCGAACACGATCAAACCGGGAGCGTCATCTCGACATTTGGTCAAGAAACACTGGGCTCGGGGAGCAATATCCGTCGCGGTATCGCGGTTAACGAAACGGTTGGAGAAGCAACAAGCGGTGATGTTTATGTAGTGAGTGGGGATGGGAAAGCAATCGATGTTTTCAGTCCGCTGGTGCCGTTGGCTTCCGCATCGACTGGTGGTGTGGCGAGTAATGGCCGGACCGGCGCGACCGTTGAAGGTACTGTGAACCCAGAAAGCAAAACCCTCGAAGCGGATTGCGAAGTAGAGTACGGCACCACGACCGAATACGGTTCGAGTGTCCCGTGTTCACCGTCGAGCGCCGGTACGGGCGAAACACCGGTACATGTGACGGCGGTCTTGTCGGGATTGCTGGCGAGCACGGTTTACCATTACCGGTTTCTCGCGGTGAACTCAAACGGCGCAAACCCTGGTCCCGACGCTACGTTCGAAACGCTGGCGTCGGTCGAAGGTGTGCTGACGGGCGAAGCGATCGATATCTCTCAGACGGGCGCAGTGTTGACGGGCGCGTTGAAGCCGAACGGTGTGGACGCTCATTACTATTTCCAGTACGGCGAAAGCACCGCCTATGGCGCTGCTGTTCCAGTACCGCCGGGGGAAGATGCGGGCACGGTAGCGGAAAAGCTCGCCGAAATACCCGTCGAAGGGTTGAAAGCGAACACCGCATACCATTTCCGTCTGGTTGCGTCGAACGAACTGGGCACGACCTACGGTGGCGACAAAGCGCTCGTGACGCTACCGAACAAGCCCACAGTGATCTCCGAGTCCGCCACCCGTGTCTTTCCGAGCTCCGCGTTGCTCGGTGCGGTAGTAGACCCGGAAACCGCGAACACTACCTACCATTTCGTTTACGGTCCCACCGAAACGTATGGGTCTATCGCTCCGGCGAACGATCTGGTGTTGGGTTCGGGGTCGCAGGGTTTGCACGCGCTATTCACGGTCGAAGGTTTGCAATCTGGGACGACCTACCATTACGCGATCGTCGCGTCCAACCGTGGAGGAAGCAAGATCGGTCCGGATCAGACGTTTACGACACTACCCGCTGCACTACCAGAGGTCGTGACGGGGAGTGTGAGCGAACTTGCTGCGAACAGCGTGACGTTGACGGGCACGGTGAATCCTGATGGTGTCCCGACGAGTTACGAGTTCGATCTTGGTACCGATACGACGTACGGGAGTCGTATCTTCGGCGAAGCGGGGTCTGGTGGGCAACCGTTCACTGTCGGAGTGGGTGTGCAGGGTTTGCAAGCCGGCACGCTCTACCATTATCGTCTCGTCGCGACTAACGCATACGGCACGGTCTACGGTGCCGATCAAACGTTTGTGACACCTGGTTTCGCGAGCTCACTGTTGCTGTCGCCGGTGGTGGCGCCTTTGGTGCCCACACCAGTGTTCTCTGTACCGTCGGTCGCTGGTGCGATAACACCCAAAGCTACCGTACCGCGCACGAAGGCGAAACCGAAGAAGAAGGCGAAGACGGGCGCCAAGGGCAGAAAGGCTCGCAGAACGGTTCGCGCTCGCAGGAAGAGGGGGAAGCGGCGATGACGAGCGTGAGTGCTAACGGTTGTTCTGGGGGTTTGTTTGACCGGCCAAGAGTGCGCGGTGGACTGGCGCGTCCGGATCGTCTGGCGGGTTTGATCTTGACTGTGACTGTAATTGTGGGTGTGCTCGTGATTGGTGCTGGTGTTGTGTTCGCGTCCACCCCATCACCGTCAGTGAATGATCGGCCCGCGTTCGCGTCTAACGTGACCCAGCTCTCGGCAACGTTGAACGGGACTATCAACCCTAAAGGCGATCCCACGAGCTACCACTTCCAGTACGGGCCCAGTGGAGCGTACGGGACGAGCATCCCAATCCCCGACGCTTACGTCCCCGTCAACGAACTCGACGATCCCGTGACACAGGTGCTGTCGGGATTGCAACCCGATACGACGTATCATTTCGCGCTCGTAGCGAACAGTCCAGCAGGGATGAGCGTCGGTACCGATGAGACGTTCCAAACACCCTCGGTGCCTTTACCCGCGGTCTCGACCGGTGGCGCGAGTGATGTAACGGTCGGTTCGGTCACGCTCGCAGGGTCTGTCGATCCGCAGGGTTGGGAAACAGGGTACTTCTTCGAATACGGTCCCACAACCTCTTATGGGGCGCTCTGGCCAGGTATCCCTGTTGTATTGGGTGCGTTCACCGGTGCTCAGAATGTGGTGAGCGCGATACAGAACCTGCTACCCGGCATGACATACCATTACCGGCTGGTAGCGAACAATCCCGCGGGCACCAGTTACGGGACGGACGGGACGTTCGCGACACTTGAATACCCGGCATCAGTGATCCAACAGACTCCGGTGCTAACGACGGATTTGGGGTTCACGAACCCCGATGCAGGGACGGGTAAACCGTCGGGTAGATCGTTGAGTAGAGCAGTAAAGCTGACGAACGCGTTGAGGGTTTGCAAACGCAAGCCCAAGAAACAGCGTGGGAAGTGCGAAAAGCAGGCTCAGAGAACGTTTGGGCCAACGAAGAAGAAATGATATCGCGAAATAGTAAAAGGGGAGGGAAACTTCTGATGTTCTCGACACTACGCAAACGCTTGACGTATGCGAACGTCACCGCGACGCTCGCGCTTGTGTTCGCTATGAGCGGCGGAGCGCTAGCCGCACAACACTACCTGATCAGCTCGACCAAACAGATCAGCCCCAAGGTACTCAAAGCACTCAAAGGCAACGCGGGAGCACCAGGACAAACAGGACCCCAAGGACCCGCAGGCGCAACCGGATCAGCCGGTAAAGAAGGAACAGGCAAAGAAGGCGCACAAGGCAAAGAAGGACCCGCAGGTAAAGAAGGCAAAGCCGGTAAAGACGGAGAACCAGGCGAACCAGGCCCCGAAGGCTCACCCTGGACCGCCGGCGGAACACTACCCCAAGGATCCACTGAGAAGGGACAATGGTCTATTTTCACGAGGGCTTCGGGTGTAGGTCAGCGTACGACAAGTCCGATCTCGTTCACGATCCCGTTGAAGACCAAACCCGAACCCATTCTCATCAAAAAAGAAGAAGGCGAAGGTCAGGCAAAAGAAAGCCCGGCGATCGCATCCGGCGCTTGCAAGGGAACGGGTGAAAACCCAGGAGCAGGTGAAGGTCATCTCTGCATCTTTGAAACTTACGAAGTGACTGACGCGCAACCCGTCGAAGTGGGTGGGAATCTGTATTTCACATATGACTTGGAAGGAGAAGGAGTAAATCACGCTGGACGGTCCGGTACTTTGGTGTTCTTCGAAGCGATCGAAGTTGGCTATGTGTCCGGTGGTGGTACTTGGGCGGTGACGGCTGGTCCGTGATCGTGGTTTGAGGCGCTGGAGTGTGTTCCTGCGCTTTTTCGGATGTTCCTTTCGGGGTCCCGTGTTCCCTCTCCTGGCGGGTACCCGGAAGGGCATCCATTGTGTGTGAGGTGTTGTGATGGGTGATGGGCCAGAAAATCGGAGGGCGCCGGGTACGGGTGTGCGGTTTGCTCGTAATGGTCTCGGTCGCGCTCATGAGACAGCGCGCACCGATGTGCGGGGTCTTGGTGATGGTGGTGGTCACGAGCGTGTCCGTGGTATTCAGCGTGCACGGTTGATCGCAACGATGACGGTGCTTGTCGCAGAGCGTGGTGGGTCGAACGTGACTGTCGCGCAGATAGTCGAGCGGGCGGGTGTCTCGCGGCGTACGTTCTATGAGATCTTCACCGATCGCGAGGAGTGTTTCCTGGCGGCGTTCGACGATTGTGTTGCGAGCCTCGCGGAGGTCGTACTCCCGGCTTTTCACGGGTCGGGTCGGTGGCGGGAGAGGGTTCGTGCGGGATTGGGTGCGCTGCTCTGTGCTCTGGAGAGCGATCCTGGTGTCGCTCGCCTATTGATCGTCGAGTCGTTGTCCGCGGTACCTGGGGCTGTTGAGCGTCGTCGTCGGGTGTCGGACGTGTTGGTCGCTGCGGTGGATGAGGGTCGTCGGGAAGCCAAGACGGGCTCGGCGCTTCCGTCGATCACGGCTGAGGGTGTTGTTGGCGGGGTGCTTGCCGTCCTGCATGGTCGGTTGGTCGAGGGGGGTTGGCCGAATGCGGCTGCTGGTGGTTCGGAGGGCCTGGTCGGGTTGACCGGTGCGTTGATGAGCATGATCGTGTTGCCTTATCTGGGCCCAGCGGTTGCGCGCAGGGAGTTGGAGCGTCCGGTACCTGTGGCGCCGGCTCGTCCTCATGTGGGGACTGGCGATCCGTTGCGCGGTCTTGGGATGCGCTTGACGTATCGCACCGTGCGGGTGTTGGCTGCCGTGGCGGAGCATCCGGGTGCTTCCAATCGTGTTGTTGGACAGTCGGCGGGTGTGTCAGATCAGGGTCAAATCTCGAAGTTGCTTTCGCGTCTTCAGAGGCTCGGGTTGGTCGAGCGGAGTGGTGGGGGAGCCGGTCGCGGTGAGCCCAACGCTTGGGCGCTTACGGAAATGGGTGGGGAGGTGCACGGTGCCATCGCCTATTGAGCGACCCGTTCGTGGGGCGCGTACGACTCCTACCGGAGGTCGCGCTACTACCGGACACGGTGCTGTCGCAAACGGTGCTGCTTCGGGGAGCGCTGTTGCTCGGGTGAAGCGCTCCCGTCGTCAGGGCGCGCACGTCGTTGAGATGCAGCGCCGGCGTCTGCTGAGCGCCACCACCGAACTGGTGTACGAGCGTGGGGTGCAGGGTTTGACGGCGGCGCTCGTCGCCGAGCGCGCCGGCATGTCGCGCAGGACGTTCCACGACATCTTCAGCGACCGCGAAGGGTGTCTGCTCGGCGCGTTCGACCAGGCCGTCGACCAGGCGAGCTCGATCGTTGGACGGGCAGTCGCGGGATCCCCCATGCCGGCGGGGGGAGGCAGACAGGAGAAGTGGGCCGGCACGATCCGGACGGGGCTCACAGCGCTGCTCTGCTTCCTCGACGAGGATCCTGCCACGGGGCGTCTGCTGGTCGTGGAGGCGCTATCCGCCGGAGACCGTGTACTGCAAGCCCGTCGGCGCGTCCTCACGCAAATCGTCGCGATCGTCGACGAAGGACGTGCACAGGCCAGGATGGGCCAGGGGCTACCGCCGTTGACGGCCGAAGGCGTCGTCGGCGCCGTGCTCTCTGTGCTCCACGCGCGCATGCTCGAGCGCGACCCACGACCCTTGGTCGAACTACTCGGATCGCTGATGGCGATCGTCGTCCACCCCTACCTCGGACCTGCAGCCGCACGCCGCGAGCTCGACCGACCCAACACCGCACCGGAGCAGCTCGCCCCGAAACTCCCCACCGACCCCTTCAAGGACCTGCCGATGCGCCTCACCTACAGAACCGCACGCGTACTGACCACGATCGCCGCCACCCCCGGAGCATCGAGCAAACAGGTCGCCGACGCCGCCGGGATCACCGACGTAGGGCAAACATCCAAGCTACTCAACCGGCTCGCACGCAACGGCCTCATACAAGACACCGGCATAGGACCCACAAAGGGCCTACCCAGAGCCTGGACACTCACCCAACGCGGCCAACACATCCTCCACGCGCTCGGAGAAGGATAAAACGGACCCACCGGGTCGCGAGTATCCTCACAATGATGCTAACATCATGATTCATGAATTCGTCCACTACTACCGATGTGCGACGTACGACAGTTGCCGCCAGACGCGCATCGCTCGACACGCTCGAGGCTGAGGCCCACAGGCGCGGTGTCTCGCTTTCGACGATCCTGGCCGAAGCGATCGATGAGAAGGCGAAAGCGCTGCACGCCTCACGCCGGCCGCGCCTCGGTATCGCGAGATCGACCGACGGGCTCTCCGCCGCGGAGCTGACAGGCGAGCCGATCTCCAATCCGCCGTCATAGGTGGCGCTCGTACTCGACACCGGTCCACTGCTCGCCGCGCTAGACACGGCCGACCCCGACCACGCCCGTTGTGCCGCTTTGCTGAGTGAGGCAGGCGAGGATCTCGTCGTGCCGATCCTGGTGCTCGCTGAGCTCGACTACTGGTGCCATCGGCGCCTCGGCGCCGCGGCGTGGCTCTTCTTCCTAGAGGATCTACTCGATGGCGCCTACCGGCTCGAGACCGCCACGACGGCCGATCTCACACGTTGTCGCGAGATTCAAGCGCGCTACGACGATCAACAAATCGGCGTCGTCGATGCAAGCGTCCTCGCTTTGATCGAGCGGCTCGGCGAGAGCAAGCTCGCCACACTCGACCACAGGCACTTTGGCATCCTGCGCCCAGAACACACCGAGGCCCTCAGCCTGCTCCCATAGACGTATCTGGACTTCTGCGAGAGTTACAAGCCTGGCAAGAAAGGTTGATAAATAACAACAAAACTTGCCGTTCACCCGGGGTGCGCCCGGTACAGCGCATCCTCTAAGGTCCTGCCTATGCCAGACCTGCCGAAGACCGCCGACGATGTCAAGGCGCTGGTGGCCGAGCGCGACATCCGCTTCATCCGCTTCTGGTTCACTGACATCCTCGGCCAGCTGAAGTCGTTCTCGATCAACTCCCAGGAACTCGACGACGCGTTCGAGGAGGGCATGGGCTTCGACGGCTCGTCGATCACCGGCTTCAACGCGATCGAGGAGTCCGACATGATCGCGATGCCCGATCCCTCCACCTTCGCGGTCCTGCCATGGCGTCCCGAAGAGCAGGGTGTGGGGAGGATGTTCTGCGACATCGTCACCCCCGAGCGCACCCCTTACGAGGGCGATCCCCGTCACGTGCTGCGCCGCGCGCTCGATCGCGCGCACGGGATGGGCTTCGACACGTTCAACGTCGGTCCCGAGCTGGAGTACTTCTTGTTCAAAGACTCCAAGTCCACCGAGGTGCTCGACGAAGGCGGCTACTTCGACCTGACCACGCTCGACGCCGGCTCGGACGTGCGCCGCGAGACGGTGCTCGCTCTCGAGCAGCTCGGCATCCACGTCGAGTACACCCACCACGAGGTCGGTCCATCCCAGCACGAGATCGACATGCGCTACGCGCCCGCGCTGAAGATGGCCGACGACTGCATGACCTACCGCATCACCGTCAAGGAGTACGCAATGAAGTACGGCTGGCACGCCACTTTCATGCCCAAGCCGCTGTTCGGCGAGAACGGCTCCGGCATGCACACCCACCAGTCGCTCTTCTCAGTCGGCAGGAACGCCTTCTACGACCCCGACGATCAGTACTTCCTCTCCGACGTCGGCAAGGCGTTCATCGCCGGCCAGCTCAAGCACGCACGCGAGATCTGCTCGATCTTCGCCCAGTGGGTCAACTCCTACAAGCGGCTTGTCCCCGGCTACGAGGCGCCCGTATACGCGGCCTGGTCGCGCCGCAACCGATCAGCATTGGTGCGCGTGCCGCTCTACCACCCCGGCAAGGAGCAGGCCACACGCATGGAGCTGCGCTGCCCCGACCCCGCCTGCAACCCCTACCTGACGTTCGCCGCGCTCCTGCAAGCCGGGCTCGAGGGGATCGAGAAGGGCTATGAGCTGCCCGACCCGATGGAGAAGAACCTCTACCACCTCACCGCCGAGGAGCGCCGGCGCCTGGGGATCGAGCAGCTGCCCGAGTCGCTCGGCGAGGCGATCGAGATCACCGCCGAGTCCGAGCTGATGCTGCGCACGCTCGGCGAGCACACGTTCAACCGCTACATCGAGATCAAGCGCCAGGAGTGGGAGGACTATCGGGTGCAGGTCACGCAGTGGGAGCTCGACCGGTACTTGGCGATCCTGTAGGCGTCCGCCGCCGTCCGCCCCGCCGGCCAACTCGGTCGACCTCGCCGAACTGAAGGCCGCCGGAAGCCACAAATAAGCCTCAGTCGCCGGGGCGGCTCGCGGGGATCGCACAGGCGATCGGGCGCATCGGGGCCATGCTCCAGTGCATCGCCTGCAACATATGCCCGAATGAAGTTGGGTGCTTGGGGGCGATTGTGCGCAGCAGCGCGATCGTGCGCGCGCTTTCGCGCTCGTAGCGCTCCTCGCCGGTCAACTGCGCCAGGCGCAATAGGCCCACCGCCGCGCTCGAGCCGCCCGCGGGGATCGGCGAGTCCTCGAGCTCCTTGCGCCTGACGATCAGCTGTTCGCCGTCGGCTGCCGTCGAGAAGAAGCCGCCGTTCTCGGTATCCGAGAAGCGCTCGATCGTCTCATCGGCGAGCACCGTCGCCTGTGAGAGCCAGCGCTCGTCGCACGTCGCTTCGAACAGCAGGATCAGCGCCTCGAGCAGGAACGCATGGTCCTCCAGGTAGGCGCCGATCTTCGCCTCGCCTGAGCTATATGTCCTCAGCAGCTTGCCGTCGGGGTCCCTCATCTCGCTAAGCACGAACTCGGCGCACTCAACCGCCGCGTCCAGGTAAGTGTGGCGGGGGTCGCCTGCCCGTCCGTCGGGGCCGTCGAGCGGGAGGGTGTCCAGGCTCGCGCTCGCCTCGGCCAGCGCGGAGATCGTCAACGCGTTCCAGCTCGTGAGGCGCTTGTCGTCGAGCCCTGGCCGGGTGCGTGCCGCGCGCGCGTCCATGAGCCGCTCGCGAATCCGCTTGCGGGTCTCCGCGTCGGGTCGTGGGCCGCGATCCTCCAGCACATTCAGCCCTGGTTGGGGCTGATGCGGGTCGACGAAGTTGCCCTCCACGCTCGCCCCCAGCCAGCGGATCGCAACGTCCGCGTCCTCGCCCAGGACGCTCTCCATCTCGGCCACGGTCCACACGTAGAAGCTGCCCTCCACGCCGTCGGAGTCGGCGTCGAGCGCGCTATAGAAGCCGCCCTCGGGACCTCTCATCTCGCGAAGCGCCCAGTCCAGCGTGTCATGGCACACCGCGAGCAGTTCCGGATCTCCCGAGAGCCGGTGGCCGTGTAGGTATGCCCGCGCGAGCAACGCGTTGTCGTAGAGCATCTTCTCGAAGTGGGGCACGGTCCAGGTCTCGTCGACGGCATATCGATGAAAGCCCCCGCCGATCTGGTCGTGGATGCCTCCGCCGGCCATCGAGCGCAGCGTGTACAGCGCCATCTCCAGCTCCCCGCGGCACAACAGGAACTCGATCGCCGACGCTTGGGGGAATCGAGGCCCACCCACCCCTCCACCGAAGCCGCCGTTGACTGTGTCATACGACTCCCTCAATCCATCGATGGCTGTTTCCAACGAACTCTCGTCCAGTGGGTCCGATGTGGGCTTCAGAAGCGCACCGCCCGAGAGTCGCTCGCGCAAGCGCTCCCCACTTGCCCGGATCTCCTCGCCGCGCTCGCTCCACGCTTCGGCCACCGCGAGCAGCACCTGGACGAAGGAGGGCATCCCGGGACGCTCTTGCGGTGGGAAGTAGGTGCCGCCGTAGAACGGCAAGCCTTCGGGTGTCAGGAACACGTTGAGCGGCCATCCCCCGTGTCCGGTCATGCCCTGCACCGCCTCCATGTACAGCGCGTCCACGTCCGGGCGCTCCTCGCGATCCACCTTCACGCACACGAAGCGCTCGTTCATCAGTCGGGCTGTGGCGTCGTCCTCGAAGGACTCTCGCTCCATCACGTGACACCAGTGGCATGCCGAGTAGCCGATCGAGACCAGCAGCGGCGCGTTGCGCTCCCGGGCTCGCTCGAGCGCCGGCTCACCCCACGGCAGCCAGTCCACCGGGTTTTCGGCGTGCTGGCGCAGATACGGGGAGCTCTCGTTGGCGAGCGCGTTGGGCATCGACTCAGCCTAGTTGCCTCACTCAGCGCAGCCGTGAGAGCGCGGGCACCGGAAAGCGCGGGGTGAGCGGCTGCTCGCCCAAGCCGGCGGGGCCTGTGCCCGCGGCGCCAAAGCCCCCGGCGCCCGGGTTCGCGCTGCCCACGCTCGCGATCCTCACCTTGGCGAGACTCACGTTGAAGCGCACCCCGCTCAGGGTTCCGCTCACACGACTGCTCGCGCCGATCCGGACCGTGCCCCGCGCGGCCTGCGAGCCTTCGACTCGCACGTCGGCCGGGCGCAGGTGGCCGTGTACCACGGCGAACCTCCCGGTCAGCTGCACGCCGTTCACGAACGACAGGCGGTGCAAGCTGAGCGAAGAGGAGGCGATTCGTGCGAAGCCGCCCCTCAAGCCGCCGAAACTCGATCCGCTGGGGAGTTCCTGGTTGGCCTGGAGCGTCGCGCCGACGACCTGTCGTTCGAGGTCGAGGATCGTCTCGAGCACCACCGCGAGCGTGCTCCCGGGCCTGCCCGCCACGCCGCCGACCGCTTTGACCAGGCCCAGCTTTGTCGGGACGATCGGCGTCGGGCCGAACGGGTTGTGGGTCTTCCCGCACTGCTGGGCCGTGCCGCTCGAGAAGAACGTCTTCAGCGCCGCTTGCGCGCACCCGCCGAAGTCGGTCCCGAGCACCGAGTGGCCCGTGTACGGAACCACCACGAGCTGGGCGCCCGGGATGCGCGCCGCCACGCTCTGCGCGCCCGAGGTCGGCGTCCTCAGGTCCTGCGCGCCCGAGAGGATCAGCGTCGGCACGCTCGGAAGCGGGCCGACGGGTGGCGGCGGGGGGGCAACGTTCGGCCACTGTGCGC
>JBARJU010000324.1:0-21252 GCA_049800435.1 Solirubrobacteraceae bacterium
CCGGGAGGCAGCAGGCGAGTGCGGGCACCTCCAGGCAGCCCGGTTCGGGTGAACGGCACACGCCGCCCAACATCCTCGTCGTCATGGTCGACCAGCTGCGCACCCCGGCGTGGTTTTCCGCGAGCCCGGCCGCCGAGGCGGCGATGCCGAATCTTGCGCGTCTGCGCGCCGGCGGCGTGTCGTTCGCCAACCACTACACCGCCTCCAACGACTGCACTCCGGCGCGGGCCGCGTTGCTCACGGGGCTTCACACTCACCAGACCGGTTGCATGATCACAGGCGGAAGCACACTCGACCCGGGCTTTCCCACGTGGGGGACGATGCTGCGCGAGCAGGGCTATCGCACGCACTGGTACGGCAAGTGGCATCTCACTCATGGAGACAACATGTGGGATCCCTACGAAGATGCCGGCGCGCTCGAGCCGTGGGGCTTCGGGGGCGGCACGTTCCCCTCGCCCGACGGCGCGCCCGGGCAGGGCTGGCGCGTCGATCCGCACATCGTCAGCCAGTTCGAAGGGTGGTTCGAGCGCGCGGGGTCGGGTGGGACTGGAAAAAACCCGTGGTGCACGACGGTGTCGTTCGTGAACCCGCACGACATCGCCTGGTGGTACCACTGGAGCGAGCGCTTCGCCGCCGAGGCCGAACCACCGAGCGTCGTTGGGGCGTTGCCGCCCAACTTCGAGACACCCGAGCAGATGCTCGAACGCGGCAAGCCTCGCCTGCAGCGCTCTCTTCAGGACACCGCGCAGGCCTCGTTCGGGACGGTCCCCTACAGCGGGGCGGAAATGCAGGAGACCTGGCTGCCGTTCCTCGACCTGTACCTGAAGCTGCTGGGGGAGGTGGACAACCACATCGGCGCTGTGCTCAACACGCTCGCGAGCAGGCCGGATGTTGCCGCCAACACGGTCGTCCTGTTTACCTCAGACCACGGCGAGTACGGCGCCTCGCATGGCATGCGCGGCAAGGGCGGGGGAGCGTATGAGGAGGCGATCAGGGTGCCGCTGATCGTGCGCGACCTGCGCGACAAGCTCACACGGGCGCCCGCCGTCGAGCGCACGGGGCTGACCTCGAGCGTGGACGTGGCCCCCCTGCTACTGGACGTCGCCACCGGCTCCTCGGCGTGGCGCGCCGACAGTCACTATTCCCACATCGCCGCCCGTCACGACGTGGCCTCGATGCTCGCCGACCCCGCCGCGCCCGGGCGCGACTACGTGCTGCACGCCACCGATGAGACCGTTACCGAGTTCGCGATCGAACCTTACGAGGCGAGCGCCCCGCTGCACGTCGTGGCGCTGCGCACGCCCCAAGCCAAGTACGCCACCTATTCGAACCACGCCCCCGGCACGATCGAGCCGCTCAGCGAAGGTCGCGAAACCGAGCTGTATGACTACAGCACCCCGCAGGGTCGCCTGGAGCTGAGAAGCGACGCCGGGCGCAGTCCGCTCGAGGGTCAGCTGGTCGCCCAGCTTGAGCGGGCCTTTCGCGACGAGCTGCGCGAGCCACTGCCCAAGCGTCTGAAGGTCGCGCACAGGCGCGGCCTTCAGGACTACTTCAAGACCGCGGCGCGCGCCTCGGAGAAGGCGCTTGAACACAGGCGCGAACGCGCCGAACGCGAATCGGAAGCACCCTTCGGCGGGGAAGGCGGTATCGGTGTGAGCGGTGAGCCTACGCAGAGCGCTCGGCGGCCCTCAGGCCGAAGAGCGCCCACACCGCGAACAGGAGGATGAGCGCCACCGCGCACGCATACGCGAGCGCGGTGTGTTCGTGAGCGCCCGAGATCAGCCCGCGTCCGGCGCTCAGGAACGCCGTCGCTGGGTTGACGCTCGCGACAGCGTGTATCCAACCCTTCAAGAGGGCAAGCGGCACGTAGACCGGCGCGAGAAACAGGATCAGGAACACGGGCGTCTGCATCAGGGGACCCGCCTGGATCGAGCGGAAGCGGAATGCGACCCCGGCCGCCCAGCCATATCCGACCAGGACAAGTAGCGCAGCCAAGCCGTATAGACCCACTAGATCGACCCCGTTCCCCGTCATCTGCATGCCCGCGATCAGCGCGACACTCGTGACTACGGTGAGCGTGATCGCAGCCCGGGAGAGCGCCACGAGCGCGTAGCCGAGCAGGATGCCGCGACGGTCGCCGGCGGCGAGCATCAACCGCCGCGCAAAGCCGCTTTCGAAGTCGAACGCCACCGTGAAGCCGGTGAACAGGCCGCTGAACATCGCGGCCTGGAGCATTACGAACACGAACTGAAAGGCCGTATAGCCCGCTGGGAAGTGAAACCCGGGCACCGAGCCCAGGGCGGAGAGCCCTCCGGCGAAGCTCGCGAAGAACACGAGTGGGAACACCAGCGAGGGTATGAACAGGTCGGGGCGGCGCGTATATGTGTGAATGCCGCGCCAGGCGATCGCCCACGCCACGCCCCACATGCTCGCGTGCCGGTGCTCTGTGGTCATGTGCGCGTAAGCCTCCCGCGCATCGCCGCCGACACCAGGGCAAGGCCGATGACGAGCAGCCCGGCGGCGACCGCGAAGCCGCGCGCGAGCGCGGTCGTGTCCCAGCCGACGATGTACAGGCTGCGAAAGCCCTCGATCAGGTAGGAAATCGGGTTCCAGGTGGCGACCGTGTGAAACCAGCCGGTCCTCAGCAGGTTGCGCGGCAGGTTGCTGGAGGAGAGAAAGATGAACACGAAGAACAGCGGGAACATTCCCTGCACGGCTTCGCCCGAGCCGGTCCTGAGCGCCGCCACACAGCCCAGTGCGCCGAAGCCCGTCGCCGCCAGCGAGCCGAGCGCGATCAGCACCAGCACGCCCCACCCGCCGGCCGCGATGTGCGCGCCGGCGATCTTCCCGATCGCGATGTACACCGCCGACTGAAGCGCCCCAAGCACCGCCACCCCGACGAGCATCCCGCCGATCAGCGACACGCGGCGCATGGGGGTCAGCGCAAGCCGGTTGAAGAAGCCGCTCTCGATGTCCTCGGCCAGGTTCGTGCCGGTGTTGATCAACGAGAACATCCCGCCCTGGATGAACGCCACGGCGATCGCGAAGGATATGTAGGAGCTTGTGGGAAAGCCCGGCAGGCGCGTGGCCGCGCGCAGGCCGCTGGCGTTCACGGCGAGCAGCATCGCCGGGAAGAAGATCACCGGGAACACCTGGAAGGGCTGGCGCAGAGTCTTCAGTATCGAGCGCCGCGCGAGCGCCCCGATCTGTGTGCTCAGGGTCGCACTCACGGTGTGACCTCGATCGGGCGCTCGGCGCCCGCCCCGCGCATCTCACGAGCCGCGCGGCGACTTGGGCCGTGGCTGGGTTGGGGGCCGGCGCGCCTCACGCGGCAACGGGGGCGGCCGGCGTCTCCTCGGAGTCCCCACCGCCGTGATCTGAGGCGCCCTCGAGCGAACGCCCGGTCTTGGCGAGAAATACGTCGTCGAGGGTGGGGGCGTGCACGCGCAGATCGGCCACCCCGATGCCCTCGGAGTCGAGCACCCGCACGATCTCGGCCAGGTCGCCCGCGCCCTCGGCGAGCTGCGCCGCGACGCCGCCCGCCGAGGCCGTGGTCTCATCGCCGAAGCGGTGCAACACTCCCGCCAAGCGCTCGCGCTCACCGGGATCCTGTGGGATCGCCTCGACCGTCTGACGTCCGATCTCGGCCTTCAGGGCTGTGGGCGTGCCCTCCGCGACGATCTTGCCATGGTCGATGATCCCGACGCGGTCGGCGAGCACGTCGGCCTCCTCGAGGTACTGCGTGGTCAGGAACACGGTCACCCCCTCGCCGGCCAGGCGCCTCACCTCGTCCCACAGCGCGACCCGGCTCTGGGGATCGAGGCCCGTCGTCGGCTCGTCCAGGAACAGCAGCCTTGGGCGGTGAAGCAGCGCGAGCGCCAGATCCAGCCGTCGCTTCATCCCGCCCGAATAACCGTTGACCTTGCGATCGGCGGCTTCGGTCAGCCCCACGCGCGCGAGCAGTTCGCTGCCTCGGGCTTCGCGATTGCTCTTGGCAAGCCCGTGCAGCGCGCTCTGCAACCGCATGTGCTCGCGCCCGGTCAGGAACGGGTCGAGTGCGGACTCCTGTAGAGAGGCGCCGATCGCGCGCCTGACATCGGCGCCCTGGCGCACCACGTCGAGGCCCGCCACGCGCGCCGTGCCCGACGTCGGCGGCAGCAGCGTCGTGAGCACCAGCACGGTCGTCGACTTGCCCGCCCCGTTGGGGCCCAGAAAACCGTAGATCTCACCGGGCGCGACCCGCAGGTCGATCCCATCGACCGCGCGCACGTCTCCCTTGAAGACGCGCACGAGCGACTCGACTTCGATTCCGTTGTGCTCTGGCTCCATCGACACGACGTTATAGCGGGCGTGCGACGAACGCCCCTCCCAGCGCCTCGATTCGCGCTCAGACGCGCATCGGCTCGATCGTCTCGTAGCGCTGGCATCGACCTTCGAAGAGGGCACTACCCGATCCTGGAGCGCCTATGCACCTAATTTTGCGGGGGGCACGATCGGTTGCGCGATGCGCATCTGTTCGCGTATCTTGGGTAGCGAGATGACGATGCCTCGCTCTCTGTGGAACGGCACGATCGCCTTCGGGTTGGTGCGTGTGCCCGTAAAGCTTCATTCGGCCACCGAGTCCAAGCGGATCCCCTTCCGCGAGCGCCACGCGAGCGATGGCGCCGCGATCGAGCACCGGCGGGTGTGCGTGAAGGAGGGCAAGGAGGTGCCCTACAGCGAGCTCGTCAAGGGCTTCGAGGTCAGCGCGGGCGCCTATGTGGTGCTCTCCAAGGAGGAGATCGCGGTCGCCGACGGACCGCAGGCGCGCGTGGTGGAGATCGAGCACTTTGTGGACGGCGAGGAGATCGATCCCGTCTACTACGAGCGCGCCTACCACCTCAGTCCCGGCAAGCTCGGCGAGCAGCCCTATCGCTTGCTGCACGCCGCCCTGAAGCGCTCCGGTCGCGTCGGGATCGGACGATTCGTGTTCCACAACAAGGAGCATCTGGTCGCGGTGCGTGCCCTGGAGGACGTGATCGTCCTGCACACGATGCGCTTCGCCGACGAGCTCGTGCCCGAGGGCGACCTCGAGTTCCCCGATGTCCAAAAGAAGCCGAGCAAGCTGGAGGTCGACACGGCGCAACTGTTGATCGATCAGCTCGACTCCGAGTTCGATCCCGACAGCTACGAGAACACCCATAGGGACGCGGTGCTGGCGCTGATCGAGCGCAAGGCGCGCGGTGAGGCGATCGAGGCCCCCGAAAGCGAGGTGCTCACCCGTGAGGGCGACCTGTTGACTGCGCTACAGGCAAGCCTCGAGGCTCATGGCGGTCGCCGTCGACGAGCCGCGGGCGGCGCGTCCCGCACTGGCTCGTCTCGGGCGAGCTCACCCCGTGGGGGCTCGTCTCCCACGAGCTCATCTCCCTCTTCCAAGGGTGGGCACTCCCGGGGTCCAGTCTGATGGCGCGCTCGCTGTGGTCGGGCGCGCTGAGCTTTGGTCTCGTAAACGTGCCCGTGGCGCTGTTCAGCGCGGTACGCGATCTCGACGTGCACTTCAGCCAGTTGCATGCGCCGGACGGCTCGCCGATCGAAACCCGGCGGGTGTGCGCGCACGACGGCAGCGAGGTGCCCTGGGGCGAGATAGCCAAGGGGTATGAGCTCGAGGACGGTCGCTGGGTGTTGCTCAGCGATGAGGAGCTGGCAGCCGCGGCGCCGAGGAAGAGTCGCACGATCGACATCGAGTGGTTCGTAGAGGAGCGCCAGATCGACCCGATCTACCTCGACCGTCCGTATCTGTTGGTTCCGAGCGACGAGGGGGCGGCGCGAGCATATGGCCTGCTGGGTGAGGCCATGCGCCGCTCCGCCAAGGTGGCGCTCGGGCGCTTTGTGATGCACGCAAAGGAGTACCTCGTGAGCATCCGTCCCCGCGGAAAGGCGCTCACGCTGACGACCATGCGCTTTCACGACGAAGTACGTGCGAGCACGGATATCGCCGAGGGGATCGGCGGCGCGGCGGCGCCGACGCCCGAGCAGGTCGAGAACGCGATGGCGATCGTCGCCGAGCTCGAAGTCCCGTTCGATCCGAGCGGTTATCGAGACGAGCATCGCGCACACCTGGAACGAGTCATCAAGCGCAAGCAGAAGGGACAGACGATCTCCGCGCCGGCGGCCAAGCAGCCCGAGCCGACCCCGAGCGCTCCCGATCTGATGGGCGCACTCGAGCAGAGTCTCGCCCGTATCAGGGGAGAGGCAGCAGGTGCCGGGGAGGGGGCGAAGAAGGCCAAGAAGACGCCCAGGAAGGCCAAGAAGGCCCCGCCGAGCCCGCGCAAAGCGCGCCCAAGTGGCTCAAGCGCTCGACGCGGCTGAGATGACCAGCGACCTCGAGGAGTTGTTGGCGGGGCAGGCGGACTACTACCGCAAACGGGCCGGCGAGTACGACGACTGGTGGTTTCGGCGAGGCCGCTATGACCATGGGCCAGACGCCAATGCGCTCTGGTTTGCCGATGCCGGCGAGGCGCAGGAGGCTCTGGAGCGGTTCGGGCCCACCGGCGAGGTGCTCGAGCTCGCGTGCGGAACCGGCCTGTGGACGGAGCGGCTCGTCGCTCATGCCGATCGTGTGACCGCCGTCGATGGATCGCCGGAGATGCTCGAGCTGTGTCGCGCCAGGGTGGGGGATGGGCACGTCAAGTATGTCCAGGCTGACCTGTTTGCATGGGAGCCGGATAGGACTTACGACACGTGCTTCTTTGGGTTCTGGCTCTCGCATGTTCCCGAGCAGCGATTTGAGGGGTTTTGGGAGAAGCTCGGGCGCGCGCTGGGGCCGGATGGGCGCGTGTTCTTCGTGGACAGCTCTCGCCACGATCTCGCGTCCGCCGTGGATCACAAGCTCTCGGAGCCCGAGGACCCGACGATGCTACGTCGTCTTGCCGACGGCAGCGAGCACACGATCGTCAAGCGCTTCTATGAGCCCGAGTCGCTACAACGTCGACTCGCTGAGCTCGGCTGGACGGTCGAGGTATACGCGACGCCCACGTTCTTCGTCTATGGGGAAGGGCGCCTGACGCGGGGGTGAGCCCAGCGGGGAAGATCGTTCGCCGCCGAGTTTCAGCCTTCCTCACGTTCAACGGCATCGGCCAACTCCACGAGGCTGAGCTCGAGCGCGTGGGCGATCGCGCGTACCGTTGCCCACGAGGGGATGACCTTCCCCTGCTCGGCTCTCCGTATCGTCAGCGTCGTCAACCCCGATCCAAACGCTACGTCTTCCTGAGTTTCGTTACGTTGCTCACGTGCCCGGCGCAGGACGATCGCGAGGAACGGGTCGGCGGGGAGCTGGGAGGGCATCGAGTGAGAAACACTCTCAGACGATGGATGCCATAGTCCAGACAGAGAATGATCGATGCAATATGATCGATCATGTAAGATCGACGATCCTGTGCCGATGCCCATTCGGTGGGGGGGCCGGCGTCGCGGATGGCGGCGTCGGCCATATGTCTTGCGTAGACCCGCACGCCGGTATCGTTTGCGGAGGTGAGGGGGGAGTGGTCCGATCCGAGGCGCGTCAGCGAGTATCTCTCTCGCAAGATCCCACACCGGGAGACGGCCGAGACGATGCTGCTCGAGGCGCTCCCGGCGCAAGTCGAGCGATTTCTCGATCTCGGGACGGGCGACGGACGGCTGGCGACGCTCATACGCGATCGCCACCCACGCTCGAGCGGTGTCGGCGTAGATGCCTCCGAGCCGATGCTCGCCCGGGCCGCCGAGCGCTTCGAAGGCGATCCCGCGGTCGCGTTGGTGGCATGCGATCTCAACGAACCCACATCGCTCGATGGGCCGTTCGACGCGATCGTCTCAGGGCTCGCGATCCACCATCTCGAGGACGATCGCAAGCGTTCGCTGTTCGAGGAAATCCACACGTTGCTCGCCCCCGGCGGCGTTTTCGCGAACCTGGACCTCGTGGCGTCGGCCACCGCGCGAGAGCACGAGCGCTTCCGCCGCGAGATCGGGCGCGAGCGCGACGACCCAACAGACCGTCTCGCGGGACTCTGCGAGCAACTCAACTGGTTGCGCGACGCCGGCTTCGCGGAGGCCGACTGCCACTTCAAGTGGCTGGAGCTGGCGCTGATCGTGGCGAGATAGGCGAGGTCGTGCTGGAATCTATCGGCCACCTAATGCGTAACGACGCCGTCGCGCTCGAAGCCGACGCCAAACACATAGCGCACTACCTCGCCGCGAACCAGCGAGGAGAGCCTAACCGCCCATTTGTGCTTCCAGGCTTTTCTTCGCAAAATCAAGCATTCCTATTGTGACCCACGGATACTGCCCGGCTCGAAGGCGAAGCCCAACGTTGCCATCTGGTCCTGTGACCTCGACGATGGTTATAACGCGGCCGATCTCGTAGTTATCGCCAAATTCTGCTTCGATCGCGTCCATCTGCTCGGCCACTTCTTGCATGAGCTTAGCCCTCGGGTCGGGCTGTGTGCCCATCTTCCCTGGGTCGTCCTCTGCATCTGCCATGAGCGCGTCCCTCCGTCGAGAATCCAAGGAAAGGGATCATGCCACCGATACTCGCTGTGGTGTCAGGACGTCTGGCACGCGCCTGTAGCGAAGGTAAACGACGCGAGAGCCAAACGTCTTCGTCTCGACCAACTCCAGGTTGATCCCTTCGTCCAGGGTCGGGAAGTAGGGCGTGCCGCCGCCGAGTAGGACCGGGCTGACGAACAGCCGCCACTCGTCGATCAGCTCCAGCTTCATACACGCACGGGCGAGGCCGGCGCCGCCGACGGCGATGTCCTTGCCGGGCTGTTCCTTGAGCCTCGAGACCTCCTCGTCGACCCCGTCGCTGGCCAGCCTGGCGTTGCCCACCACGCTCTGAAGCGTCGTGGAGAACACGATCTTCGGCAGGGCCTTCCAGATTTGGGCGAACTTGACGTGCTCCGCGAGGAGCGGACTCTCCTCAGCGGTCTCCCAGTAGACCATCGTTTCGTAGAGCCGCCGTCCGCAGAGATGCACACCAGTCTCCTGTATCTGCTGGGTGTGGAGGAGAAACAGCTCCCTGTCGGGCGCTGTCCAGTCGATTGCGCCATCGGGTCCGGCGATGTAGCCGTCCAGCGACACGGTCATCGAGTAGATCAGCTTCCGCATCACGGTGGGGTGTGCCCGCCCGAGACGCGAAGCGCTATTAGTCGGCCCACCAGTTCCGCTGACCCTCGACGTCTTCTCGCGGATTTTCGCCGAGATTGGGCGCACCGAACACGAGGATCTCGAGGCCCTCCGGCCCGCTCTCGTAGCCTCGCCACGTACCGGGCGGGACGCGCACCACGTCCCACTCCTTGACCTCGACGATCTCGTCGTCGAGCTTCATCCGCCCGCTCCCGCCCACGACCACGTACACCTCCTCCTGCTCCTTGTGCGTGTGGCCGTACGGGAAGCGATAGTCGGGCGGGATGCGCTGATAGCTGAGACCGGACTGCTCGAGCTCGAGCGCCTTGCTCGCCATGCGGAACTCCAGGTCCGGCGCGCCATCGAAGTTGGACCCAAGGTCCTCCAGATCCTCCCTGAGGTTCCTGAGCGTGAACGGCACGGCCGCGATTCTACGGCTCTCCAAGGGCGTACCGCCGCCGGTGCAGCGGCGCTGATAGCGACATCGAGTCCACCTTGGACCGACACTCGCCTCCGCCGCCGGCATGGCGCTCGCCCGCCACCAGATGCGCCGCATCGCGCGCGTGCGCCCTACACGCAAACGCACCCGGTCTACGCGCGCTCGTGCGCTACCGTGCGTGACTCCAGCTTGAGCATGAGGCGTTCGGGACTGCGTACGAGTGCCTGTTCACCGCCGGCAACCTCGCCGCGGGCCAGACCGTTCTGATCCACGCTGGGGCGGGCGGTGTCGGCATGGTCGCGATCCAACTCGTCAAGCGCGCCGGCGCGACCGTGATCGCGACGGCCTCCCGCGAGGAGAAGCTGGAGCGGCTGAAGCCGCTCGGGTTGGACCATCCGATCAACTACGCGAACGAAAACTTCGTCGAGCGCACCAACCAGCTGACCGACTCGCGGGGTGTGGAGGTCGTTCTCGACTCGATCGGCGGCCAGAGCCTCATCGACAGCGTCGGCGTGCTCGCCTACCGAGGGCGGCTCGTCAGCGTCGGGGTGGCCGCCCGTGAGGGCTCGCAGGTAGAGGCGCGGTCGCTCTGGACGCGCAACAACTCGCTGCACGGCGTGTTCCTCGGCGGCGCGATCCTGTCGGAGTACGCCCGTGTCCATCCCATGATCGGCGACATGCTGGAGCGCGTTGCAAACGGGGAGCTACAGGTAGAGATCGATCGCTCGTTCCCGCTCGCGGATGCTGCAGCAGCGCACGCATACGCCGAGAGCCGCAAGGCGTTCGGCCGCGTCAAGTGTTTCGGGTCGGTTGTTGAATGTTGTAGATCCCGATGGTCAGCGCGGACTTCAGGTGTCCACAGCCGACCTTATTGGTCCCGACCTTACACTTTGCCATGCAATAGTCCATTTTGCCTTAACTCTGAGCGTGAGCGGCTTGCTGGTACCAAGTGCCGCGATGCCGCAGGAGACGAATGTGGTCATCTTTATCGATGCTGTCGACGATGCGATAAGTGAGATCAGCTGGACCCTAATGACCATTTAAGACACAGACAACACATAGCAAATATAACTAGTGTCGTGATTCATTGATTCGTGTGCAGTAGCGTGCGATTGAGTCGAGGATCTGCTCGGCGGTCTTGGTCCAGACGAATGGTTTGGGGTTTTCGTTCTAGGTCTCGATCCATGCTCGGATGCTGGAGCGGCTCGGCCGGCCGAGCCGCTGGTGGAAGGCTTGGTTACGGCGGCGAGAGCGTCGTGGAGCAGGCTGCGCGTGAGCTGTCCCGGGACGACGGTCGGGGGGCGGCCAGAGCCAGGCACGCCGCCGCAGCGTGTGCCCGATGGGATTCTGTCCTAAGGTTCTCCCAATGCTGGCTGATCCGGTCAGCCGATCTGCTCGGCCAGCTCGATGATGATCCCCTCGGGGCCGCGGACATAGCAGAGTCTGTAGCTGTCCCGGTAGCGCCCCATCTCGCCCACGAGCTCTGCGCCGCGGGCCAGGAGGCGAGCAAGGACGCCGTCGATGTCATCGACGGCGAACGCGACGTGGCGGATGCCCGAAGCGTTCGCCGGCGAGTGGAACTTCGCCAGCTCGAGTCGTCCGTGCCCGTCTGGAGTCTGCAGGATGGCGATCTGCGCCCGAACCCCCTCCAACCCCACGATACGGTCCACCCAATCGCCCTCCACCGGCGCCTCGCCCTGCAGCTTGAGTCCGAGCTCAACGAAGAACGCCACCGCGTCCGCGAGGTCGTCGACGACTATGCCCACATGCTCCATCCGCCGGATTGTCATGTGCTCAATGGTAGGCACTCAAGCGAGCGTGTCGGTGAACTCCCTGGGTACGAGACGTAGCCAACCACAAGCGGAGCCTGAAGGAGATCGCCGCGCGGCTACTGGACTAGATCTGGCTGCGCGGCGGAGACGATGCGGGCATCGAGGGGCCTATGGCCGCGCAGCCGATCGGATCCTATGCTGCGGCGTCTCACTGATGTGAGACAGCTCGATCCCATCCATGTGAGACCGCAGCGTCTGATCCATGTGAGACTGTGCGGACGGTCGGAGCCGTCTCCCCGGCCTAGCCGACCTACGAGGTTGGGCGTGAGCCCACCTACAGCTCGATATATGCCATGTGGCAGATGTAGTGGGCGTGGGGCGGGCGTAGTTTGGGGTGGCTGCCGGCCGCTGGGGCTGGCCTGTTTGGAGGTGAGCCGTGTCTTCTGTATCTCATGTTATGGATGCCCGGAAGGGGGAGTCGCGCGCAGGGATCGCCGTTGGCCCGTCCAGTATCTCTTGGCGTCTGATTGCGGGGGCCGCGTTGGGTGTAGCGGTTCTCTATTTCGCGAGCGTGGCAGTTGGGTCGCTTGCGAGCTTGCCTGGTACGGATGCGTCGCCGGCGCAGGTGCTGGCGTTCTTTATCGGTCATCGCGAGGGGTTGTTGGCGGCCGTTGTCCTCAATGGGATCGCATGGTGTGTGTTGATGCCGGTTGTCTTTGTCGGGTTGCGGTTGCGCATCGCCGGGGAGGGGTCGGCCGCTGCGAGCTTGGCGCTGGCGGGCGCGCTGGTGGAGTCCGCTTTGATCGGCGTGTTGCTCGTGTTCGCGGCCCTGGCGGCGTTTGACGCGCCGGAGCTCAGCCCGCAGCTGGCGCGCCTGCTCGCCGACGGCTTTGCACTGGCGACCAGCGCCTCTGCATGGCCAACGGTTCTCTGCGCGGTCGCGATGGCGGTCGCGATCCGACGAAGCCGCGTGTTGCCTGTCTACACGGCCAACCTTGGTCTCGCGGTAGCTGCTCTGCATTGCGTGGCGGCGGCGGCGCTGGCTCGCGCGGGCGCCTTCTCTCCGGCGGGAATTGCAGTGTTCGCCCCGCCCTCCTTCGCAGTGTGGATGGGTGCAATCGGCGTGTCGATGCTGCGGCGCGGTCCCGAGCTCGTTACGGCCGATGCCTGAGAACGATCGAGATCAGGCAGAGCTTCACCGGGATGTTGCGGGTGGCGGTGCGAGCGGCGGGTCTGTGGGATCATCGGGGATGAGTTGGGTACTGGGCCGCCCGCTCATCTGGGGGGCTATGGACGGAGACCAGACAGCCACGTTCGCGCTACCGGCGGGTACCGTCACCTTCCTGCTGAGTGACATCGAAGGTTCCACGCGGCTGTGGCAGGACGAGCCCGAGGCAATGTCCCGCGCGGTCCCCGAGCACTACGCGCTCCTACAGGAGGCGGTGGCGCGTCATGGCGGCGTGCGGCCGGTCGAGCAGGGCGAGGGGGACAGCATCGTCGCGGCTTTCTCGCGCGGCTCGGATGCCGCGGCGGCGGCGCTCGAGATCCAGCGTTGCATGCGCACCCATGAGTGGCCTGAGGGTCCGGACTTGCGGGTGCGCGTGGCGTTGCACACCGCTGAGGCGCAGCTACGCGACGAGGGCAATTATTTCGGCCTGGCGCTCAGCCGCTGCGCGCGTCTGCGCGAGCTCGCGCACGGTGGGCAAGTGCTGGTGTCGAGGGCTACGCATGATCTGGTGGTCGATCGTCTGCCCGCCGGTGCGCGGCTGGCGGATCGCGGCGTGCATCGTCTGCGCGACCTCGGCCGCCCTGAGCATGTGCACGAGCTCCTGGACGACGATGACCCGCAGGAGTTTCCGGCGCTGCGATCGCTCGATGTGCTCCCCAACAACCTGCCCGACCAGCTCACCAGTTTCGTCGGGCGCGTCGGCGAGCTGCGGGAGGTCCAGACGGCGCTGGACGGCACGAGGCTCTTGACGCTGACCGGGGCCGGAGGGTGCGGGAAGACTCGGCTGGCGCTGCAGACGGCAGCCGACACTGTTGATCGCCATCTCGACGGCAGCTGGTGGGTGGAGCTCGCTCCGCTCGTCTCCTCAGAGCAGATCGGGCCGGCGCTGGCCGCGGCGCTCGATGTTCGCCCGCTGCCGGGACAGACGGCGCTGGACGCGGCCGTCTCCCATCTGGCTGGTCGTCGCGCGCTGGTCGTCCTCGACAACTGCGAGCACCTGCTCGAGGCGAGCGCCGCCGTGGCCGAGGCCGTGCTGCGCGCCGGTCCCGCGGTCGTGGTTCTTGCCACCAGCCGTGCTCCTCTGGGTGTCGCCGGCGAGACCAACTGGCGGGTGCCGTCGCTCACGCTGCCCGCTGAGCGCGCACACGAGCCCGTGGAGGCGCTCGCACAGTCCGATGCGGTCCGGCTGTTCATCGAGCGCGCGCTGAAGGTCCGGCCCAACTTCGCGATCACCAATGACAACGCGCCCTCCGTGGCTGGGATCTGCCACGCACTGGACGGCATCCCGCTCGCGATCGAGCTCGCCGCCGCACGCGTGCGGCTGATGGCCGTGGAGGAGATCGCGGCAGCGCTCACGGACCGCTTCCGCCTGCTCACAGGCGGGACGCGCAACGCGCTGCCGCGCCAGCAGACGCTCAGAGCATCAGTCGACTGGAGCTATGAGCTGCTGAGCGAGGACGAGCGCACGCTGCTACGCCGCCTCGCAGTGTTCATCGGCGGCTGGACGCTTGACCTGGCCGAGGAGGTGACCGCCGGTGACGGGCTCGAGCGCTACGCGGTGCTCGACTTGCTCAGCTCCCTGGTCGACAAGTCGCTGGTGCTCGTCGAGGACCGCGAGCGGAGCACTCGCTACAGGCTGCTCGAGACGGTGCGCCAGTACGCGCTTGACCATCTCGCCCAGTCTCCCGACGCGCCGGCTGCACGCGACCGCCACCGCGACGCGCTGCTGGCCCTCGCCGAACGTGTCGAGCCGCATCTCGTCACCGCCGATCAGCATCAGTGGCTGCGGACCCTTGCCGCGGAGGACGCGAACCTGACGCGGGCGCTAGAACACGCCGCGCAGACCGATCCCGGCAAGGCACTGCGGCTCGCTGTCGCGCTCACGTTCTACTGGAAGCTGCAGGGACGCTTCGCGGCCGCCGAGACCGGATACGCGCACGCGCTCGACGCCGCAGCATCGGATGCTCCACTGCGCGCCCGAGCATTGTGGGGACGCGCCTACCTACTGGCCTACGCCGGCGTCTACGAGGAGGCGCTCGAGTACGCGCAGGAAGCACTGGAGCTAGCCGAAGCAGCCGATGATCGCTCGACGATGGCACGGGCGCTGGATGCGCTGGGCACCGTCATGCTGTTCGCCGACCCGCAGGGAACCCGGCCGGGGCAGGAACGATCCGTAGCGCTGGCACGGGAGAGCGGTGACGACTGGTGTCTTGCCGACGCCACCCAGATCCTCGCCTACACCTACAACATCGAAAGCCGGCGCGAGAAGGCCCTGGCCGTGCACGCAGACGTCCTTCCCCTGATCGAGCGGATGGGGTACCGGGAGTTCCTGGCCTGGCACCGGATCCTCGCGGCAATGGGAGACCTAGAGTCGGCCAACTGGGCGGCGTGTGAGGAGCACTGCGAACGGGCGATCGCCGCCGCAAGCGAGGTCGGGGAGCCCGTGAGCGAGGGCATCGCGCAAGCGTATCTGGCCTACGCCGACCTGCTGCGCGGACGCCACGAGCAAGCCCTGCAGCGGTTGGCGGCGGCGAACGACCGCGCGGTCACAGCAGGGTCAGGCATGGCGGCCGGCGGGCTGGGATACATGCTCGCGTGGGCCGAAGCGGCAAACGGCGGACATGCCGCAGCGCTCGAGCGCCTCGATCCGCTGATCGCGACGGGGCTCGACGGCGGCTACCAGCTCTCCTTCGCCCTGCATGTTCAGGCAGACATCATGCGCACCCAGGGGGAGCACGAGCGGGCGGCGAGCGCCGCGCGCCAAGCGCTCGAGGTGGCCGAGCGCACAGGAGCGTCTTGGATCGTTGCGCTTGCCTCTCTGTGTCTGGGGTGCCTCTCACTGGACACCGAGCGATGGACCGAAGCCGATGGCCACGTGCATCACGCGCTTGAGGCGATCGAGGCCCGCGGCCTCGTTTCGCTGATCCCCGACGCGCTCGAGGTGCTCGCCGAGGTCGCCACAGGCCTACACAGCGACCACGAGGCGGGCCGCCTCCTCGGCGCGGCCACGCAGGCGCGTGAGCGCCACGAGCTGGCGTCCTCAGCGGGGCAGGCAGAGAGGGTCGCGGCGGTGGAACAGATCCTCAGGGAGCGCCTCGACACCTGGGAGCTAGACGCTGCTCTCGCCGAGGGGCAAGCGCTCGACCCGTTCGAAGCGGTCGCGTGGGCGCGCCGCGCACGCGGCGAGCGTAAGCGGCCACCCGGCGGATGGGAGAGCCTGACCCCGACCGAGCTGGAGGTCGCCCGTCACGCCGCTGAGGGCCTGACCAACCCCCAGATCGGCGAGCAGATGTTCATCACCCGGGGCACCGTCAAGACCCATCTCTCCCACATCTACACCAAGCTGGGCCTGCAAAACCGCTCCGAGCTCGCCGCCCAAGCAGCCCGCAGACAACTCGAACCCGGAGGTTGACATGCAACCGTCAGCGGCAGCAAAGGAGGGTGACGCTTCTTCGATCAGTGGAGAACGCCCGTGTGACTATGACGCGGTCGTTGTAGGGGCGAGCGTCGCTGGGTGTACGGTCGCGACGTTCCTCGGACGCCAGGGTGCGCGGGTCGCGCTGCTGGAGCGCTCGCCGAATGAGGACGTCTACAAGGTGATCTGCACGCACGCGATCATGCCGTGTGCGACCGGCACATTGCGTCGTCTTGGTTTGGTGGAGCAGATCGAGGCGGCGGGGGGCTTGCGCAACACCGCCGATCTCTGGACGCACCGCGGCTGGGTGCGTCCCCGACCACCGGCCGGTGGCAAAGAGCTGCCCTATGGCTACAACATTCGCCGTGAGCGCCTTGACCCGATGATCCGCTCGCTCGCCGCCCGCACAGACGGCGTCGACTACATGCCCGGCGCGACGGTCACCGATCTCATCCGTGACCACGCGGGGCGACCCAGCGGCGTACGGGCCGCGGTCGGAGGTGAGGATCGTGAGGTGCACGCCCGCGTGGTGATCGGCGCGGACGGACGCGACTCCAAGGTCGCCGAGCTTGCGGGCCTGCCCGCCACGGTCAAGCCCAACGCACGGTTCATTTACTTCGCTCACTACAAGAACCTCGCTGTTCCAAGCGGGAAGCCCGTCACACTCTGGAACCTGGAGCCGGGTGGCGCCGCAGCATTCGTCAACGACGACGGCATCACCGTGATGGTCTGCACGCCTACCAAGGACCGGCTCCCCGAATTCCGCGAGGACCTGGAGGGCGCGTTCGTACGGTATCTCGCTGATCTGCCCGAGGGACCGGATCTTTCCGCCGGGCGGCGCGTCACGAAGATCATGGGCCGCCTAGACATGTCGAACATTCGCCGTCGCGCCAGCGGACCGGGTGTCGCTCTCATCGGTGATGCCGCACAGGCGACAGACCCGCTCGTGGGCGTGGGATGCGGTTGGGCGCTGCAGAGCGGCGAGTGGCTGGCCTCCGAGCTCGACGGCACGCTCTCATCCGACCGGGATGTCGATCACGCGCTCGGCAGATACCGCCAGCGGCACAGGCGTGCGCTGGCAGTGCACCATCGGATGATCTCCGATTACTCAACTGGCCGGCCGCTGAACCGCACGGAGAGAATGCTGTTCAGAGCGGCACCGCGCGACCAGCATGTCGCCCGAGCGCTGCACATGCTCCTGAGCCGCATGGCAGCGCCGCAGCGCATCATCACGCCGAGCGTAATCGCGCGAGCAGCATGGGTAAGCGCGCGAGTCGCACTGACGAGCGCGAAGCCGGCATGAGCTCACACGTGGCGGGTGCCCGGCGAGCGGCGGGTATGCGCGTTGTCCGACTCGCGACGACGGTCCAGCGCACGCTGTCATGACGGTGCATCGGGCGTGCCGGGGGTGACGCGCGCCGGGATCCTACAGCGGGACGACGGGTCCACGATTGCCTACGACGTCGCGGGTCGCGGCCCTCTGGTCGTGTTTGTGCATGGCCTCACTTCCTTCCGGCTGACCTGGGATCCGGTCACTATGCTGCTTGCCGAGGAGTTCACGTGCGTGCGGTTGGATCTACGTGGTCACGGGGCTTCCTCCCGCGCAGCGGAGTACTCGATGGCGTCGCTGGTCGGTGACGTGCGAGCTGTCGTCGAGGAGGTGGCGCTTGGGGAGCCCGCGGTCGTTGGTCACTCCCTGGGTGCGAGCGTCGCTGCTGTATACGCCGCGGCGCACGGTGCGCGTGCCGTCGTCTGCGTCGACCAGTCGCTGCGGTTCGGCGAGTTCGCCCGGCTCGTGCAGGCGCATGCCGACGACCTGCGCGGCCAGCGCACGATGGAGGCCGTGCTGTCGATCGACCGCGCTCTCAAGCTCGAGCCCTACGCGGGGGTCGAGAACATCGAGCGTAGGGTGCTGGCGTTTCCGCGCGAGGTGGTCCTCGGAATCTGGGACGCGCTGCTGAGCAGCCCTCCAGAGCAACTGACCGCGATCGCCGAGGCGATCCTGCCCCGAATCGCAGCGCCACTCCTATCGCTGCACGGCTCGCCGCCAGTACCGGACTACCCGGCCTGGCTGACGGGCCTCACGCGCGCCGCGCGCGTTGAGATCTGGGATGGGACCGGCCACATGCTTCACCTCGTCGTCCCGGAACAGTTTGCGGCCCGTGTGCGGCCGCTACTCGCCGAGCCACCCCGAGCACTGATGCCGCGTTGTGACTGCCACGGCTTACACCGCCGCGAGTGCTCGCACAGCTGGCCCGGGCCCTCATCGGGATCGAGGTCAATCACCTCGACTCCGGACGGGCGACTGCTCGTGTGACTACGCGCTGGCGAACCCACGCCTTGATGCACGGCGTCACTCTGAGCCAACGGACTGCACAATGCGGTGGGTGGGCTGACTCGTAGTCTGTCTGTCCGTCGCTGCTCTGGCCTGACCGCAGTTCGTTGTGTCACCCACCGCCGCCCGTGGGATCGCCGGCGTGACTTCGTACGCGTCTCCACTGGAGGTGGTGTACTCAAGCGAACCATTACTTTGAAGGAGCGGGCTGACCGACCACCGACACCCGCTTGCGGCGCTCACAGCCAAAAGACTCAGTGTCGTGGCGGCCGTTGCGATGAGCCAGGCCACATGCTGCCATAGCTAGGAGGTCTGGTAGCGTGCCGCATCGTGCACAGCGGGGCGCGCAAGGTGCTGGTGATCGGTGCGCAGGGAGCGCTCGGGCGACTCTGCGTCGAACCGTTGCGCCGTGCTGGCTTCGAGGTTATCCGTGCCGGCCGAAAAGCTGAGAAAGCCGATGACTTCCGGTTGGTCGACCTCGACCAACCCGACTCGGTGCCGGCGGCGTGCGCCGACGCGGACCTCGTGATCTCGATGGTCAACGACCGGTCGCGCACCGCCGAGCGGTTCGTGCTGCGCGACGGCGGCACGATGTTCACGGTCATCGTCTTGCCCGAGGATCGAGCAGCGTTGAGGGCGCTTGGTGACGGGGCGGAGGGGCTCGTAGTGACCGATGTCGGTCTCGGCCCAGGAGTGACGTCGCTCGTGTTCAAGGATCTCCTTGCCGCTCATCCCGACGCGGACTGTCTGGAAAACGCCGGCACGTTCTCGCTGCGTGAGCCGATGGGCCGGGGCACCATCGAAGATTTCCTGCATCGGGGCCTGACGAGCGTGCGCCGTCACCCCATCGAGGCGCTCGACTTTCCTGAGCCGTTCGGCAGGCTCCGCTGCCTCGAGTTCACGGACCCTGATGCGGCGATCGGGCTTGTCGGCAACCTCGGCGAGCGGCTCCCGGTCCGCAACTATGGCTACACGCTCGAGCGGTGGGCACGCGAGCCGGTCATGGCGCTGAACGCGCTCGGCGTGATCTCCAAGCTGCCGCTGTCGCTGTTCACCCTCAACGCAGAGCGCCAAGCCGGCAGTACGGTCGCGAAGTCGCAGTGCCATATCTGTGGCGTCGCGCGCGATGGGCGTCGCTTGGCGGCAAGCGCCGTCACCGGCAAGGGCAACTTCGCGATGACCGCGGCGGCGATCGCTACCTGCGCCAAGACGCTGCTTGACCGCAAGGATCAGGGCGAGATTCCCAGCGGGGTTCTTGGCGTGGATGACGTCTTCGACCTCTCAGAAGTCAAAGCCGGCTTTGAGGCACAGGGCATCAGGATCACGGCGCTGCCCTGACCTGGCGCTTGAGACCATGAAGTCCTGCCAAAGGGCAGTACTTGCTACGACTCTGCCGGTCGTCGAGCCGTTTCCCCCACACAGAAGTGAGCGATCTCTAGTCCACAGGGCGCGCTCTGACGGCCACGAGATCCTCGCTGCCGCACACCGACAAGCGCGCGGCGCCGACCCCCACCAGAGGCGCGGCGTTCTCACAGCCAGGCCGCAAGTGATCGGTGTGCAGCTCGCTTGCCCGCAAGAGTCCCCGGCTGCTCCAGCGGCTCAGGGTCTCAGCGTCAACGCCGAGTGCGCGCGCGGTTCGTTTCGGTGCCGTCATCTTCTCGACAGGATACGGGCACCTGTGGTGTTTCCCGGGGTACGACGTCCAAGGATGCGGCTACGGCTCGAGCGCGCCGAGTAGCCGGTGGGTGGGGTGGCGGTTGAGGCTATTTCGGTTCTTGTCATAACGCCGCGTCGTGCGGGGATCGGCGTGCCGCGCGGCGTCCTGGACATCCCGCAGCGATGCTCCTTCATCGAGCGAGAGCGTTACGAAGCCGTGGCGTAGGGCGTGGGGGTGAAGGTCGGGGATGCCGATCTGCTCGCCCATCCGTTTGATCAGCTTCCCGGCGTGCTGGCGTGTCAGGCGCTCACCGGTGGAGGTGACGAGCAGTGGTCCTTTGGTCCGCGCGCCCTTGGCTCGGTCGATGGCGTGCGCGACGGCCGGGTTCAGCGGGGCGACGGCCGCCTTGGTGGTCTGGCCCTTGCCCTTCAGTTTCAGGACGCGGTGGCGGCCCTGCTCGCCGAGGTCCTCGATGTCCGCGCCGACAGCCTCGGATACCCGCAGGCCGAGCTCGAGCAGCAGCAGCACGAGCGCCAATTCGCGTGGGCCCTCGGCGCGGGCGGTGGTGATCAGCCGCCGGGCGCGCTGCTTTGAGATTCCCGCGGTCGCGGCCTGCTCTGGGACCTTCGGGCGGTCGGCGAACTCGACTGGGTTGCGGGCGATCAGCCCGTCGTAGTGGGCGCGGCGGTAGTAGTGCGAGAGGCAGGCCAGGCGTCGTGCCATCGTCGACGGCGCCGGTGTCTTGCCGTCGAGCAGCGGCTCGCGCTTGTAGCTCTCGATCGTGGCTAGCGTCGCCTCGAGCGGATCGGTACCGGCGCGCGCGAGCCATACGAACCAGTCGGCGAGATCGAGCGCGTACGCACCCTGAGTGGCCCGCCGATCGTCATAACGCCGCAGGAACGCCGCGGCGAGCTCGCCGGCGGTCTCCGGATCCTCAAACGGCAGCGCGCCTCGCGCGGCCTCCAACAGGTTGTCCGCGAGCTCGCGCCGAGCAGTTTTTAGATCGGCGAGCTGCGTGGGACGCTCAAGCAGCTCGACATCGGTGCTGAGAGCAGGCATCTGCAGGCTTTCGACGCCGTTTTCCCGCTTCCTTTGCGTGGTCCATAATTCCCGTCACGGACCAAAAATAGGCCGTGAGCGTGACTGTTCAGGTCGGGGTGGGGGGCGTTATGGGCTGGCGGCGGTTGGGATCCAGGGATCGCGTGTGGCGAGAGCGGTGAGGGCGTGCGCGATTGGCTGGCGTTGCTTGGTGATGGTGCTGAGGT
>JBARJU010000325.1:0-17695 GCA_049800435.1 Solirubrobacteraceae bacterium
ACCTCACTCCAAACGCCAGAACGCCCACCGCCAGCCCCACGAGCGCCCGTGACGCACAAACGTCCGCCACAGGACGCCCGGCACAGCCCAAACGTGAACAAGGTCCACGTTCAAACGTGAACACCTCCTAGTCGGGGAGACAGGATTTGAACCTGCGACCGCCCGGCCCCCAGCCGGGTGCGCTACCAGACTGCGCCACTCCCCGTGGTGCAGATCGATTCTAGGGGGAAAGCAAGCGAGACACCCGCTCGCGTCTCAGGTTGTGGCCGGCGGCTTGGCGGCGAGGGCCGGGATGATTGTGGCTAGCAGCCCTCGCAACAGGGCAATCGTGAAATTGGCGAAGTCGAAGTAGTCGCGCCAGAGCACGATCTGGCCGTCTTGGACATCGAAGCGTCCACACACCCAAAGCTGGATCCGCAGCCGGCCAACTCTCAGGACATCCGTGCGCTCGGTCAGGACCGACGCGCCGGCTGCCGAGATCGTGTGCACGTAGGCCTCAAAGCCGGCACCGGGCTGACGCATGGCCGTCCGAAAGAGCCGACGGACACGCTCGCGTCCGTTCACGGTTGGCAGTCCGACATTCTGGTAGCGAACATCAACCGCCAGGAGTTCCACCGCCCCGTCGATGTCCCCGGCCACAAGAAGCCCCAGGAAGCCCTCGACCACCGCCGTCGGGGCCGCGCGGGGCACTGTTTGGCCTGTCCCGGCTTCGGCCACTTGGCTAGAGGACTCGACCATGATCTCCAGCATAGGGATCAGCCCGGGCATCGCACCGTGAAAGTGCCCTGCCCAACCAGCACCGCCATACCCAGCCGGGCGCGCCAAGCGGGCGACGGGAATCGAACCCGCCCTAAAAGCGTGGAAGGCTTTTGTGCAACCACAACACTTCGCCCGCGAGCAGGGGACCATCGTACCGTCCCAGCCCCCCGATAACCTACGCTCGTGCGCCTCAGAGCCTTGGTGCCTCTGCTCGTGCTGACCGCAGTGGACTATGCGCTGTGGGATTGGTCGATAGCGGACGGGCACGACATCGTCTCGCTCGGGGCGGGCTTGACGCTGCTGCCGCTGGCCGCTGTGAGCCTCGCCGGGCTCGTGCTTGTGGGTGCTCGTGTCCTGCGGCTGCTGGTCGGAAATGCCTCCCCGAGAGTACGCGCGCTTCGCGCATCGCGTGGGACAAGCGCAACGGAGCACACGCCACACCCCTCTGCCGGGGAGCCCGACTCGCCGTCCAGCAGGCTCGCCGCCTGAGGGCGGCCACGACCGTGAGGACCGATCGATGAACGGCGAGCGCCGAGTTCGCCTGTTGCCCCGCTCCACTCGCGGCCGACTGACGCTCGCGGCCGCGGTCGTCCTCGTAGTCGCGGGCAGCGCGACAGCGGCCTACCTGTACGAGAAGCACAGGACAGGCAACATCTATCACCCACACGCCCCGTTTGTGGCCCAGCCCGTGGCGCCCACACTGCCCAAGAAAGGCCAGGACCGCTTTGCGTGGCCGCTGTACGGCTACACGAAGAACCACACACGCTTCTTTCCGGCCTCCGCAAAGATGATGCCCCCGTATAGGACGGTGTGGACACACGTCGGCGGTGCGCTGCTCGAGTTCCCGCCGGTTATGTGGGGCAACCGCATCTTCCAGCTCGGCGACGACGCGACGATCCACGCGATCGACAAGTACACCGGCAAGGACCTCTGGCGCAAGCGTATCGGCGCTCTGTCGGCTTCCACGCCGGCCGTAGCGGGGACCACCGTGTATGCGACGGTGCTCTCGCGCTCGCCCGGACAACAGGCTGGCCGGGTCATCGCCCTGAACACGATCGACGGCCACGTGCGCTGGTCGCGAGACCTGCCGAGCCGCGCCGAGTCCTCCCCGCTGCTCGACAACGGCAGGCTGTACTTCGGCTCCCAGAACGGCACCGTGTATGCGCTAAACGCCCGCAACGGCCACGTGATCTGGACCTATCGCGCGTCGGGCGCGGTCAAGGCCAGCCCGAGCCTCTCAGATGGAGTTCTGTACTTCGGCGACTACTCGGGCCAACTCCAAGCGGTGCGCGAGCGCGACGGGCGGCGCATCTGGACCAGCGGGTCCGGCGGGGCGCTACTGGGCAGCGGCACCTTCTACTCCACTCCCGCGGTCGTGTATGGGCGCGTGTTCCTCGGCAACACCGACGGACGTGTATACGCGTATGACGCCTCCTCGGGCAAACTCGACTGGGCGGTGCAGACGGGGGCATACGTGTACGCCTCGCCGGCCGTCGCAAACGCGCCCGGTCTCGGCCCGACGATCTACATCGGCTCCTACGACGGCACGTTCTACGCACTGGATGCCCGCTCGGGACACATCGATTGGCAGTACAAAGTGGGCGGTAAGATCTCAGGCTCAGCCACGATCATCGGCCGGATCGTGTACTTCGCCGACCTCGGCGCCCACCACACGACAGGCCTCGGGATCTCCACCGGAAGGCCGGTCTTCTCGATGAGCACGGGCGCGTTCGATCCGGTGGTGAGCGACGACCACTACCTGTACCTGTCCGGCCTTACCGGCCTGTATGCGCTCGCCCCCTACGCGCCGGCGGCGCACAAGGCGGCGGCAAAGAAGGCAGCCGCCGCGCGCGTCAGCCGCAGCCGCCAAGCCCAAGCGCGCGCCCGAACGAGAAGCGCACGCCGACACGCACGACGCCGGGGGCAGTAGCGCTCACGGCGGTCCACCCGCCGGGCGCGGCGGAGACGCACCCATGACCGCCGGTGACGACCCAGTAGCGCGTATGGTGAAGTCTCACCAGCGAGCGCCCGGGCGCGGCGAAGCGCAGCGTGAGCGAGTCGTGGCCCAGCCCCGTGAGTACCGCCGGCGCCGAGGCAAGCGGCGCCGGATCGAGCACCGCGAACACGCGCCAGTGGGCACTCGAGAAGACTTCGTGCAGATAAGGCACACCGCGGCGGATCAGCGCGGCCTCTTCGTCGCTCGATCCGTCGAGACGCACGTCCGGGAGCGCGACATAGCTGACGGCGTTGTTGCGCAGCCAGGCACGGTAGGCAGGCGCGGTGAGGGGAACTTTAAAGAAAATGGGGTCGTTCTTGGTGTCGAGTTGACGCTCCCACCCGCGTGCAAGCGAGAACCGTGGGGCGAGCAGCGCGGCCTCCCAGTGGGAGTGCGTGAACGGGACCTCGACCCGCACGAGTGGGCCTCCGTGGGTGACGAGGAAGCGCGTGAGCGGCGTGTAGTAGGCCGCGCTCGTCGAAGGGTCTCCGATCACGCCGGTGCTCTCCCGCACAGGGCCCCAGCCGGTCCACACGACGATCAGCGCCACCGCAAGAGCGGTCGCCGCGAGCGGTCGCCCTGAGCGTCGCCAACCGTCGCGAGAGAGCGCGCACAGGAGCAGCGGGCCAGCGAGCAGGACGGCGTAGCGGTCGATGTTGGAGCCCATCGGGGTCGGCAGGATCGAGAGCACCGTGACCCCCAGGTAGACGAGCGTGCCGACGCGCAGAAGGCGCTCATGGCGCGGGAGGGCGTATAGGAACGCGAGCGTGACGGCGAGTGTCGCGATCACCGAACTCGCCGCGAACGGCTCCCAGCCGCCCTCGGGAAAGAGGGCCTCGAGCGGCAGGATCACGAGGAGCGCCGGAAGCACAAGCGCGAGCCCAGCGAGAGCGCGACGCGTGGCGAGCACATGCGTGGCGCCCGCCAACGCGAGCAGGAGGCCGGCGACAGGGCTCGTGGCGGCGCACACGGCGGTGAGCAGTCCGGCCAGCCACGGGCGCTCGCGCACCAGCGCCAAGACTGCCAGCGTGGCGAAGCAGACGCCGAGCGCGAACGTGATGCGCCCGATCCACAGGTCACCGGCGGCAGCCAGCGCGAAGCACGCGGCGCCCCAGCGCGCGCGCGGGCCGTACACGGTGAACGCGATTCGCTCGAACGCGACCGTGGAGACGAGCACCGCGAGCGCGCCCACGAGTCGGATGCCGAGGAGCAGCGCGAGCCACGGGAATACGAGGCTGTAGCCCGGCAGGTGGTGGCCCGCGTACCAGTTGTCGTCCCACAGCGTGAACCCGAAGTGTTCGAATAGCGTCGCGCGGTAGCTTTGCGCCGCGAGATCGGGCGAGCGTGGGGCGAGCAGGAGCCACGCGCCGACGAGCACGAACGCGACAGGCAACGCCGGCGTGAGGCGGTGCTCCCTCAGCCGCAAGCGGACCCGCGCAAGCGGGGAGGGCCGCCCGGTCAGTGCATGGCTCTCCATGGATTGCGGCCCAGTATGGCGGGACCATGGCTGAGGCGATACGACGCGGGGTAGGGCGACGTTGGGCGATACGACGTGGGGCGATACGACGTGGGGCGAGACCGGCGCGGTGCGAGGCGGCCTGAGCCACCGGGAGGCGCTAAGTTGGCTGAGGCTCGGCGTGCTACCCCGCCGAGCCTCAGCACACACGCGAGTCGAACTCATATGGACGAGTCGCGTGCTTGTACCCGTATGAACAGACGGCACGCCCGGAAGTCGCGTTGCGCACGGGCGGCGCGCGTCGCCGATAATCAGCGCCGATGACCACGACCTCGACGAGAAGCCGCCGCGCGCTCGCCCTTGTGCTGCTCGCCGCGACAGCGCTCGCCTCAGGCTGCGGCACGGCGCATCCGCCACAGATCCATCCCGCGGCGCTGGCGGAAGCCCAGACGTTCCCCTACTACCGGCTCTACTGGGTGGGCCCGAGCTTCATCGGCAAGCCGCTCGCGTCCGTCGACGGCCTGAAGGGCTACAGCACCGCAATCGGCGACAGCGTGTACTACGGCGACTGCGTCAACGGAAAGGGCCTGCTCGGCGGCGGCGGGAGCTGCCTGCTCCCGCTACAGGTCACAACCGTGATCTACCGTCTTCACTCCAACAGCGCGCTCGGGCCGCAGCGCAACGCGCTACTGAGAGGTGTGCCGGCGACGATCTACGACGAAGAACGCTCGATCGAGATCTATAGCGGGCGCCTGGCGATCGACGTATTCTCCGACACTCTCGCCCACGCGCTACTTGCCGTCGAGCAGCTGCGACCGCTCAATGCGCCGGGCACGTCGAGCGGGAAGCTGCCGCCGCCCGTCTACTGCCCGGGCCTCTCAGGTTCCATCGCAGCGCGACTGAGGGCCACGATGGACCGCCTGCGCGGCCATCCCTGTCAGAAGGCGCAGGCGGCCACCTCCGCCGCCGAACGTCTCGCGGGAGGGCCTAGCAACCCGTAGCGGCCTCGGACGCGGCTGGCACGGGCTCGCCGATCTCCTCACGCAGCCCGAAGAACGCAACCGAGCCGATTAGCGCCGGCAGCCACAGGGAGATTGCGCGGTAGGTGACCACCGCGGCCACGACCGCTGAGACGGGACGCACTCCGAACAACACGAGCATCCCGATGAGCCCGCCTTCCACCGCCACGAGGCCGGCGGGGATCGGGATCGCGTTCGCGAGCTGGCCGACGAGGTAGGCCATCGCGAGCACCCAGAACGTCGGCGTCGGCCCGTAGGCGGCCAGACACGCATACAGCACCAGCGTGTCGAAAAGCCAGTACCCGATCGCTCCGAGCAGGCGCCAGTCATGCTCGCCGATCAGTCGTAGCGCGGCACGCACGCCGTCGCTGACAGCCACGAGCGCTACGTGCATGCGTCCTTCGCGCAGCCCACGGCGTTCGGCGAGCCGGCCGGCAAGCGCGGCGATGACGAGCGTCCCAACGATCATGGCGATCGCTATCGCCGCCGGCAGGAGAGTGATCGATGCCTTCTGCGAGCCGGGAAGAACGCCGAGCCACATCGGCAAGCCGATCAACGCCACGGCGCCGACGTTGACGGCGCTTGTGAGCACGAACATCAGCACCGAGCGTCGGGCGATCCGCTCCACCGAGACACCCTTCGTGCGCAACACCCAAGCCCCCAGCGTGATCCCACCCACGCCGCTCGCCGACACAACCGAGTTGACTCCAAGCTCTGAGAGCGACAGCCGCCGACTGAAGCCGCGCTCCATCTTGAAGACGAGTTCGAACAGGACCACATACCCGGCGCAGGAAAGCAACTCGAAGCCGACGCCTACCGCGATCCACGCGAGGTTGGCGTCGATGATGCGTGCCGCGGTCGAGCTCAGCCCCGGCACCGACAGCAGCAGGGCCGCGATCAGCGCGAAGAACACGGCAAGGCTGATCAGGCCGTTGCGCAGCCGTCGCGATTGCGCCGACATCCCGCCACCAAAACCGGAGCGCGGCAGGTCGTCTCCAATCGCCGCGGTGGTGTCGTGATCGGCGATTGTTCGCATGCTCTAGGCCCTCGCTCCAGATTTGCTCCTGCTCCCGCTAACGTCACCTTAGCCTGACCTCCCAGGTGCTCCATTGCCCGCCACAGTGGAGGCGCAACAGCAATTGGTCTTGCGTCACCCAACACCCGCGGATCAATCGAGATAGGACTGCGCGCGGATCGCTTCGCTCAGGTCCGACTCTGACGTCGAACAACGCGCAGTACCAAGCTGGTTGCGTCCCCGGCGGGCCACGAGTCGGACCGCAGCTGTCAAGCCGCCCTGACATTTTGACTCTCCGCCTTCACCACACCCCGCGCATAGGCACGGCCCTCAGCGCGAAATGCCGCCGGGGTCAGGCCATACCGCTGCCGAAACGCCTTCGCGAAGTGAGGCGCCTGGCGAAACCCCACGAGTCGCGCAACGTCGCGCACGGGAATCGCGGGCTGCTCGATCAACAGCTGGGCGGCCACGTTCAAGCGGCGCGTGAGCAGATCCTCGCGGAATGTGACCTCGCCGAACTGGGCGTAAGCGCGGGTGACCTGACGCGGCGAGCTGGCGAGTGCCCGCGCCACCTCCTCGAGCGTGAGCGGCCGCCGGTAGTGGCGCGCGATGACCACGCGCGCCTCTAGATACAAGCGGCGACGCTGCTCGATCGTGGAGGGGCGCATACACTCTTATCCGACGACCACACCCAAAGCGGGACGGCGGACCAAACATCGAGGCCCAGTAGCGCCGGCCTCATAGGACTCGGCGAGGTCCTCACACGCCGCGGTCACCCCACGTAGCTGCTTGCCACCTGTTCGGCCGCCGCTTGATAGGAGCCGCCGAACAGCACGGCGTGGACGAGCAGTGGAAGCAACTGCCATAGCTCGACGCGCTCTCTCCATCCCTCGGCGAGCGGCGCGACCTCCTCGTAGGCCTCGAATACGCGCTCGGATGGGGCACCGAACAGCCGCAACATCGCAAGATCAACCTCGCGATGGCCACCGTAGGCGGAAGGATCGATCAACCAGGGTCGCCCGGAGGCGTCGGCATGAACGTTGCCGCTCCACAGGTCGCCGTGCAGCCTCGCCGGCGGCTCGACCGGTCCGCTAAGCCGATCGAGCCGATCGCATAGCCTCTCGACGGCGGCCACCCCGGCACCCGTCAAGACCCCTCGCTCAGCGGCCATGCGCGCCAGTGGCAAGAGTCGCCGCTCGGCGTAGAAGGAAGGCCAGTCCTCGCTCGCCTCGTTCGGCAACCGCAGGGAACCGATGCGCGCCTGCACGCCGAGTCGCTCACCGAAGCCGGGATCGCCGAAGCACGGTGAGCCCGCCGCGTGGATCGCCGCGAGACCGCGCCCGAGCTCCTCGGCGCCATCGGCGCTGAGCCGCCCCGGCTCGATCCACTCGAGCGCCATGTAGTCCTCGGCGAGCTCTATTACGCGCGGCGTGCGCAGTGTCCCCGGTTCGGCCAGCCACCGTAGACCCGCCGCCTCCAAGGCATACTCCCCCTCACCGGCGTCCTCGCGCGTCTTGACGAACGCCTCCTCCCCATCGAGGCGCACATGCCACGCCTCGTTGATGTCGCCGCCTCCCACGCGACGCGGATCGATCGCTCCCGCCGGCAGACTCACGCCAGCTCGGACGCCCGCACGTAATCGAGTAGCCCCGCGCACGCCGCTTGCACCTGATCGAGCACGATCTCGAAGCCACGCGAGCTGTCGTAGTAGGGGTCGGGCACGTCGAGATCGTCGAGGCCGGCGCTCGCTGGGTCGAACTCACGCAGCAGATGCACCTTCGCGCGCGCATCCTCGTCCGGCGCCAGCTGATGCAGCGCGTGCTCATTGGAGCCGTCCATCGCGAGGATCAACTCGAAGCGCTCGAAGTCCTCCGGGCGCACTTGTCTGGCTGTGCTCTCAAGCTCGATCCCTCTGCCTCGTGCCGCCTCGGTCGCACGTGCGTCCGGGGGCTCGCCCACGTGCCACGCGCCCGTCCCGGCGCTGTCGAGCTCGACGCTTTCCTGTAGGCCTGCCTGCTCCACGAGCTTACGCATCACGCCCTCCGCGGTCGGCGAACGGCAGATGTTCCCCAGGCACACAAACAGGATGTTCACTGCGCGCCGTATTTCACGAGAACGAACAGCTATCCCAAAAATCTGTGGCCATCCACATCGCCACCCCGATATCGGACGGCAGGGCGCCCACGTCTCCTTACTCCTCCCCCAACTCGAGCACCGCCAGGAACGCCTCCTGGGGGACCTCCACGCGGCCCACCTGCTTCATGCGCTTCTTGCCCTCCTTCTGCTTGCTCAGGAGCTTCTTCTTGCGGCTGATGTCACCGCCGTAGCACTTCGCGATCACGTCCTTGCGGAATGCCTTGACGGTCTCCCTGGCAATGATGTGCGAGCCGATCGCCGCCTGGATCGGCACGTCGTACTGCTGACGCGGGATTCGCTTGCGCAGCTTTTCCGTCAGCGTGCGCCCCATGTCGTACGCCTTGTCCTTGTGCACAACCATCGACAATGCGTCAACGGTGTCGCCGGCGAGCAGCACGTCGAGCTTCACGAGGTTGGCGGGCTTCATGTCGCTGAGCTCGTAGTCGAGCGACGCATAGCCCTTGGTGCGCGACTTGAGCTGGTCGAAGAAGTCGAGCACGATTTCCGCGAGTGGCAAGTCATAGCTCATCTGCACGCGCTCCGGTGATAGGTAGTGCATGCCCGCCGGCTCGCCCCTGCGCTCCTGGCAGAGCTCCATCACCGCGCCCACGTACTCGCGCGGGGCGATCACCTGCGCCTTGATGAACGGCTCTCTGATCTCGGCGATCGTGCCCGGGTCGGGCATGTCCGAAGGGTTGTGCACCTCCAGCTCATCGCCATTGGTCAGCGTCACGTCAAACTCCACCGAGGGCATCGTGGCAAGCAACTCCAGGTCGTACTCACGCTCGAGTCGCTCCCTCACGATGTCCATGTGCAGCAGTCCGAGGAACCCACACCTGAAGCCGAAGCCGAGCGCGTCGGAGGTCTCGGGCTCCCACGACAGCGCCGCATCGTTGAGCGTCAGCTTCTCGAGGGCGTCCCTCAGGTCGGGGTAGCGGTCGGAGTCGATCGGGAACAGACCGCAGAACACCATTGGCTTGACCTCCCTATAGCCCGGCAGCGGCTCGCTGGCGCTCCTTCCCCCGCGCACAGCCGTCGTAAGCGTGTCGCCGACGCGCAGGTGCGTCACGTCCTTGATGCCCGTGATCAAGTACCCCACCTCTCCCGCCGCCAACTCCTTCACGGGCGTCATCGTCGGTGAGAAGAAGCCGATGTCGTCGATCTCGGCATGCGTGCCTGCCGCCATCGCCCGGATCGCCTCACCCTTGCGAAACACGCCGTCCACCACGCGGATATAGGCGATCACGCCCCTGTACTGGTCGAACTCCGAGTCGAAGATCAGCGCCCGCGGCGGCGCGGTCGGATCGCCCGAGGGCGGCGGCACACGCCGGACCAACTCATCGAGCACCTCCCCGACGCCAGCGCCCGTCTTGCCGCTGATCTTCAATATCGCCTCCGGCGGCTCGCCGATCAACTCAGCGACTTCCCCGGCCACACGCTCGGGCTCGGCGCCGGGCAGATCGATCTTGTTCAGGCACGGGATCAACTCGAGTCCCGCCTCCACCGCAAGGTAGGTGTTGGCGACCGTTTGCGCCTCCACCCCTTGGGAGGCGTCCACGACCAGCAATGCCCCCTCGCACGCCGCCAGCGAGCGCGACACCTCATACGTGAAGTCAACGTGCCCGGGCGTGTCGATCAGGTGCAGCTGATAGGTCTCGCCGTCGGAGGCCGTATAGGCGACCTTCACCGCCTGCGCCTTGATCGTGATTCCGCGCTCGCGCTCGAGATCCATCGAATCGAGTACCTGCGCCCGCATCGAGCGCTCGTCCACCGCGTGCGTGAGCTCGAGGATGCGGTCCGCCAGCGTCGACTTGCCGTGGTCGATGTGGGCGATGATCGAGAAGTTGCGGATGCGGTCTTGGTTCACTGTTGTCCTACCGGGAAACCGCCCCCGGAGGGGGCGGAGGGAAGTCGAGGTTGCGGATGCGGTCTTGGTCCATAGGGGTCCAAACTGTAGAGGCGATAGCCTTATGGGTCCGGCGGATCGCCCACTCGACCTGAGCCCTCGGGCTCAAACCGGGCAACGCGCCGGCCTTCGGGCCGGCGGCCAGTCCCGGTGGTTGGGAGTGTCATAGCCGCCCAGGCATAAGACACAAGTCCTGGGACGTAGTAGTTCAATGGCGATCTTTGACCGGACCGGGGCCGGACGAGCGAGAGCTCGTCCGGCCCTTCTTTTCACGTCTGTCTCGACCGAGACCTCAAATCAAGTCCCAGTCGAGGCCGCTCACGATCAGGCCCGGCCGAGCCGTGCTCTGACCAAGCCGTATACGTTGTGGGCCTCGGGGACGCTCATGACGAGCACCGCGCGCGTGTACACCCACAGCCCAGCAAGGGCGGCGGCCCCGACGCTTACGATCTGCGCCGGCAGCGATACGCCAAGCAGCGCGTCGAGCAGATACCAGACCACGTAGGACACCCCCGCGAGCAACGCGGATGCCACGCAAACGCGAGCGGTGATCATCGCGGTCTGCGCTCCTTCCAGGCGCCCGTTGAACCCGATCCGCAGACGGCGCATCAAAAGCGCTGTCATCACCATGTTGGCTGCCAACGTTCCGATCACAAGCCCCGCTATCCCCAGGGGCTTGTAGAGACTGATGCTGACAACTATGTCCACGACTATGTTGACCCCGGCCAGACCCGTGGGGATCCATGGGCGCTGCACAGCGAAGAAGGTCCGGGTGAGCAAGAGGTTGAGTCCTCCGAAGGGCAGGCTGAAGGCAAACCAGAAGAGCGCGATCGACACCAGATGGGTCGATTCGGGCGTGAAGTGGCCACGCTGAAAGAGCAACCGAACTATCGGGGTGGCGAGCACGACCATGAACGCCGCGGCCGGGATCAACAACAGGTTGATCTGGCGCATCCCGGAGCCAACCGTCCGGCGCATCGAGGCGACATCGCCGCGCGAAGCCAAGCGACTCATGAGCGGGAACAGGACGGTCGCCACCGCAACGCTGAACATCCCCTGCGGCAGCATGTAGACGCGGAAGGCGTTTTCGATCGCACGCGGTGCTTCGTCGGAGACGAGCGTCCCGAACGCCGAGTTGATGAGCTGGTCGAGATTGACGATCCCCAGCCCGATCGTCACCGGCATCATCAGCAGAAACACACGACTGACGCGCGGGTCGTGCCAGTCGATCGACATCTGAAGCCTGAAGTCGATCCTCCCGAGCGCCCCAAGCGCCATCAGCATCTGCACGCCCGTGGCCACCAGCACGCCAATCGCAAACGCGTAGATAGCATCTTCCCCGTGAAAGTGCGGATGCAGCACGACGAGCAACACAATGATGATCGCGTTCCACACCGCTGGGGAGACCGCCTGCAAGGTGAAGCGGTCGTATGACTGCAAGATGCCCAACAGCAGACCGTTGAGCCCCAGCAAGAGCACCACCGGGAACAGCACCTGTGAGAGCCCGACCGTGAGCGTTACCGTCGCGGGACCGAACTTCGGGCCCGTGAACAGCGGCATGATCAGACCGGCCGCGAGAATGAAGAATGCCGTGATCACGCTGAGCGCGATCAGCAGTATCCAGAACATCGTCGATGCCAACCGAAACGCCTCGCGCTTGCGTCCCTGCTGGAGCAGGTCGGTGAACACCGGCACGAATGCAGCCGACAGCGCCGCATTGGCGAACAGTTGCGCGACGAAGTTGGGCACCAGAAAGGCGATCGTGTAGGCCGACGCCGCAGCGCTCGTGCCGTAGTAGCTCGCGAACACGATCTCGCGGAAAAGGCCCGCAATCCGTGAGAAGCCCGTCGCGACCGAGAAGATCGCAGTGTTGCGCGCGACACTGTTGGGAGGCTTTGGCCCCGCCGATTCGCCGGCCGTCTCAGGGCTCACAGACACGGGGCGCTATAGTACGGCGCTGCGCGGCGCGCCCCGGCAGCTTGCCCCGGCCGCACGCGCCTCTAGACATGGCCAACATCGCATCGCAGAAGAAGCGCATTCTCCGCTCCGAGCGCGAGCGCCTCGAGAACCGCCAATACACATCGGCGATCAAGACGTACTTCCGCCGGCTTGAGACCCTTGCTCAGGAGAACGACAGCGACGCCACCGAGGCCGAGCACCGCCGCCTCGTTCGCACGATCGACAAGGCCGTCAAGCGCGGCGCCGTGCACCGCAACACGGGTGCTCGCAAGAAGTCCCGCGCGGCCCGTGTTGTAGCGGCCGGCAAGTCCTAGACAGCTCGGCTGGCCACAGCCAGGATTGCCCGCAAAGCGAGCGTGTCTTCCTCAAGCGACGACAGCGCCGTACGCGATCCGCTCAATGGGGCTCCCCCGCGCGTGTCGAGTTCGAGGTCGGCGATGCGGCACACGGCGGCGCGCAAGCGCTCGGGCTCGGTGCGCGCCACATCGACTATGAAGCGATCGGCGGCGCGCGGAGGCATTCGCAGCCCGCGCTTGATCTCCGCCGGCGACTCCCCCGCCTGCAGGCGCACCGAGACTCCCTCGGCGTCGCGCAAGCGCTGGGCCATCAGGTAGAGGAGCCCAGACAGGCGTTCGCCTTGAACGCGCAGACGCAGGTAGGAGCGCATCGCTTCGCCCGCGTCGCCCCCCACGAGCGCGTCGGCAAGCGAGAAGGCGCGCCACGCGGTGGAATGCGCGGCCTGCCGCTCGATGTCCTCAGCGCTCACCTTTATCGGGCCATCCGCCGAGTCGGCCGCCAGCGCCAACTTCTCGAGCTCGCGCAATAGGCGCTGCTGGCGATCCCCTACCTGGGCCACGAGCGTCTTCGCGGCAAAAGCGTCCAGCGAGAGCCCGAGCCGTGTCGCCTGCTCGCGCACCCACCCCGCGAGCTCCCACGGCTTGATCGTGGCCTCCGCGACGACTTGGCCCCGCGCCTCTTTCACCGCCTCATGCAGCGCTACAGGGGCCTTTGTGCGGCCCTCCTCGCGCGCGAAGAACGCGATAGTGGTGTCGGGGGGCATCGTCGCCATCGCGGGCGCGATGTGCTCCCTCACCTCCGCCTCCTTGAAGCGCTCGGCGCCGTCCACGACGATCACGCGCTGCCCAATCGCGAACGTCATCGTCGAAAGCACAAGCGCGACCGCTTCGGGTGTGCCCGCGTCCCCGGCGAGGACCTCCACGCTGCTGGCGTCGCCGTCTGCTTCCGCGAGCGACTTAAGGCGCGAGCGGCGCTCGGCAACAGCGCCGTGGTCGTCGCCGTGGATCAGATAGGCGGGCTTGAGGGCAGCCATCACGGCCGAGTCTAGGCGAGCGCTCCGACAAGCTGGGCGGGCTCAACGCACGACGAGATTCACAAGCCGCCCAGGCACCACAATCTCCTTGACGATCTCATGCCCGTCGATGTGCGCAAGCACGTTGGGCGCGGCAAGACACAACGCTGTCAGTTCCTCCGCGGATGCGTCGCTCGGCGCCTGGACGCGGTCGCGTAGCTTGCCGTTGACTTGGCAGACGAGCTCGTAGGCGTCGCGTTCGAGCATCTCGGGGTTGGCCTGGGGCCACGGCTGCTCCCATACGCGCTCGCCGGTGAGCATCTCATAGATGTCAGAACAGGCATGTGGCGCAAACGGAAAGAGCAGCGAGGCGGCGGTGGCAAGGCCAAAGCGCAGGGTGTCCAGGCGCAGTGTCTCGCGCATGCGCGAGCAATCGTTGAGCAGCTCCATGACCGCCGCGATGGCGGTGTTGAAGGCAAAGCGACGCATGTCTTCCGAGACCTTCTCGATGGCCCAGTGGGCCTTGCGCGCAAGCTCGAGGTCCTCGCTCTCGGGAGACCCGTTTTCAGCGAAGCTGTCAACCGAGGGCAGGGGCTCGGCGTCGCCGCGCTCTGCGGTGTCGGCAGCCAGGCGCCACAGGCGGGCGAGGAAGCGGTGGACTCCCTCGACGCCCTCGTCCGACCAGTCGGCGTCCTGATCGGGGGGCCCGACGAACAGGATGTAACAGCGGGCGGTGTCCGCGCCGTAACGTTCGACGATCGATGCCGGCGGGACGACGTTGCCCTTGGACTTGCTCATCTTGGCGCCGTCCTTGGTAACCATGCCCTGTGTGAACAGCGCCTTGAAGGGCTCCTGGAAGTCGAGGTGGCCGAGGTCGGCCAAGGCCTTGCAGAAGAAGCGCGCGTACATGAGGTGCAGGATCGCGTGCTCCACCCCGCCGATGTACTGATCGACGGGCATCCACTGACGCAGCGCCGCCGAGTCCCACGCGGCCTCTTCGTTGCGCGCGTCGCAGTAGCGCAGGAAATACCAGGAGGAGTCGACGAACGTGTCCATCGTGTCGGTCTCGCGGCGCGCCGGGCCACCGCAGGAAGGACACTCGGTGGCGACCCATTGCTCGGCGCCGGCCAGCGGCGAGCGGCCCTGAGGCGCATAGTCCTCGATGTCGGGCAGCACCACCGGCAGCTGCTCGGCGGGGACTGGCTGCAAGCCGCACCGCTCGCAGTAGACGATCGGGATCGGACAGCCCCAGTAGCGCTGGCGCGAGACGAGCCAATCGCGCAGGCGATAGCTGACCGAGGCGTGGCCAAGGCCCTCCCGGTCGAGCCAGTGCACAATCGCTGTGAGCGCCTCGCGGTTGCCCATACCGTCGAAGTCGGGATGGCTGCCCACGAGTGGACCATCGCCCGTATAGGGCAGTCCCCGATCGTCTCCCCCACCCTCGGGCCGGGTGGGTGGGCCTTCAATCACGCGACGGATCGGCAGGTCGTAGGCGCGCGCGAACGCGTGATCGCGCTCGTCGTGGCCGGGCACCGCCATGATGGCGCCGGTGCCGTACTCCATGAGCACGTAATCGGCCACATACATCGGGATCGCCTCGCCGTTGACGGGGTTAACGACGGTGCGCCCGAGTGACACGCCGGTCTTCTGCTTCTCGATCGACCCGCGTTCCTCGCCTGACTCGGTGAGTGCATGGTTGATGTAGTCGCGCACGGCCTGCTCCTGAGGAGTGCCTTCCACGAGACGCAGGACGTCCGGGTGCTCGGGTGCCATCACGAAGAAGGTGGCTCCGAACAGGGTGTCGGGACGGGTGGTGAATACGGGGTAGTCGATCGGGTGGGCGGGATCCAAGTCTTCACAACGGAAGGTGACCTCGGCGCCCTCGGAGCGCCCGATCCAGTTACGTTGCATCGTCTTGACGTGCTCGGGCCAGTCGATCTCGTCGAGGTCGCCAAGCAGGCGCTCGGCGTAGTCGGTGATACGCAAGAACCACTGCTCGAGCTGCTTGACTTCGACGACCGCGCCGCAACGCTCGCAGCAGCCGTCGATGACCTGCTCGTTTGCGAGCACCGTCTGGTCGCGAGGACACCACTTGACGGCGGCCTCGCTGCGGTAGGCGAGTCCCGCCTCGAATAGCTGTAGGAAGATCCACTGCGTCCAGCGGTAGTAGCTCGGTTCGTGCGTGCCGAGCTCGCGCGACCAGTCGATCGATATGCCCCACGAGCGGAACTGGCGCTGGAAGGAGGCGATCGACTCGGCGGTCGAGTCGCGCGGGTGGACCCCCGTCTTGATCGCGTGGTTCTCGGCGGGAAGGCCGAAGGCGTCGTAGCCCATCGGGTGCAACACGCGGTGGCCGGTGCGACGGTGGAAGTGCGCGATGGCGTCGCCGACCGCATATTTCTTGAGGTGGCCGATGTGAGGCTCACCGCTTGGGTAGGGCAGCATCTCAAGTACGTAGGAGGTGGCGTCCTCGGCCTCTCCGGGGAGCGCGTCGTTGGACACCTCCCAGGTGTGCTCATTGGCCCACACGGCCTGCCAGCGTGGCTCTATCTCCTGCGGGTCGTAACGGCGCTCTGCCATCGGACAGCGCAGGTTAGCGGTCGGCCCCGGACGGTTCTGGGAAAACGCGTGCCTCGCACGCGCGTGGGGCGAGCAAGAGGCCAATACAACCGCCGGGACGCGGCGTCCGCACGCGTGGGGCGACAATCCGTCAGGCGGCCTGTTCCGCGAAGCGCGAGTGGGCGCGCACGGCCTCGACGATCTCGGCAGGCGCCTTGTGAGGCGAGCCGGCGTCGAAGGGCGGGTGCGGGTCGTACTCGAGGCCGAGCTGAATCGCCTGGGCAAGCTCGGGTCCGGCGATCTTGGCGGCGAGCTCGAGCGCCATGTCGATCCCGGCGGTGACGCCGGCGGACGTGGCGAGCTTCCCGTCGAAGACGACCCGCTCTTCCAAGGCGTCGGCGCCGAGGGCGCGCAGCTGCTCGATGGCCTGCCAGTTGCTCGTGGCGCGCTTGCCGTCGAGCAGGCCGGCGGCGGCAAGCACCAGCGACCCGGTGCAGACGGAGGCGGTCCAGGTGGAGGTCTCATGGGCCACACGCAGCCAGTCGTGGAGCGGGGCGTCGTCCATCAGTGCGGCCTGACCGGGACCGCCCGGGACGAGCACGATGTCGGGATTGGGCAACTCGTCGAGCGTGGCGTCCGCGACCACGGCGAGTTGTCCGGTATCTGTGCGCTGCGGGGTGGCGTGCTCGGCGACAAATGTGACTTTGGCGTCGGGGAGGCGACTGAGCACCTCATACGGGCCAATGGCGTCCAGAGCGGTGAAGCGGGGGTAGATGAGTATCGCTATCTGCACGTGTACATGCCTCTCGTGAGGGGTTTGGATTGGGGGTCGTTCTGGTCGTTGGACCACTCGTGCGCGATCAGGCGGCCGCGGCCCCGCCGGACGCCGACCCGGATGGGTGAAAGCGGCGGCGGTACTCCGCGGGCCCGACGCCGAGAGCGCGCAGAAAGGAGCGGCGCAGCGTCTCGGGAGTTCCGAAGCCGCAGGCGAGCGCCACCGTCGCAATCGGCTGAGCGGTGTCCTCGAGCGCGCGCCGGGCGGCCTCCAGGCGCACGCTCTCCACATAGCGGGCGGGCGTGACGCCTGTCTCGGCGCGGAACGAGCGGGCGAAGTGGCGCGGGCTCATGTGCGCGTGCTGGGCGAGCGCCTCCACCGACAGGTCCCCGGCAAGGTGCTCGAGGACGTGGCGGCGCGTGTCGCGCAGTGGCTCTCTGAGCGGCTCCTGCGCGGCGAGCGTGGCGCTGAACTGAGCCTGATTGCCGGGACGACGCAGGAACAGCACAAGGTGACGGGCGATCGTGAGCGCTGCGTCGCGAGAGAGGTCTTCTTCGACGAGCGCGAGCGCGAGGTCCATGCCCGCTGTGACTCCTGCGGACGTCCAGATGTCGCCGTCACGCAGGAAGATCGGGTCGGGGTCGACACGGACGGCCGGGTGAAGGCGGCCCAGCTCCTCAGCGGCGGCCCAATGCGTGGTGGCGCGCCGCCCGTCGAGCAGGCCCGCCACCGCGAGCACGAAGACTCCCGTCCCGATCGCCACCACGCGCCGCGCGTCCCCGGCGCGCTTGCGAACGTAACGCACC
>JBARJU010000326.1:0-3025 GCA_049800435.1 Solirubrobacteraceae bacterium
CGCTTGCGGTGCGCACACGCGCGCGCGACCTGCTCGGACCGCTGCTGGCGCTGCCATTGCTGGTGCCCGTCGTGATCGGAGCCGCGCGCGCAAGCGCCCCCCTACTGGCGCTGGGCAGCGGGCACGACGGGGGAGGTGGGGTGGGTGGGGTCCCAATCAAGTGGCTTGCGACGCTGGCGCTCTATGATCTCGTCTTCGGGCTCATTGCCTACGCAGTGTTCGACTTCCTTCTGGAGGACTGAGCCACCACGATGTACAGCAGCGGACTCCGCGCCCTCTCGATCGCCACCGTCGCCTCCTTTTGCGTGGCATTCGGCCTCGTGTTCTTCTATGCGCCGATCGAAGCCGACCAGGGGTTCCTACAGAAGATCTTCTACCTGCACGTGCCGCTTGCGATCGTTGCCCTGTGCGGCTTTACGATCGGCGGGATCATGGCGATCGCCCACCTGCGCACCCGCGACGCACGCTGGGATCTGCGCTCCTACGTGACGATCCACATGAGCTTGATCTTCGGCGTCGCGGTCCTCATCACCGGCTCGATCTGGGCGCGCGCCTCATGGGGACACTGGTGGGTGTGGGACGAGCCGACGCTGGTGTCGTTTTTGATCGTCTTCCTGCTGTACGCCACCTATCAGCCGCTTCGCTTCGCGATCGAGGACCCCGAGCGCCAGGCGCGCTACGCGTCGGTGTTCGCGATCGCCGCCGGAGCGTTCGTGCCGCTGAACTTCATCGCCGTGAGACTGTCCGCCTCCTACGTGCACCCGCGCGTGCTCGGCAGCACCACCAACCTGCCGGCCTCGATGGGCTTCACGTTCCTCGTATCGCTGGTCGCTATGGCGCTGCTGTTCGCGACCTTGTGCAAGTACGAGCTGACGGCCAAGCGCACACGAATGCTGCTCAAAGCACGCAGCAGGATTCTGGGCTTCCAATGATCCTGCTCGCGAGCACCCTGCCGGAAAACTCGAACGACGGGTATGTGGCGGCCGCCTACATCGTGTTCCTGGCGCTCGTGCTCATATACGTCGCGATCATGGCGATCCGCCTGGGACGCGTGGAGCACAAGCTCGAGGCCCTGCGCAGCGAAGCCGATCGTGGCTCCCCCACGCACGCGGAGAGGACCGCCCCCGACGAGGATCCCGCCCCCCCGACGCTCGCCCACCCACAGGAGCGCGAGACGGTATGAGCACCCTAAAGGGCATACCCAAAGGGCACCCCCGATGACTGGGGGCACCCTGAAGGGCACCCCCAATGGCGGGGGGCAGGCAAGCAGGCAGGTTGGCGAGCTGCTCGCGCTCGGCATCTCCCACAAGACGGCGCCGGTCGCGCTGCGCGAGCGGCTCGCCTTCACGGAGTCGCAGTCCGTCGAGTTCGCCAAGCAGGTCACCGAAAGCGAGCACGTGCACGAGGCGGTCGCGATCTCGACGTGCAACCGCACCGAGGTCTACCTCGTCGTGGGGGGGGCGGGTGGGGCTCTTGTCAAAGCGGAGACCGACGTGCTCGGCATGCTCGCGCGTCGCGCCGGCATCCGCCCGACCGAGCTCGCGCAGGAGATCTACTCGCCGCGCAACTGCGAGGCGGCGCGCCAGCTCTACCGCGTGACCGCGGGCCTCGAGTCGATGATCGTCGGGGAGGCCGAGATCCAGGGCCAGGTCAAGCGCGCGTTCGAGGCGGCGATGGCCGCGGGTGTGACCGGCCCGCTGTCCAACAGGCTGTTCGCGGCGGCGCTCACGACCGGCAAGCGCGTGCGCTCGGAGACCGGCATCGGCTCCTCGCGCGTGAGCATCCCGTCGGTGGCCGTGGACCTCGCCGAGGACGTGCTCGGCGGCCTGAGCGACCGCCACGTCGTGATCCTCGGCGCGGGCGAGACCAGCGAGTTGACCGCGCAGGCGCTCGCCCACCAGGGGGTCGGCACGATCTTCGTGGCCAACCGTCACGCCGACCGTGCGCTCAGCCTCGCACAGCGCTTCGGCGGCTCGGTCGTGGGACTCGACAAACTCCCCGACCAGCTGCTCGAGGCGGACATCGTCGTGTCGTCGACATCCTCGCCGCATCCGATCCTCGGCAGCGAGGAGCTGCAGGTCGTGATGGAGCAGCGCACCGGCCGGGGTGGGCGGGCACCACTATTGCTGATCGACATCGCCGTGCCTCGCGACATCGACTCGCGCTGCGCGGACATCGAGGGGGTGACGCTCTACGACATCGACGACCTCCAGGCCGTGGTCGTGCGCAACCTGGGGGCGCGCGCCGAGATCGTGCCCCAGGCCGAAGAGATCGTCGAGGAGGAGATCAGGCGGTTCGCGCGCTGGCTCGGCCAGCTCGAGACGCTGCCGACCGTGGCCGCCCTGCGCGAACACGGCACCGCGCTGGTCGAGCAGATCCTCGTCGAGAACGCGGGGCATTGGGAGTCGGCGTCCGAGCGCGACCTCGTGCGCGTGGAGGCGATCGCGCGCGCGGTGCTGGGCCGCTTGTTGCACGAGCCGACGATCCGCTTGCGCAGCTTCTCGGAGGAGCGGGGCCACGCGAGCCTGCAACTCGTGCGCGAGCTGTTCGGGCTCGACGGGGAGCCCCAGCGCGACGCCTCCTCCGACGACGCCTCCTCCGAGAACCCGGACGCGAAGCTCGCCGAGGTGCGCTCGATCGGGAGCGCGCGCAAGAGCCCATGACCAGACCATCCCGCCCAGGAACGTTCCCCGGCCGGCCGACCCACAACAACCCATCCCGCCGGGGAGACTTCCCGGCCGGCCCGTAGGACAGGATGAGGATCGGGACGCGGGGCAGCGCGCTCGCGCTCACGCAAGCGAGACTCGTCGCGGGCTGGCTCGACGGGGGGGAGATCGTGGTGGTGCGCACGAGCGGGGACCGCCAGCATCACGATCGCCCCAACGGCGGAAGCGCGGGGAGCGCGCCCCCGCCGGTCGATGACAAGTCGCGCTGGGTTGCCGAGCTCGAGCAAGCGCTGCTGGCGGGAGAGATCGACCTGGCGGTGCACTCGGCCAAGGACGTCCCCGGCGAGCTCGTCGAGGGC
>JBARJU010000327.1:0-10207 GCA_049800435.1 Solirubrobacteraceae bacterium
ACCTCACTCCAAACGCCAGAACGCCCACCGCCAGCCCCACGAGCGCCCGTGACGCACAAACGTCCGCCACAGGACGCCCGGCACAGCCCAAACGTGAACAAGGTCCACGTTCAAACGTGAACACCTCAATGGTCGGGGCGGCCGGATTTGAACCGGCGACCCCCTGCTCCCAAAGCAGGTGCGCTACCAAGCTGCGCCACGCCCCGATAAACACTAAGAGTAGTGGCCGCTGCTAGGGTCCGCCCCGCCATGGCCGACATCCAGCCCCTGCGGGCGCTCCACTATGACCAATCCCTCGTGGGAGCGCTTGCCGATGTGACGTCTCCCCCATACGACGTAATCGACGCAGAGCAGCGCGAAGGGCTGCTGAGGCGCTCGCCCTTCAACGTCGTGGCCGTGGACCTGCCCAAGGGCGAGCCCGACCCTTACGCGGCCGCCGGCGAGCTGTTCGAGGCGTGGCAGATGCAGGGCGTGGTCGTGCGCGACCCCGAGCCCTCGCTGTGGGCTCATACGCAGACATACACGGGCCCCGACGGCCAACGACGCACGCGCAAGGGCTTCTTCTGCCGTGTGCGCATCGAGGGCTACGGCCCCGGGCGGGTGCGCCCCCACGAGCGCACGCACCCGGGCCCCAAGGAGGATCGCCTACGCCTGATGAGGGCAACCAGAACGAACCTATCTCCCATATTCTCGCTCTACTCAGACCCGGAGACACTTGCTTGGAGGGCGCTCGAACCGGCCACGACGGACAGCCCGTGGGCCGAAGTCAGCGACGGGGACGACACCATCCACAAGCTGTGGCGCATCTCTGACCCGAAGGCGATCGCCAGCGTGCAACAGGCCATGCGCGATGTCGAGTTGTTGATCGCCGACGGGCACCACCGCTATGAGACGGCGAACACCTACGCCGAGGAGCTCGGCGGCGAGGGGGAGCACCGCTACGTGCTCATGTGTCTGGTTGCGCTCGAGGACCCAGGCCTGACGGTGTTCCCCACCCACCGCCTGGTGAGCGGTCTCGATCGTGAGCGCCAGGAGGCGCTCAGGGAGGCGCTGCGCCGCGACTTCGAGATCGCAGAGGTACCGCTCGAGCGGATCGCACCCGAGCCCGGTACTGGACCCCTGCAGCTCGGGTACATCGACGCCCATCATCAGCAGGCTTACCGCCTGACGATCAAGGATCAGGCGATCGCCGACGAGGCCCTCCCAGGCTTCTCAAAGGCCTACCGCAGCCTGGACACCGGCGTGCTCGAGGCGCTGCTCTTGAAGGGCGCGCTCGGGCTCAGCGACGAGGACATCTCCCACTTCAACGGCCTATTCTACGCGCGCTCCACCGATGAGGCCGTAACGATGGTGCGCTCGGGCGAGTACGACGCGGCGTTCCTGATGCGTCCGACGCCAGTCTCGCAGGTGCGCGACGTGGCGGCCTCCGGCGAGAACATGCCACCGAAGTCGACGTTCTTCTATCCGAAGCTGCTGAGCGGCCTATTGTTCAACCCCCTTTCCTAGTCCCGTGTCGTCGATACCATGGAAGGAGAAGCTGCTGTGACGACACGATCGGAAGGTGTCGCAGTGATGAAGGCCAGCGTCAGACGCAAGGATTCGGCGTTCAAACACACCGTTCAGGTGCGCGATCATCAGTTGACCGTGGACGAGCCGCTCGAGTCTGGCGGCGACGACGCCGGCCCCGACCCACAGGAGTTGCTTGCCGTGAGCCTCGCCTCGTGCACGGCAATCACGATGGAGATGTATGCGGCACGCAAGGGCTGGGACATCGGCAATGTGGAGGTCGATGTGCAGTACACGCCGGCCGAGCGTGGCTGTCCCACCAAGTTCGACATCGTGTTGCGCCTGCCCGACGATTTGCCGCCGGAGCAGGTCGAGCGCTTGCAGGTGATCGCTGCGAAGTGTCCTGTGCACAGAACACTCGACGGCGAGGTCATGTTCCAGGAGCGCGTCGAGCGCACCAGGGTCGCGGCCTAGCCGAGATCGGCCGCGTCAGAAGTGCCCTCCCAGCGAGACAGGCCCTGAGCGTGGGCCTCGAGCAGGCGCTCTCTGGCGTGCTGCTCGATGTCGCCTCGCATTCTGAGCCGCAGGCCGACGAGCGGGTTGCGGCGGCAGTGCTCGTGCCGCTGTACGTGACGCGCGACGGCGAGTTGCGGGTCGTCTTGACGAGGCGCCGAGCCGACCTGCGCCGCCATGCCGGGGAGATCTCCTTCCCCGGCGGGCGCCACGACCCCGAGGACGCGACGCTCGGCGACACCGCACTCCGTGAGGCCGAAGAGGAGATCGGGCTCGCCCGTGCGGAGGTACGGGTGGTGGGGGCGCTCGAGCGCACATCCACGTTCGTGACCAACTACATGATCCATCCGTTTGTGGGGCTGCTCGGCGTGAGGCCTGAGTGGCGGGCCTCAGAGCTTGAGGTAGACGCCGTGCTCGAGCCCACGCTTCGCGAGGTCCGGGCGGGAAGAACCCGCACGCGTGTGGAACGCCGGGGGATCGCCTTCGAAACCGATGCCTATGTGTTCGACGACCAACTCGCGTGGGGCGCCACAGCTCGAATCCTCGAGAACCTGCTCGAGCGCCTCGAGCCGCTGCTCGACCGCCGCGCCAACGCTTGACGCGGCGGTCGCGCCCGCGGGCCCAGAGGGGGTGGGCCCGAAGCCTTCTTCTTGACTCGTCTATGCCCCTGTGGCCACCGGCACGCCCACGAGACTCCCCCACTCGGTCCACGAGCCGTCGTAGTTCTTGACGTCCTCCGTGCCGAGCAACTCGTGCAACACAAACCACGTGTGAGCCGAGCGCTCGCCGATGCGGCAGTAGGCGATAACGTCCTTGCCGTCGAGCACGCCCTTGGACCCGTACAGTTCGCGCAGCTGCTCGGCGCTCTTGAATGTGCCGTCCTCGTTGACGGCTTGCGCCCACGGGATCGAGGCGGCGCCCGGTATGTGACCGGCGCGCTGAGCCCCCTCCTGCTCATAGCCGCTGGGCGAGATGATCTCGCCCGCGAACTCTGCCGGAGAGCGCACGTCAACGAGATTCGTGGAGTCGTCGATCGCCGCGAGCACTTCCTCGCGACGAGCCCTGATGGTTTCATCGCCCGCCTTGGCAACGAAAGCGGCGGGTGTGTGCCCGGGCGCCTCGACGCTAGTGGGTCGTCCGTCGGAAATCCACTTTTCGCGTGGGCCGTTGAGCAGGAGCACCTTGTCGTGGCCGTAGTACTTCAGATACCAGTACGTGTAGGCCGCAAACCAGTTGTTGCGGTCGCCGTAGAGCACGATCGTATGGTCGCTTGAGATCCCGTTCCTGGAAAAGAGAGCCCCGAAGTCCTCTGGACCGAGGAAGTCGCGCTTGACGGGGTCCTGGAGATCCTCCTTCCAGTCGAAGCCGACCGCTCCGGGGATGTGGGCCTCCGCGTATAGCCTCGGGTTCTCGTCTACCTCGACGATGCGCAGGTCGTCGTCGTTGAGATGCTCCTGGAGCCAATGGGGCTCGACGAGCACGTCCTTCGCGTATCCGGACAACTCAGCTGTCCTCCTCTGTAGAAGCCTCGCGATCAAAAAGCCGATCAGCTTTGGGGTATATAGGCATTAGCATAGCGCTCCTCGGCGCCCGGATCGCGACCTTCGAGCAGTGCTTTCAGCGTCATGTTCGCCTGCGCGAGCCAGACATCGGAGTGAATTGGATCGGCCGTGAGGATCGCTGCGGGGATCGAATTGCGCGCTGCTGTTTCCGACACGATCCGCCGGCCTTCCGCCAACACGCCGGCGGCGACCATGTCGCCCCCTGCCTCATAGACGAAGCCACGCACGGTACTGTCGATCGCACTACAGAGAAACTGCTCAAGGCGCGGCCCGTGCAGCGCCCGGAGGAGCTGAGGGTCGCCGCTCGCCCCGGCGAGCAGCCAGCACGCGATCGTGACGTGCTCGAGCGCTCCGCGCAGCGTGGCGAGCCGATCTGGCGCGCCGACGAAACACTCGGCGCCGGTCGCCTTGACCTGCTCGCAACGCTCCGGAGCGCTCGCGACGACTCGCACGGCATGCCCTTCTGCGATCAGCGCGGTGGCCAGACGCAGACCCCTGTCTGCACCCCCCACGATCAGGACCCTTGCCACACACCGAATCCTAATGCCCACGCGCGCGTGGGGCACCTCTTTTAAGAAGCACAACCCCCCCAATCCACCGCCGGCGCGAAGACCCTGAAGAGACAGTGGGCGCCGCGGCCGGTGGGGACCGCGGCGCCCTGTCGAGAAGACCGGCAATTCGGTCGCACTGTGAGGCATGCGCGGGGCGCCGCGGGAGAGGTTGGGTAACGACGCCCTGGTAGACCCCTATGTGCGATCGTGCTCAGTCACTCACGCTCTTGGCTTGCTCGTCACCTTTCGGGCGGAGAACCGTCCCCTCCGCCGTCTTGTCAGCAAGAGAACACAACGTATGTAAACACATGCGACGAGATATGTCAAGGGCGGTCTCTTTGTAGGTGCACGAAGCCCGACATCGAGCAAGAGCGATCCGGCCTGAATGCCCCCAAGCCCGCAAGGCGACGCTCGAATACCATCCCAAAGCAATGACCACCGAACAGGCCCTCACAAGCTACGACGTCGTGACGATGGACAAGGTCGTAGCGCTGTGCAAGCGCCGCGGCTTCATCTTCCCCTCGTCGGAGATCTACGGAGGCGTGGGCTCGACATACGACTTCGGCCACTACGGAGTCCTCTTGAAGGGCAACGTCAAGAACGAGTGGTGGCGGGCGATGCTGCGCGAACGCGAGGACATCGTGGCCCTGGACTCGGCGATCCTTCAGCACCCGCGCGTATGGGAGGCCTCGGGCCACCTCGCCGGCTTCACCGACCCGCTCGTGGACTGCAAGACGTGCGGGCAGCGCTTCAGGGCCGACCACCTGGCAGACCTGCAGTGTGGGCGCAAGCCCTCCAAGCACCCCGGCGAGACCGACGAGTGCGAGTTGACCGAGGCACGCGACTTCAACCTCATGTTCGAGACGACCATCGGGCCCGTGAAGGAGTCAGGCTCGGTCGCCTACCTGCGCCCGGAGACGGCGCAGGGAATCTTCATCAACTTCAAGAACGTGTTGCAGTTCTCGCGCAAGAAGCCCCCCTTCGGAATCGCCCAGATCGGAAAGTCGTTTCGTAACGAGATCACGCCCGGCAACTTCATCTTCAGGACAAGGGAGTTCGAGCAGATGGAGATGGAGTTCTTCGTTCCTCCCCAGGAAGCGCAGAAGTGGTTCGAGCACTGGCTGAGCGAGCGGATGCGGTGGTATGAGGAACTCGGCATCAGGCCCGACCACCTGCGCCTGAGGGCACACGATCCGGACGAGCTCTCGCACTACTCCTCGGGGACCAGCGACGTCGAGTACCTGTTCCCCATCGGATGGTCCGAGCTCGAGGGGATCGCTAACCGAGGCGACTTCGACCTCAAACAGCACGCAGAGCATTCCGGTGAGAAGCTCGAGTACTTCGACCAGGTGTCGGGCGAGCGGTACGTGCCCCACGTGATCGAGCCCGCCGCGGGAGTCGACAGGGCGACACTCGCGTTTTTGGTCGACGCCTACGACGAGGAAGTTGTGCAGAGCACCTCAGGCGAGGGTCCGGCGACGGACAGGGACGCGACACCGGGCGAAACCCGCACGCTCCTGCGCCTGCACCCGCGCATAGCGCCCGTGAAGGTAGCGGTGATGCCGCTCGTCAAAAAGGACGGTCAGCCAGAGCTGGCGCGCGAGATCTACCGGGACATGCAAGAACGGATGCAGGCCGAGTACGACGAGGGCGGATCGATCGGCAAGCGCTACCGCCGCCAGGACGAGATAGGGACGCCGTGGGGCGTGACGGTCGATCACCAGTCGCTCGAGGACGGCACGGTCACGTTGCGCGACCGCGACTCGCTCGAGCAGGAGCGCCTGAAGATCGACGAGCTGGGCCCGGAGCTTCAGAGGCGCATGGCGGCTCCCTGGCGCACACCCAAGCTGAGGCCGCCTTCCATCGAAGATCGCTAGCGTCCGGGGCACACCGAGACGAGCATCGCCACACGAGAGCTAGGAGAGAGATGGACTTCGACCTCACCGACGAGCAGCAGTTGATCCGCAGCACGGCGCGCGAGTTCACCGACAAGGAGATCGTGGAGCAGGCCAAGCAGAACGCCCGCGACCACCGCTTCGATCTGGAGATCGTCAAGAAGATCGCCGACCAGGGCTACCTGGGTGCGATCGTGCCGCGCGAGTACGGCGGCGCGGGCCTCGATTATTTGAGCTATGGCCTCGTTGTCGAGGAGATCGGCAGGGGCTGCTCCTCGGTGCGCACGGTGATCTCGGTGCAGACCTCGCTCGTGTGCAGCGCGATCCTCAAATGGGGAACCGAGGAGCAAAAGCAACACTACCTGCCGAAGCTGTGCTCGGGCGAGTGGTTGGGCTGCTTCGGACTGACCGAGCCCGACACGGGCTCGGATGCCGCCAAACAAAAGACGCGCGCCAAGCGGACCGATAAAGGCTGGGTGATCAACGGCGCAAAGATGTGGATCTCGATGGGCAACTACGCGAAGGTGGCGCTTATCTTCGCCCAGACAGACCCGGAGAAGGGCCACAGAGGACTGGCCTGCTTCATGGTGGACGCCGACCAGCCCGGCTATCAGGCGAGCACTATCGAGCACAAGATGGGCTTGCATGCCTCCGACACAGCGTCCATCGCCCTGGAAGACGTGGAGGTCACCGAAGACCAAATGCTCGGACAGGTGGGCGACGGCTTCAAGGTGGCGATGTCCTCGCTCGACTCGGGTCGCTACTCGGTCGCCGCCGGCTGCGTGGGCATCTGCCAGGGATGCGTGGAGGAGAGCGTCAAATACGCCAAGGAGCGCGAGCAGTTCGGCAAGCCGATCGCCACCTTCCAACTCGTGCAGGCGATGATCGCCGACATGGTGCTGAAGGCCGACGCCTCGCGGATGCTCGTGTGGCGGGCGGGCTGGTTGAAGGACAAGGGCCGCCCGAACACGCTGGAGACCTCGGTCGCCAAGCTGCACGCCACCGAGGCGGCGGTCGAGTGCGCGAATACGGCGATCCAGGTGCACGGCGGCGCCGGCTATGTCGACGACCACCCGGTCGAGCGCTACTTCCGCGACGTGCGAGTCACGACCCTCTACGAGGGCACCTCACAGATTCAGAAGCTGATCATCGGGCGGGCGATGACCGGGATCAACGCACTCGTGCCTTCCTGAACGAAGCCCGCTGTGGGAGGCGGAACGTTGATTTGGAGGATTTGGGGCGTTCTCGCGGGGCGATTTCGCTTTCGCCATCACCCGAGCATCGGCAAGCGGTAGCCTGGCGCTGGGATGAGCGGCGACGCGGCGCGAACAATCGGGGTTGTGGGCGCCGGGACGATGGGCGCCGGCATCGCCCAGCTTGCTTGCAAGAGTGGCGCAAGAACGCTCCTACACGATCCAATCCCCGAGGCGCTCGCACAGGGCACCGAGCGCATGCGGGCGGGCCTCGCCAAGGAAGCCGAGAAGGGCAAGCTAACGGTCGATCAGGCGCACACGGCAACCGAGCTCTTGCAAGCCGTGGACAGCCTCGACGCATTCGCCTCGTGTGACCTGGTGATCGAGGCGGCGCCCGAGCGACTGGACGTCAAGCACGAGTTGTATGCACGCCTGTCGCGGATCGTTACCGAGAAGTGTGTGCTCGCGAGCAACACATCCTCGCTGCCGATCACCGCCATCGCTGCCGGCGCGACCCATCCCGAGCGAGTGGTGGGGATGCACTTCTTCAACCCAGCGCCGCTGATGCGCCTGCTCGAGGTGATCGCCGGGTTGATGTCAAACGAGCGGTCACTCGCGCTCGCCGACGCAACCGGCCTCGCGATGGGCAAGGACGTAATCAGGGCAAGCGACGGCCCGGGCTTCATAGTCAACCGCTGCAACCGTCCGTTCGGGCTGGAGGCGTTGCGCCTCCTAGGAGAACAGATCGCGGACGTGCCGACGATCGACCGGATCGTGCGCATGGGCGGAGGCTTTCGGATGGGGCCATTCGAGTTGAGCGACCTCGTGGGTGTGGACACGGGCTTTGACGTGTCCAAGAGCTTCTATGAGTTGAGCTTCGGGGAGCCACGCTGGCGTCCCTCCCCCATACAGGCGCGCCAGGTGGCCGCCGGCTTGCATGGGCGCAAGGTGGGGCGCGGCTACTACGACTACACCGGTGAGGGACCCCACAGGCCGCCGGATCCGGACCCACCGCGGCTCGGCGGGGATGCGGTCGTGACCGGAAATGGACCGTTGGCAAAAGCACTACAAGCACTCGCCCCTGGCCTCGGTGGTCCTCGGATTGCCGTCGAGGGACTCGGCGGCACGGTGGAGGGTGAGCCGTTCTACGCGATCGTGCCGCTGGCGCTGGTCGAGATCACAGGCGACGCGGGTGAAGCGGCCTTCCGGGGACTAGGGCTGCACACCGAGCGTATACAGCCCGCTCCCGGCGGCGTGCTCGGACGGATCGTCTGCCAGCTGATCAACGAGTCGGCGTTCGCGCTGGGCGAGGGAGTCGGTACGGCCGAGGACATCGACAAGGGCATGATGCTCGGCTTGAGCCATCCCCGCGGCCCGTTTGCGTGGATGGAGGAGATCGGCGCAGACCACGTGCTCAGGACACTCGAAGCTGTGGGCAACGAGTACCGCGAGGAGCGCTACCGGCCCGCCCCGGCCCTGCGGCGTCTGGCTAGGAAGTAGCGTCGGCCACAGCCGCAGGGGCCGCCCACTGCGCCTCGGCCAAGTCGCCGACGGGCATGCCCTCAGGGGTGGGAACCTCAGGGGTATCGCGCAAGTACCACTCAGCGTCAAGCGCCGCCTGGCAACCGGAGCCGGCGGCGGTGATCGCCTGACGATAGGTGTGATCGACGAGGTCGCCGGCTGCAAAGACACCGGGCTTGTTCGTTCGCGTAGAACGTGTCTCGACTCGTACATACCCGTTCTCGTCGAGATCGACCTGCCCAGCGACGAGCGCCGACTGGGGCTCGTGGCCGACGGCGACGAAGGCACCCGTAATCTCAAGCTCGCGCCGCTCGCCCGTGTCGGTGTTGAGCAACTTGGCTGTGCTGAGCGCACCGCTCTCGCCCGGCTCGAAGCGCTCGACGGTATAGGGGGTGAGCAACTCGATATTTGCTTGCTCGCGAGCCCGCTCGAGCATGATCTTCGAGGCACGGAACTCGGCGCGCCGATGTACCACGGTGACCTTGGAGGCGAACTTCGATAGGAAGATCGCCTCCTCCATCGCGGAGTCCCCGCCTCCCACGATGATCGTGTGGGCATCCTTGAAGAAGGCGGCGTCGCAGGTCGCGCAGTAGCTGACACCGCGGCCGCTGAGCTCCTCCTCGCCTGGTACCCCGAGCTTCTTGTGCTCGGCGCCCATCGCGAGGATCACGGTGCGCGCCTGGTGCTCGGTGTCGCCCACCCATACCCTGTGGATCCCGCCCGGCTCGTCCGCCAGTTGCACGCGCTCGACCTGGTCGGTCTCGAGCTTGGCGCCGAAGCGCTCGGCCTGCTCACGCAGCTTGCCCATCAACTCGGGGCCCATGATCCCCTCCGGGAAACCGGGATAGTTCTCGACATCGGTCGTCTGCTGAAGCAGGCCGCCCCAGGCGAAGCCCTCGACGACGAGCGGGTGCAAGTTGGCGCGCGACGTGTACAAGGCCGCCGTGTAGCCCGCGGGGCCGCTGCCGATGATGATCGTGTTCTCGACGTCGCTCACCTGGTTGCCTCCAGTTCGCCGGCCGCCTTCGACCAGCCTACAGACGCTTGGGCCTGAGTCGCTTTACTTTGTATAGTATAGCTATTCCAGCGGTTGACCTTGCGCCGCAACTGGAAGTAGGCGATCGCCCCCGGGATGCTCGGCAGCCAGAATGAGAGCAGTCGGTAGACAAGCACAGCGATCAACGCGAGCGAGCCAGACACGCCGAAGGCGACGAATGCGCCGATCATGCCACCGTCGACCCCGCCGATTCCGCCCGGCAGGGGAAGCAGATTGGCGAGCATGCCAACGAAGAACGCCTCGACCAGCACGGCCGTCGGCGGCGCCTGTCCGAACGCGCGGAAGGCGGCGTAGAGCACGGCGATGTTCAGCGCCCACCACGCGAGCACCCCGAGCATCGCCCAGTCGGGGTGGCGCAGCTTGTAGCCGGCGTATCGCACCCCGCCCGAGGCCGAGGCGGAGCCAGTGG
>JBARJU010000328.1:0-8928 GCA_049800435.1 Solirubrobacteraceae bacterium
CACCGCCAAGGGCCAACTCTCCCTGGAGGAGCACGGCGGGCACATCCCCGAGGGGGTCTGGGCGCGCGTCTGCCAGCGCGTGCTCGCCCTCGCCGCCGGCGTCTGGCACAACTGGCTGCTCTGGGAAGCCGGCCAGATCGACGCTCCCGGCCGCCACTTCACCGCATACGACCACTGAGACCGTACAAACGGAATCAGTCATCTAGAGGATGAGGTACCGGCCCACCTGCGCCCCGGGAGCAGCCGCCCGGCCGGCTTGCCTCACATTCCGTATGCTGGGCGAGTGGCCGGCAGCCCATCCAAGGCAGTGCTCATCACCGGCTGCTCGTCCGGCATCGGCGAGGCCACCGCACGACGGCTGGCAAGCCATGGCTGGAGCGTGTACGCGAGCGCGAGGCGCCTGGAGTCGATCGAGTCGTTGAACGACGCCGGCTGCAAGCTCTTGCGGCTCGACGTCACCGACGAGCACTCGATGCGCGCCGCCGTCGAGACCGTCGAGCGCGAGCACGGCGCCATCGGCGTACTCGTCAACAACGCCGGCTACAGCCAGGGCGGACCGATCGAGCAGGTGCCGATGGAGGCTGTGCGCCGCCAGTTCGAGACCAACGTGTTCGGCGCGATCGCGCTCACCCAGCTGGTGCTCCCGGCGATGCGCAAGCAGCACTGGGGCAAGATCGTCAACATCGGCTCGATGGGAGGCCGCCTGACGTTCCCGGGGGGCGGGCTCTACCACGCGACCAAGTATTCGCTCGAGGCAATAAGTGACGCGCTGCGCTTCGAGGTAAAGGGCTTCGGCGTCGACGTGACGCTCGTCGAGCCTGGGCTGATCACGAGCGACTTTGCCAAGGCCGCCGTGGCAACCGTCGCCGAAGCCGAGAACGCGGCCCCTGACGGGGCCGGGGAAGGCGGGCCATACAAGGACTTCAACGTGAAGCTCGCGGCGATGACGGTTGGGGTCTATGAGAGCCCCATACGCCATCTCGGCGGCGCGCCCGAGGTCGTGGCGAAGGCAATCGAGAAGGCGATCTCACGCCGCAAAGCACCCTCGCGCATGCTGTTGACCCCATCCGCGCACCTGACTGTGCTGCAGCGCAAACTGCTGCCAGACAGACTGTGGGACGCGATGATGCGCAGCCAGCTGCCTCAGCCGCGCTGAGCACACGCAGCGCCGGCGCTCGCGTGCCGGTGCGGCGCCGCCGGCCATGAGGCGCGTGGTTGGTGTCTCGAAAACCGGTGCCCCACACGCGTGGGGCGGCCTGTTTTGGAATGCTCAGACGCCGGCGAACGCCTCGACCTGGCCGGAAGGGCGCCCGACCTCGAACCCCTGGGCGTAGTCGACGCCATAGTTGCGCAACAAGCGCATCGTAGGCTCGTCGCCGACGTACTCTGCGATCGTCTGCTTGCCCATGCCCCGGGCCACTCCGACGAGCGCTTGCACGACGAGTTGGTCCTTGCGAGAGCTCGGAAGCGCGCGGATGAAGTCGCCGTCGATCTTCAGGTAGCGAAATGGAAGGTGCTTGAGGTACTGAAAGGAACCGAACCCCGCGCCGAAGTCGTCGAGGGCGACCGAGCTGCCGAGCGTGTGCACGCCTTCGCAGAAGATCTGCGCGCGTCGCATGTCCCCGATCGCGGCGGTCTCGGTGACCTCGACGATCAGGCGCCACGGGTCAACTCGGTGGCGGACGAGTTCCTGCTCGATGTGGGCGAGCATCCCTCGGTCGGTGATCGACAGCGCCGAGAGGTTCACGGCGACGCGTGCATCGCGGTCGGCCAACTCGCCCCCCATGAGCGCCACGACCTTGCCGATCACCACACGGTCAATCTCCTGGATCAGTCCGTAGCGCTCCGCCGCCGGCAGAAAGCTACACGGTGGCGTGAGCGGCTCGCTCGGGTCCTCGGCGAGCCGGATCAGCGCCTCGTAGTGGGAAATCGTTCCGCCCCGAAGTGAGACGATCGGCTGATAGTGGAGCACGAAGAGGTCCTCGCGAAGGGCGCGGCGCAGACGATTGCACCACGGCCGTGGGTGCAGCCCGGCGGGCGAGGAGAAGTTGTCGGCGCGCGCCTCATAGCGTCTGCGACGGTCCTCCTCGGGACGCATGTCGCGCGCGGTGATGAGGAAGTTGGAGGTGCTATCGGTTGTGGAGGTTGGCATCGCCGGAGATATTCGCAGTCGCGCTTCGAAATGCTCGCGCGCGCCGGGTATGTGGAGGTTTTCGACCGTAAGCGGCACCGAACCTCCTCAAAAGTGCACAATCACGCCCAAAAAACGCACTCGTGGCCCACCGTGACGCGCGTCAACTGGATGCCAGCAGCCTCGCGCGGCGCAAACCTGCGCGTCAGCGAGAGGGCGAATAGGGCCGGCGCGCACGCTCTGAGACCACGAGCAACAGCGCGAGCAGCACGAAGTTCATGACCACCGAGGAGCCGCCATAGGCCACGAACGGAAGCGTGACCCCGGTGAGTGGGATCACGCGCGTGACCCCGCCGACGATCACGAACACTTGCATAGCCACGACGAACGACAGTCCGACCGCGAGCAGCTTTGAGAACGAGTCGCGTGCGAGCATCGCCGTCTTCAAGCCACGCGCCACGAACAGCAGGTATGTGAGCATCAGCGCCGCGGCGCCGACGAGCCCCAGCTCATTCGTGATGACCGCATAGATCATGTCGCTTTCCGGGACCGGCAGGATCGGTTCGCGGTGGTGAGGAAGCACGAGCAGCGACTGGTCAAAGCCCGTCCCGAGCAGCCCCCCGTCGGCCTGAGCGAACAGCGATTGGGCAAGCTGATAGCTGCCGCCGCGCTTTTCGTAGAGGGACTTCTCAAAAGGGTGTTCCCAGGCGAGCACGCGGCTGTGAACGTGACCGACGTGCGTGGCGACGAACCATGCGCCGACGCCGAATAGGACCAGCCCGATCAGCGGGAAGGAGAAGCGCCCCGTGGCGACGTACAGCAGCGCGAGGAACGCGCCGTAGAACATCAGCGAGGTACCGAGCTCGCGCGTGAGCAACAGTGTGGCCATCGCTGCGCCCCACACGACGAGCATCGGGCCGAACTGCTTCATCGGCGGGATCGTCAGCCCCAGCACGCGTCGTCCCGCCGTGACGAGGATCTGGCGGTTGTCGCGCAGGTAGCTGGCCAGGAAGATCACGATCGCGATCTTCGCGAGCTCGGCCGGCTGGAATGAGACCGAGCCGAAGTGGATATCCAGGTAGGCGCCGTTGACCTGCTCGCCGATCACGGGGAAGCGAGGCAGGACCGCCATCGCGATCCCGACCGCGGCGATCGTATAGCGATAGCGCTCGAGCACCGCCACGCCCGTGCGCCTCAGCCCTAGGATCGTTGCGGCAAACAGGATCAGCCCGAGCACCATCCACTGCGCCTGCTGGCGCGCCAGCGATGGGTTGATCCGGTAGACCATCACGATCCCCACGCTCGCGAGCACGGCCCCCAGCGGGAACAGGTAGGGGTCGGCGTGGGGCAAGGCAAAGCGGATCACCAGGTGCGCCGCCAGGCACAACCCCAGGAACAGCAGGCCATAGGTCAGCGACAGGCTCGACGCGCGGTTGAGCGTCACGTTCGTGGAGGCCCCAAGCGAGCTGTTTTCCTCCTGGATGAAGATCGCGGTGAAGCCGGCGGTGACGAGCAGCCCGGCCGGGATCAAGCCGAGCAGCTCCCGGTTGCGGGGCTTTAGCACGAGCCGAGCGTATCGGGATGCCCGGCGCGCGACGGCCGATGCGCCCGCTAGGCTTCATCGACGGGCGGGCCGCGAAGGATGGCGGCTGCCTCGACTCGCATATGAGCGTTCCTCCCGCGACACCACTCGACGACGAGCGACCGCCTTCGCCGGCACGGGGCATGTGGATGCGCTTCGCGATCGCGGGGGTGCTGATCGTGTTGTTGAGCGGCGCGGCGACGGCGACGTTCGCGTTGACAGAACTCAACGACATCGCCAAAAAGGTGTTCCCGGCCGGCAGTCAGATCAAGATTGCCAAGGGCGTCGTCGAAGCCGCATACAGCGGCGAACCGCAAACATTCCTGATCATCGGGTCCGACAGGAGAGTCGGCTCCAAAGACGCTTATGACCGCAACAACCCGCCGCGCAGCGACACGATGCTGCTCGTGCACCTGGACCCGGAAGCCGGGCAGATATCGGTGATGTCGGTGCCGCGCGACCTACTTGTGACGATCACCACTAGAAGCGGTCAGAGCTACTACCCGCGCAAGATCAACGCCGCCTACACGCTGGGAAGCCAAGAAGGCGGCACCGATCGCGGCGCTGAACTGACGGCGCAGACGATCAAACGACTGCTCCACATCAAGATCAACCAGATCATCGACGTAACGTTCAGGGGCTTCAAAGGCATCGTGAACACGCTTGGGTGCGTCTACACGAATGTCGACCACCGCTACCTCAACGAACCGAACGGGAGCCCAGAAACCAACTACTCGGCGATCAATCTACAGCCTGGCTACCAACGGCTTTGCGACGAAAACGCCCTCAGCTACGTGCGCTACCGCCACGAAGATTCGGACTTCGTGAGGGTGGCACGCCAGCAGGACTTCATCCGCAACCTGCGTGAGCAGGTGCCGGTCGGCAATCTGATCGGCGAGATCGACTCGGTGTCGAAGGCCGTCGGCAAGGCGGTCACGAGCACCTTCCACTCATCCGCGGGACAGTTGATCGAACTTGGCAAGCTCGCCGTCTTCTCACAGCAGAAACCACTTCGCCAGGTCAAATTCCAGGTGGACAACGCAAACGCGACGATCGGCGGGGAAAGCTACGTGACCTCATCGCCCGCGCTCATCAAAGCTACCGTCAGGGAATTTCTGCACGGGCACGAACAGCTGAAGCTCCCATCCTCGGCCACATCGCACACCCATCGCGCGGCGCATGGCGCCTCGAACGCCTCGCTTGGCCTCTACCCGGTGTCCGCCTCGGGCAAGGCGATGGCGTTGACCGCGGCGCCCGGGGTGCCGTTCCCCCTCGAGTACCCCTCCGTGCAGACGGGCCCCGCGGCAACGAAGGAAGTGCACGTGTACAAGCTCGAAGACCAGCACAAGCACATCCACCATGCTTACGTGTCCGTGTGGCAGCAGAACGGGCTCGGCGGCTACTACGACGTCGAGGGCATCGACTGGGTCAACATCCCCCTGTTCGCTCATGCCCGCGTCCAGAAAATCGGCGGGCGCTCATACCTGCTTGCCGACGATGGCTCGCACATCCACGACATCGGCTGGCGGGTCGGGAAGGTCATCTACTTCGTTAGCAATACGCTGCTCGAGGACCTATCGAACGCCCAGATGATCGCAATCGCGCGCGCCACTCACGCGCTTCACTGAGCGAGTAGCGACTCGCCCGAGCGGTCTTAGGGCCTAAGCGAGCGATTACTCAGCCCGCGGCGCTCGCGCGCGCGCCGTCGAGCGCGGCGTTGACAAGCGCGTCGGCATCGGCGTTCTGGGCGCGCGGGACCGTGCGGATCTGCCAGGCCTCAAACCCGCCGAGCGCGCTTACTGCCTCGCGGTGTAGCGGGCGCATCGCGGCGTGCTTGACCTTGTAGAGGCCCCTAACCTGCTTGGCGATCAACTCGGAGTCGCCCACGACCTCGACTTCGGTGGCGCCGAGCGCACGCGCACGCCTGAGGCCGAGCAATAGCGCGCGGTACTCGGCGACGTTGTTGGTGTACGTCCCGAGCAACTCCGAGGCCTCGTCGAGCACCTCGCCCGAGGGCGTGGAGATGACGCTCGCCGCGGCGGCAGGCCCGGGATTGCCGCGCGAGCCGCCGTCAACGTGGACGACAACCTTCATCCGCGCACTTCGCGTGCGCGGGGCATCGCCTCAGGCCGCAGCATTACGAGCCGTCGACGAGCGGCGGAAGATCGCCTGCGACCCGTGCGCGCCGGCGATCGCGGATCGTGCGTCTTTGCAGCTCGCTCTCAGAAGGACGCGCGCCGCGCGCGCGCCGGTCGGAGTCGCGACGGTCGATGATGACGGTCACGTTCTCATCGCTCTCGTAGTGCTTGACGAGCTTGGGGTAGAGCTCGTCTGCCAGTGCCTTCGGTACCACGCAGTAGATCATCGCTTTAGATCGTACTGCGCCCGGCGGGTGGGACCGAGCGACGAGCACCTGTCCCGAGCGCTCACAGCTGGAGCTCAGGCCAGTATCGCGGCCAACTCACCGCGTTCGTCGGCCGCCGCGTTGGCCAGCCGGTCCTCCTCTGGCAACTCGTCGAGCTCCATGCCCTGGGCGACGAGCTGCGAGCCCGCGGCCTCGTCGCCGAGATCTACCTCGTAGCGGTACCAGCACAACTCCCACGCGACGACGATCGCGACGGTACTGCCGGACTCCTGGAGCGCGCGCACAGTCACGGTAGGAGCGCCGAGCGAACGGGCGACCCCGGCAACCCGCCTGGGCTGCTCACCGGCGTTGAAGACTTCAAGCGCGCGTGCCACCTTGAGATCTCCGCTCGTGGTGGCGGGGCGAGCGGGCTCTCCCGCAGGTACGTGTTCTGTCCGTCCTACTTCGTGCTCATCGGCAAACGGCTCACCCTCCGGGGCAACGTCGAGCTCGGCGCCCCACTCGCCGGGCGCCATCCGATCTGCTTCGACCGAGCCGATGTAGAGGTCGCGCGTGGCCTGCGAGCGCTCGATCGAGCCACCCTCGAGAAAGTCGTAGAGCCCCTCGTCGGAACTCTCGCCACCCTCGCCGCGGACATGCTCGGCGGAGGGCCGACTCTCGCGGCGTAGGGGGCGATCCGAGGGCTCACGTAACTGGCGCAGGCGCCCAAGCAGCGAGCCGGTGCGCCGCGAGCGGCTTGGGCGGACGCCGGCATCATGATTGTCGGCCTCGCGCAGCCAACCCTCTGCGGCGGCCCGCGGGACGCACAACTCGCACACGGTGCGCCGCTGACCGGCAGCGAGAAAGACGTCGGGACTCTCCCCTCGCAATAGGCGCCTGCCGCAGACGTCGCAGGCGACCACGGGGTGGGAAGTGACAATTGCGCGCGTGGCCATCGGCCCATCAGAGTAGCCGGACGGGGCCGCTGGCGCTCTACCCTCAACGCTTCCGGCGACGAACGGCTAGTCGAACGAGCCCTCTTGCATGCGCCCGCGCAGGCGCAGAACCGCCTTGGTGTGGAGCTGGGAGATGCGTGACTCGGTGACGCCGAGGACCTCGCCAATCTCGCGGAGGGTGAGGTTCTCGTAGTAGTAGAGCGCGATCACGAGCTTCTCGCGCTCGGGCAAAGAGGCGATTGAGTCGGCGATGCGATCCTTGAGGTCGCCGACGTCCAGCGCGCGCGAGGGGTCGGGAGCGCCCGGATCCTCGATCGTGTCCATCAAGGACACCTGGTCGCCGCTTGAGTCGGAGACCGTCCACATCTCGTCGAGCGCAGCCACCGAGGAGTGGGAGATCGCCAGCAGCGACTCATGGAAGTCGGCAACGGTGAGCTCGAGCTCGCCGGCCATCTCCTCGTCGGTGGGGCTGCGCTGAAGGCGGTGCTCGAGCTTGGTGTTGGCCCGCTCGATCTCTCGCGCGCGGGCGCGCACGCTGCGCGGGACCCAGTCGATCGAGCGCAGCTCATCGATGATGGCGCCCTTGATGCGCGTGATCGCATACGTCTCGAACTTGATCTCGCGCGAGATATCGAAGCGCTCGATCGCCGAGATCAGCCCAACCAGGCCGTAGGAGACCAGGTCGGCCTCCTCGACGTGCGGCGGCAGGCCGGCGGCGGTGCGACCGGCCACATACTTGACCAGTGGCGAGTAGGCGACGACGAGCCGCTCGCGAGCGCGAGGGTCTCCGTCTGACTTATAGCGCCGCCACAGTTCGCGCAGCTCGATCGCTTTGACGTTCGTCTCCAGGGTCTTCTCCCGCCGATCAGGCCCGAGGGTGACTGCGCGCATAGGCGCTTCTGAGTCTGGCGGACTCTACCCGAGTGTAGACCTGGGTTGTCGAGATGCTCGAGTGACCGAGCATCTCCTGGATCGCGCGCAGGTCCGCTCCACCGTCGAGCAGGTGCGTTGCGAAGCTGTGGCGCAGGGCATGCGGGGAGATCCCGGCGGGGAGGCCGGCGCGCCTGCTCCACGCCCGCAGACGGCGGCGCACATCGCTGGTTCCGAGCCGTCGGCCGGAGCGGCTGAGGAACAGTGCCTGCGCGTCCGGGTCGGCTCGGGAAGAGCGCCCATGGGTGTCACACTGAGCTCGGCTGCCGGATGCGGGTGTGCGAGCGAGCGCCGGGCGGGCACGCTCGAGGTAGACCCGCACGGCACCTAGGGCGACCTCGCCGGCCGGGACGAAGCGCGTCTTCGATCCCTTGCCCTCGACGCGCAACTGCTCGGCGTCGTGATCGACATCGCAGACGTTCAGCGAGACGATCTCCTCGGCGCGCAGGCCGCACGCATAGGCGAGCTCGAAGAGGGCTCGGTCGCGCACCTGAAGCGGCCCATCGGCGGGGATGCTGTCGAGCAGGCCGGCAACTTCCGGCGCCTTGAGCACGCGTGGCAGGTGGGAGCCCCGCCGGGGCGTAGCGAGCAGGTCGGCTGGGCTCTGCTCGACGTGGCCGTGCTCGCGCTGGCTGCGAAACAGCGCACGGATCGCCGCGAGCTTGCGCGCAGTGGTCGTCGGGGAGAGGTTGCGCTCGGAGAGATGGGCCACATAGCGCCGGACATCGCGCGGCCCGACGCCGTGGGGTGTAAGGTCGTGCACGTCGGCCCAGCAGGCGAACTGGAGCGTGTCGATCCCGTACGCGCGCCTGGTGCGCGGCGCGGCGCTTGTGCGACGCAGATCGCTGTCGAGCAGCGCGAGGGCGCGCCTCCATGACTCGGCGATGCTTGCCTGCGGATCGGGTTGAGCACGGAGTGGTTTGGCCTGACTGTCACTCATCACCTCGCATAGTTCGCCGCGGCGGGCGGACGCCCTGCCGACGAG
>JBARJU010000329.1:0-6573 GCA_049800435.1 Solirubrobacteraceae bacterium
TCCCAAGACCGCTGCCCCACGCGTGCGCGCGCGAAGAACGCTGTCGGTGGGTTACCTCAAAACCGCTGCCCCACGCCTGCGCGCGCGAGGAACGCTGTCGGTGGGTTACCCCAAAACCGCTGCCCCACGCGTGCGCGCGTGCGTCGCCAGGACTGCCCCGCGGTAGCACCGCTCCTTTGGGCCGTCCCGCCGGTTATGGTCACATAAGCCCTATCCACGAACGGGAGAGTCTCAGCGCCATGCGCCACCGCACCTTGACACTGCTCGCAACCCCTGCCGTGCTCGGCGCGATGACCGTCGCCGTGCCGGCACTCGCGGGAATCGGTACCGGCCCCACCGCCAGTACCGCCCGCACCAAATGCTTCATCGCCCACGTCGCCAAACACCGGGTGCGCGAGTGCCTCCTGCGCGGGCCACGCGGCTTCCCCGGTCCCGCCGGGCCGCGCGGGCTCACGGGCGCCACGGGAAAAACCGGAAAAACGGGGCTCACCGGGAAAACCGGCGCCACCGGGAAAACCGGGGCAACCGGGGCCACGGGAGGCCAGGGCCCGCAGGGCCTGCCCGGAACGGCGCGGGCCTACGCCGTCGTCGATGCGCCGCTCGTATCGAGCACGGCGTCCGCGACGGGGCTCGTGAGCACACAAACATCGCACGTCGCAACCGTCTCCCAGCCCTCGCCCGGGGTCTACTGCCTCGCCGCGGACTCGCCGATCAACGCTGACTCCGACAGCGCGGTCGCCTCGGCGGAGGTGAGCTACAGCACAGGCAAAGCTCCCGGGCTGATCGCCGTCAACGCGCAGCACACCAACTGCCCGGCCGGGAACTTCGAGGTGGACACGTACAAGCCTGGCGGGACCGAACTCGCCGGCGGCTACGCCTTCACGATCGTCGTCCCGTGAGCGCTGGGGCGGCGGGAATCGCCCCGCCGCCCCAATTCGCCGGTTCGGTTCCGGCGCGGTTCGGTTCCGGCGCGGTCCGGTTCCGGCGCGGTCCGGCGCACGCGGGGGCCTCGAGGGCCTACGACCGGGCGGCCGGCCGCGCATACACGCCACGAAGCCCGATAATGCAGCCATGACCGACCCCACACCCGGCGATCCTCCCTTCGAGAGCGATGCCCACGGCGCCGAGGATCGCCGCGAGCGCATTCGCCTGGAGACGCCCCGCCACCGCATCGAAGGCGCCTTGATGCTCGCCCGCGACGGCTACCGCAGTCGCGTCTCGGACATGCTCAACGCCTCCGAGCGCGACTTCCTCACGCTCACCGACGTCACGCTCGAGCCGCTCGACGGGGGGCCTACCGAGCGACACTCGTTCATGGCGATCGCCCGAGCACACATCGTCTATGTGGTGGCTCCAGGGTCGGAGGGATCCCAGCCCTCGTAGGAGTCTCGCGCGGTGACCGCTCGAGACGTTGGGCCTCGCTCAACCTTGCTGAGGCGCCGGCGTCAACACGGACATAGCCGGTATCGCGGGCGCCAAGGGGGGCGTTGGCGCCGTGGCGGCAGCGGCGTTGTGGGACCACTCCCGCAAGAACGCCTCGGTTGCCTCCGTGTCCAGCGGTCGCGCGAACAGAAAGCCCTGTCCGGTATCGCAATTCTCGTCTCTGAGCAGGGAGAGCTCGCGCTGCTGTTCGATCCCCTCGGCGAACGTCTCGATCGACAGGGCCTTGCCGAGCTGCACGAGTGTGCGAATCAGCGTTTCGCCCTCCTGGTTGTGCTTGAGCCCCGCGATGAACGACCTGTCGATCTTCAGCGCATCGACGGGGAACTTCTGTAGATGGGCAAGCGAGGAGTATCCGGTTCCAAAGTCGTCGATCGCGATCCGCACGCCGAGCTCCTTGATGGCGGTGAGCCGCAGGACGGTCTCCTCGGCGTTGCGCATCAGCGTGGTCTCGGTGATCTCGATCGTGAGCGCCGTCGGCTCGAGGCCGCTCGCGCTCAAAGCGCCTTCTATGTCGACCATGAGCCGATCGGTGTCGAGCTGGCGTCCGGACACGTTGACGGCCATCCCGATCGGATGCCCGGCGGCCCGCCACGCGGCGCCCTGAATACAGGCTTGCTCGAGCACCCACTTGCCGACCTCCACGATCAGCCCCGTCTCCTCGAGCAACGGAATGAAGTCGTCGGGCTGGACCACACCGCGCACGGGATGCTTCCAGCGAATCAACGCCTCCACTCCGGTGGGGCTCATATCGGTCAGGTCGATCGTGGGCTGATAGGCCAGGACGAACTCGTCCTTGCCGAGAGCTTCGCGCAGGTCCATCTCCAGTTCCATGCGCTTCTGGATGGTGTCCTGCATTCCCGTCTCGAACACGACATAGCGATTCCTGCCGTCCCACTTGGCCCGATACATCGCGATGTCGGCGTCGCGCAGAAGCTCCTCGGCGGAGATCCGCTCGCCCGCGGCGATCCCGATGCTCGCCGTCACGGTCACGCGAGTCGCCTTGTCGTCTCCCAGGTTGAACGGGTGCTTGAGCGCGTCGAGCAGACGCTCGGCGATGAGCTCGGGGCCCACCGACAGCGAGAGCTCTTCGGAGACCACCACGAACTCGTCGCCCCCGAGGCGCCCCAGGGCATCGGCGTCGCGTGTCACGCCGCCCAGCCTTGCGGTGACCGCTTCCAGCAGTTCATCGCCCACGGCGTGACCGAGCGTGTCGTTGATGCTCTTGAAGTTATCCAGATCGACGAACAGCGCCGCCACGGGCGTCTTGTTGCGAGCCGAGCGCGCAAGCATCTGCTCGACACGGTCCAGAATCAGCGTCCGGTTTGGAAGGCCGGTCAGGGCGTCGTGAGTGGCCAGGAAGCTAAGCTCCTCCTCGCGCCGTGCGAGCTCTTCGTCGGTTCGCCGGCGCTCGACCTCGAAGCACTCGCACATCCTCAGCAGGCTGAACTCGAGGCTGAGTTGCAGGATGTTCAGCGCCTGGGCGAGCGTGTCGGGCTCGAGCCCCATCTGGGTGGCGCTTTCCTCGAGCACCTCGGCCATCACGTTGCGCCACCAAAAGCAGCGCCACGTGACCTCGTTCAGCGACGCCGCCCTGTGGGCGGCCAACTCGCCAAAGATCTCCCAGGTCTCACGGCCCGCCTCGATCGCGACCGCCATGCCCTCCCCCGAGATCCACCGTGCCACCGCGATCGTGGAGCTGCGGCTGATCCGTTCAAAGCTCTCCTGCACCAGTGCATCGACTTCGTGATCGGGGCCCCCGGTGCGCTCCACCGTCAGCTTGAGCACGTCCTCGGTGCGAGCCTTGAGCGTCTCTCCGAGGCGACACAGATCCTCCCCGAGCTGTTCTCCCAGGGGGTCCGGCGGCGAAGGGACTCGCATCTCCTCATCTCCTACACTTGAGCGTTGACCCGACATTTCAACTGTGGAATCGACCGCCGCATTCAACACCTTTAAGTTTGGGTTTGCCGTCCTACAACACCGCCAGGGGTTGTCTGTCTCCAAGTCCGTTGCGAATCATCGGCGAACTTCACTCGCCGAAGGGCCGGCTACCGCCGCGCGAGTCCCGATTCGGCGGTCTACGGTGCCCCACACGCCGTAGACCGCGATACGGGTCCAAAGTGTAGGATTGCGCCCCCGATGAGCTCCGGGCACGCAATCGCCTCCTCTCCGGCCTCTGACCCCGCGCCGAGAGCCGGCTTCTCAGGCGCTGTCAAGCGGCGCCTGAGTGGAGCATCGCGCGAGGTCAGATTCGCGACGCTCGGCGTGCTCGCGTTCCTCGGCGTCACGATCTGGTGGCTTACACAGGACGATCGGGTTCAGGACTGGGACAACGGCTTGCACACGATCGAGGCGTTCACGATCCGCGACGAGATCGCCTCCGGCCATCTGACGGCGCCGTTCACCGAATTCAACACCTATCCCCCGTTCGGGCACTTTGTGGGCGCGCTCGGGGTCCTCGTCGGCGGCAAGAGCCCCGCGTCGGCGATCCTCGCCTCGAACCTCGTGTTCGTGCCGCTGCTCGCCGCCGGCTGCTTCGGCGTGGGACGGCTCGTATATCGCTCCGAGCGCGCAGGCCTGTTGGCGGCCCTGTTCGCCCTCGGCACCCCGATGATCGTGTCGGAGATGCACGAGATGCTGCTAGACCCGCAACAGGCGGCGATGGTCGCCGTGAGCGTATGGGCGATCCTGGCCTCAGACCGCTTCCGCCGGCCTTGGATCGCGTTGCTGGCCGGGGTGCTGTGCGGGTTGGCGATGCTCACCAAGGAGACCACCGAGATTTTCCTCGCGGGCCTGCTCGCCGTCGCGTTCCTGCGTGGGGGGTGGCGCAACTTGCGCGGCGTGCTCGCGTTCGCCGTCGCGCTGTTCGCGGTCGCGGGACCCTGGTACCTGTACCACCGCCACCAGCTCAACGGGCTTGTCGCGCTGCACGAGGGGCAGCTCGAAGCCGGGGCTAACGCAGCTGGGAGCTTCTTCCCCGAACGGTTCTCGCGCAAGAGCTTCGGGTGGTACTTCTGGAGCACGCTCAACATCCAACTGCTGGCGCCGCTCGCGCTCGCGACGCTGGTCGGCACAGGGCTCGCGATACGCGAGTGCGTGAGACGGTGGCGGCCGGAGAACCTGCTCCCGGAGCTGCTCGGAGGCGCGCTTGTGTCGTGGATAGGGGTGACGCTGATCACGCACAAGGACCCGCGCTACTCGCTGCCGGCCCTCATCTACATGGCGGTACTCGGCACCGGCTGGATCGCCACAGCCACGCGCCGGCGAACGCCGCTCACCGCCGCGCTCGTGGCCGTTGTGCTCATCAACCTGATCGGCATCTCCACCGGCTTCGGCAATACGTTGCGCATCGCGTTGCCGGGAGCGCCGACGAGCTCCGTACTGGCCGAGCGCCACATCACGCTCTACTCGCCGGACGGGTGGCTGCGCGGCGGGGCCGAACACGACGGCGACCTGCTGGCGCTCATGCGAGGGCTCAAGCGCGTGGGAGTGCGCAACGTCACGTTCGATGCGGGTAGCGCCGACAGCGCCGACTTCAACACATCGGGCTTGCAGGTGCTCGCGATCCAGGCCGGGCTGCCGCCCACCACGGTCTACAACCCTGCCGCTCTCGGCCCCCACGACGCGTTCATGCTCCGCCATGTGCCGCAGCCGTGGGATCCCCCGCCGTGCCAGCGCCTACGCGACGGCACCGGGGTCTACGTGGTGCTTGGATACGCCTACATCCCATTCTCCAACTACACCTTTATCTGCCCAACGCATCACCCTCTGCTCTACAAGCGCACGGCGCCTCTGCCGCCTGGAGCCCCGGCGATGAGCTGAGGGCGCGGAAGGGCGGCAGCATCTTCGGGACTCGTCTCGGCAGTTGGCGTCAAGAGGGGCCAGGAGCGTTCCCGGCGACACCACAGACGGGGAGATCGGGACGACCTGCGAACCCCAAGCGGACCTGGATCGACTGCTTGAGACACTAATGGAGCCGGTTGAACGGCAGTCGCGACGGCGGGCGGTCGAGGCGGTCCGGCACACTGGTCGCTGAGGATGCCGACGGCTCGAAGCATCTGTCCAGCTTCGGTTCCGCGTAGACACGGACTGGCTTACGCCGCCCGACGAGATGCTGCCCGGACGAGAGACCTGACCACCTCACCGGGCCTTTCGCCTTGGTCCTCGGCGATCCTCTGGAGCGCGGCCGCGTCGTCTCCGTCGAGAGTGACCTGCACGACGAGACGGCGGCCGCGAGACGCCTCCACAACCTGCACATCCGCAGGATCTAGGTTCCCAAGCTCCTCATCGAAGTCACCGGGCAGTGGATCGGTATCGGGGTAGATCATGACTTCTCCAAGATCATACGCTCAGCAGAAGTGGATTCCCAACCCGTGACAATGAGCCACGTGGTGGGCTCAATGGTTTCCTCGATTACCAGCGTAAGGAACCGGCCGAGATCGTTGCGTCCAATCAGAAGCCTGCGAACCTCTCGCTGGCGACGCTCCGCTCGGCCGCGGCGATTTCTAATCACCACATGACGATTCCAGATTGTCTGCTCGGCCTCCGCGCTGGAGATACCGCGGGCTCCGAGCTTGTCGAGAGCGACCTCCGTGGCGAGCAGTTGATTGACGACATCAGGCACCAACCAAAGCATGACCAACGCGGAGGACCGAATGGGTGTGCGGTCCGACGCCGCCAACGTCAGGTTGCATCCAGGCTGACCCAGCGCTCGGTCCGCCGGGTTCGTACAAAAACCAAATGCCCTTGTCACGTCGGTTGCTTGTTCTAGCCTTGGCAGAGCGAAAAACGACCCAAGATCGTCGGAAACGGAAGGGGGGGGATTCGAACCCCCGTCAGAGGCTTAACCCCTGAAACGGTTTTCGAGACCGCCGCATTCAACCGCTCTGCCACCCTTCCAGGACAGCAGCCTAAGGCTAGAGGATCGTCGCTCGGGCGCGCGGCGTGGGGCGGGAACGCGGAGGCTGCGTGGCGGGAACGTCGACGACGCGCTGCCCACGCTGCTCCAGAGGACGGCCCGGCTCAGCGCCGCGAGGCGAAGAACGCGCTCAACAACGCTCCGCACTCGCCGGCGAGCAGCCCGGGAGCAACCTCCGGCCGGTGGTTGAGCCGCGGCTCGCCCAGCACGTCGAG
>JBARJU010000330.1:0-4891 GCA_049800435.1 Solirubrobacteraceae bacterium
TCGCGCCCGGCGCCGCGTCTCGTGAGCTTCGCCACTCGTGCCATCGCCGGCGGGGCTTCGCATGTGAATGGCGTGGGGCTGGTTGAGCTTACGCTCAAGCTCTCAGGTCGCTACGCCGCGCTCGTCCGGGCGCGCGGCGGCGTCTCGGCGAGCGTGAGCCTGTCGTTCATCGCGCCCGCCCGCCCCACCTTGCATGAACAGCTCACCGTGACCTTCGTGCGGGCCGTCCACCGGCGGGCACGATCGAGTGCGGGACGAGAGAGCGCGAGACGAGAGAGTGTTCGTGGCCGTAACGTTCGCGGAGGCCGTCGATGGTGAGCCGCTCACGATCGCTTCACACGCTCGCCCTCGCCCTGACGTGTGCTGTGGTTGCCGGCGCGCCCGGCGGATCGGCCGCCGCCCAGCCGCTCACAGACGATGGCGGCGCGAGCTGGCGCCTGGAACAGCCCCAGCCGCCCCAGCCGCCGCCCGGCGTTCAGGGCTCCTCCACCCCGGTGGGCTTGGGCAGGATCGGTGACATCGAGTTCTGGGCGCCCAACCGAGGGCTGCTCACGACGGCCGGCAACGGCAGCACGATATCCCCCGGTGTGTGGGCCTATGACGGTGTCGGCTGGCACGAGCTCTCGACCGTGTGCGGGGCCGGCGATGGGCGCATAGCGTGGGCGGGCCCCGACGAATTCTGGACGATCTCCGATGGGCGGCCGGGCCAGGCCGCGGATGCTCACAACAATCCCCCGCCGCTCGCCGACAACACTCTCTGTCATTTTGCGGGCGGAAGCGTCGTCGGCTCCTACGCATCGCTTGCGTTTCGCGCCAACTCCTACCAGGCGATGCACGCCGCCGGCTGTATAAGCGCGGGCGACTGCTGGTTTGCCGGAGACCCTTTGCCTCCACCTCAGGTCGGTGCGTTCCAGCTGCACTGGAACGGCAGCTCGCTCACCGCCGAACCGTACTCGCAAGAAGGCTATCCCGTCGAGGACATGCGGTCCTTCGAAGGGCAGCTGTACGAGAGCGCTCGGATCGTCCCGCCGCTACTGGAAGAACCGCACGCGCTGCGCCTCATCAACCGCAAGGGCGTGGCGCCCGCGTTCGAACCGCTCTCCGGCATACCCCTGTACGGCCTCGAAGAGTTTCCGAGCGCGCTCGACTTCCTGCACGTGGGAGCCGACGAAGGCGCCCTGTGGGCGGCGGCCGGGCCGGTGAGGGAAACTCCGGCGGGATCGGCGCCGGGCCAGATCACGGTAGTTCGCTACGCCGGTGAAAGGTGGACCCAGCTGCTCGGGCCCTCGACCGTGCCATCTGGCGAAGCCCTGTTCCCAAACGACATCGTCAACTCGATCGCGGCCGAGCCCGGCACCGACGGCGCTTGGCTCGCGCTTGACACACAGCAGGACGCCGAGCAGCCGAGTCCCACGGCCCCGGCGCTCGTGGCTCGCGTCGGCACCGACGGGAGCGTGTCCACGCAGGACATCCAGCAATTGCCCACAGGTGAAGAATTCGGACCCAAGGGTGGGGCCGAGAAGATCGCCTGTCCGGCCGCGCACGACTGCTGGATGGCGACCACCCAGGGTTGGCTCTTTCACCTGACAAGTGGACGAGAAGAATTGTCCCGCGATACCGATCCGGCATTCTCGCGCCTTATCACCGAACGGCCGCCCGACGAAGGCGTGCCTCAGGTTCCCCCGGACACCCCTCCCGCCGATGACTCCGGTCTGCTTGGCGAACCGCCACCCGCGCTGGGCGTATTGCCCGAAAACGTCTCGAGTGAAGCACGGGTCAAGCTGCCCCTGTTGTCACACATTCGAACGCGGCTCGTACGCGGAAGCATGCTGGAATTGCGCTTTCAGCTGACCGTCAAGACTCGTGTCAAGCTCCTGGCACGGCGGCATGGACAAGTGGTGGCAAGCACTCCGATGCGCACCCTGGCGCGCGGGCGGCGCAAGCTGTTCCTGCTATTGGACCCCCACCGCTGGCCGACCAAGCTTCAGCTGCGGACCCACGCTCTCGCTCCACTCCCGACGGTCTCCGCGAAGCCCACCCGGTCGGGTACCGTCTCCACGCCATTCGTCGTGTTTCCCAGGCTGCCTCGGCTGATCCAATCGGGACCGCTGCCTTGAGGCGTCGCGTGGCGATCAAGCCCCGCGTGAGGCGATCCATTCCGGGCGTGTCGTATGTATCGAGACACGTTCTTGGCTTGGTTCGCCGGCGGGCACCGATAGCGGTCGCGCTGGCCGCCGGCGTGATTGCGCCCGTCGCGGTCAGTCTGCTCCCGGGTCCAGGCTCCGCTTCCCACGCTGCCGCTCAGCCGAGCGTGGGCGAACCGACGGCACAGACCGACGACTCCGTGCCGGCATCCAACGTGACGATGATCGGGGTCTCCCCGGGCGAGGCGCCCGGGGAGACGTGGGGCGTCGGCCAGACCGACGAAGGCGCCGGTACGTTCCCGTCGGTGCTCGTGCGCTACACCACCCAGACGGGTTGGACGCTCGCGCCCAGATTGCTTGACAGCTCAGGCAACCCGCTCGCCGGCTTCAAGCTCGACCGACCGGATGGAGCGATTCCCAGCCCGCTGGCCGGCCAGATGACGGTGAGCGGCAGCGGCGCGCTCCTCGGCGAAGTCCCAGGCGGCCATCACGGCGGCGAATCGGGTGGCTCCGCCGGGCTGCAGGTCCTGCTGGTGCGCAACCCGGGCGGGGCGTTTGCGCAGACGGCGCCCGTGCCCGAAGAAGGCGAAGTCGCGTTGAAGCCGGGCGAAACCCTGTTTGGCGCTGGGCGCGCCCCCCTGATCGCCGCGCTCGAAGAGAGCCCCGGCAAGGCTGGAGCGCTGATCGTTCCCGTCAAGAAGGCGGGCGTCGAGAACGGTGTGCTGCACTGGGACGGAGACGGCTGGACTCGTGAGCCGATCGAGGTGCCCCAGCTCAGCGTCGACGACTTTCGAGTGCTGGCGATCGGCGCGGTCTCGCCCTCAAACGCGTGGCTCTTGGCGCAGCTGTCGAGCTCGAGCACCTATCCGCTGGGCGCCGTCGCCCTGTTCCGTCGTCACTTGAACCAGGGTGGCGCGGCCCCCAGCTGGCGGCCGGTGGCGCTCAGCTCTGGAGGCGGGGACGGCGAAGCCCATCCGCTGCTGGCCAACGGACGACCGTTCACGGTCAGCCATACGGGCGAGCCTCCCACGACCCAGGCCCAGATCCTGACCGTCACGAGCGAAGGCGTCTGGATCGACGGCGAACGCTCGGACGCGCATGCCTCCACCACGATCTTCTTCAGGCCCGAAGGCGAAGACGGCGGTCACGTGATCGCGACCTGGTGCAGGCTTCCCGCCAACGCTTCGCCCGGGACGTCGAGCTGCGACAACGATCTGCCCGAGTCGTTGCCCACCGGGCCGTCGCGAAGCATCGCCTGGGCCAACTCCTCGACCCCGGACGGGTTCGGCGAACGCGTCGTCACGGGGCTGCCCGAGGGAGTCAGCCTGCGCCTGGACGGCACGTCGTTCACGCGTGTGTTGGCGCTAGGGGGCAGTGCCGAACTGTTCCCCGGCGGCGCCTTCGGCGCGGCGTTCTCCAGTCCGCGCGATGGATGGCTTGGCCAGCCGGGACGCCTGGCCGTGCACCTGACGCTCGAACCCGCGCCGAGTCGCCTCACACCCTGGCCCGTATCGTTTCGCCGCGCGCTGCTGGCGATCGCTCCGCAGCCCGGGGCGCCGGTCGGGTCGATCTCGAGCGAAGCGCTCGCGGTCGGCGACCAGGGTGAGGTCGCGCGCTACGAGCCCGGCAAGGGTTGGATGCCGGAAAGCCTCCTGGGAGCAGGCGGACGGCACGAAACGCCCCGGCTGCGCGCCGTCGCGTGGCCGACTCCAACGCGAGCCTATGCGGTTGGCGACGAAGGCCAGATGTGGTTGTGGCGCGGTGAGACAGGTTTGTGGGAACGCGATCCCGCGACGCCGTTTAACTTCCGCGGCAACCTGATGGGGGTCGCGTTCGATCCCAGCGACCCCGCCCGGGGCTACGCGGTCGGAGAGAGCGGCGTGCTGCTTGCCTACGGCAAGACCTGGACGCAGGAACAAGCGCTCCCAGCGGAAGTCGCGGGCGCGAGCTTCACGTCGATCGCGTTCGCCGGCTCCGAGGCGATCGTGGCCTTCCGCAAGCTCGTCGATCGCTCGAGGATCAGCAGCTATGTCGGGGGTTTGCTCGTCAACGACGGCTCGGGCTGGCACGTCGACCAGGGCGCTGGCGCGGCCATGGGCACAGAGGTGCCGCTCACGGTTGCCGGGCTTCCCGAAGGCGGCGCTGCCTTTGCCGCCCAGTCGTTCAGCTCAGGCGAAGGCGCGACGATCTTCGAGCGAGACTCGCAGGGCGCCGCGTGGCAGCCGGTCCCCACGCCGTTCCCCGGGGGAGGCTCGCCGGGATCGCTGGCCCTCTTTCGCGAAGCCGGCGCTCTGCGCGTTGTCGCCTCCGGCAGCGCTCCCGCGGGCTTCGACGTCGAAAGCGTGCCGTCCTCACCGCCCGGTTTCCCGCCGCCGCTGATCCAGCCCTATGGGCTCGGCTCGAACCTCGAAAGCGGCGTGCTGCGCCAGACCTCCGACGGTTGGGCCGACGAGGAGCACGAACTGAACACAGTGAAGGAACCGCCGGGCCACTACAGCTTCTATGACACCGTCTACCAGCCCGACCCGATCTCCGCCGTGTCGATCGACCCGACCGGCGCGCACGGGTGGGCGGTCGGCGGGTTCGTCGACAACGAACACCCCGGCGGAGTGCTCGACACAGCGGATATCGAGCGCTATCCGGCCGACGGGGTCCAGCCCCCAGGAATCGGCACTGCGCCGGTCCCGCTCGATTCAAGCCAGGCGACCTTCGCGATCGGCGGCGCCGGCCAGTGCGCGGCGCCGTGT
>JBARJU010000331.1:0-2814 GCA_049800435.1 Solirubrobacteraceae bacterium
GCCGCCTCACCCGAGGTTCCCGTGCCGAGCGTCAACGGCTGAGGCAGACCTCGCGAGGCGGGGCAGGGACGCCCCGCCCCCCGTGCCATGGAGCCTGCCCGGGCCGCGCGGACGCGCCCCAAATGCACATCTCTGTTGTGGCGTTCCGTCCGCACACCCTGCGAACACATGTGTGCTGCCACCCGGCGATGATCCTGCGTCGGTATCGCATTCCGTCCGATGCCAGCCTCAAACTCAATGACTGAGTCTTGCGACTAAACTGGAGCGTACGGTGACCGAGATACATGAGCAAGTCCAAGAAATGTCGACCAACCCGGATAACAGTCTCATGCTTTTCATCGACCTGCACGCCGGCAAGGTTCGGGTGATCGACGATACGCGCTCGGTCCGGGAATTGGCCGATACGGCGCGCATAGAGCAGCAGAAGGGCGATCTGCAGCTCATGGCCACTATCGCTGCATGAAGGTGCAGACCGCGCTGCTCGCGCGTTACGCCGAGGTTGAGCCGCAAGGTGGACTGCTCAACGTCACCGGCGGCGGGATCAATGTCTTCGGCGTTCGCCGTCTGCCAGCCGACGTCCCGATCGCCTTCGTGTTGCAGCTCGTATTCGACGAAGCCGAGGCGGACATCGAACATGCAGTCTCGCTGCTGGTCCGCGATCCACAATTGCAAGTAGTCGGAGAGCCGGTCAGTACACCGTTTACACCAAGGCTGGGTGAGTTCCATGCGCCCGGCTGGCGCGGCATCTTCTCGATCACGGGTGGCATTGTGCTACCAGTCCACACGGCGGGTCCGCACAGTCTGGGCATCCAGCTTGATCACGCAGAGGCGGGGGACATCCCCTTCCAGGTTCTGCTTGCGGGCACATAGCTCTGACCACTTACGGTGGTCTCCGACGCGTTCCCCTTGCTTGGGAAGGTCGCGGCGTCGTGATCGTCGTGGGCGCGGCGGGCGCTGCCAGCGCGATATCGCCGAGCGGCTCCCGCGAGACGCTCACGGGCGCCGGCTCGCCCTGCTCGGTGTGAATCGCGCGCGGCTTCAGGGTGGGCCGCCGTGGAGGCTCCGGCTATGGCTACAGCTACGACTACTCTCCCGCTCGGCCCGCCCCGTTATCCGACACGCCCGTTTCGCCCAACGGCGCCGCCTCACCCGAGGCGCCCGCGCCGACGGTCAACGGCTGAACGCGGCCTCGCCCCCCGGGCCATGGAGCCTGCCCGGGCTCGTCGTATGCTCAAGGGGTGCTTGTGACGGCGAGGTTCCCGTGCCGACGGCCAACGGCCGAGGCTCGATTGACCGGGCGATCCGTGTCGCGCTAGGGTGGATCGCGTGTTTGACGATGCGGTCATAGCGGAGGCTGGCCGGCGCTTGTTGGAGGCCGCGCCGCCACAAACGCGCGTGATCTTGTTCGGCTCCCATGCTCGGGGGGAGGCCGACGAGCACAGCGACCTTGATTTTCTCGTGATAGAGCCGTCGGTCGAGGATTGGGCACGTGAGTCGGTCCGACTGGGTAGAACATTGCGCGGCATGCTCGTTCCAGCGGACATCATCGTCGTAAGCGAGGATAGCGTCCGCGAGTGGCGCGATGTGCACGGCACCGTGATCCACGCGGCGCTATCTGAGGGCAGAGAGCTGGCGGCGTAATGGCAACATCGGTTGATCTCGCCCGTCAGCTACTCGGTGCGGCGGAGAACGATGAGTTGATGGCGAGATCGTTGCTCCCGGTGGAGGGAGTGACGGATGCCGGGATCGGCTATCACGCTCAGCAAGCTGTGGAGAAGGCCATAAAGGCCGTCCTTGCGGCCCATGACGTCAAGTTCCGGTTCAGCCATAACCTCGACTACCTCAAAGATGCGTGCAAGGAATCGGGGATCGAATTGCCGTCGACGCTCGAGGGGATGGAGGAGTTGACACCGTTCGCCGCGGCTGAGCGGTACGGCTCCTCAACGCCGATCGGTCTCGACCGCGCCCAAGCTCTCGCTTGGGCCGCCACGGCCGTCGAATGGGCACGGCAGCAGATCGAGCCGAATGAGCGCGCCGAAGACTCGGGGTCGGACGCGGATCATCCTCAATAACGAAGGGAGACCACGCGCGAGCTCGGGACGTAGCGCCCAGCCCGTAGCGCGCCCGGTCCACCACCGTTCGCGCACCTCGCTCTGACGCGGGGCAGGACGCCCCGCGCCCACTGACTGATCTGTACAGACCCCCCGACATCTACGTGATGGAGTACCGGCCGTGATCGACCCCAAGGCTCTAAGCCCCGAGCAGCGCGAACTGTGGCGCGAGCTCCGCATGGACACGGTGACACCAAGCGGCGATCGGACGCCGAGGCAGGCCCGTCGCACCCAGGAGGCAGCCTTCCGTTATGTCTGTGCGCTTGAAGGCATCCCGCTCCGCGACACGCCTGCATCGACACGGAGGGCTTCCCAAACTCTTCACGCCTAACGCCGCCCCCAACCCCGGCGAGCCGAATCGAGACCGATCGGAGATCGGCCAGCGCGATGGCGACTTGCTCGCCCTTTGCTCAAGAAGGTCGACGGCGTCGTGATCGTCGGGCGCGTCGGGCGCAACCGGCGCGACGTCGCCGAGCGGCTCCACGACACCCTCACCGGCGCGGGCACCCCGCTGCTTGACGTGATCGCCAATGGCTTCAAGGCCGGCCGCCGCGGAGGCTACGGCTACAGCTACGGCTACGCTCCCGCCAAGCCCGCCCCGCTATCCGACACGCCCGTCTCACCCAACGGCGCCGCCTCGCCCGAGGCGCCCGCGCCGAGCGTCAACGGCTGACCGAGACCTCGCGAGGCGGGGCAGGGACGC
>JBARJU010000332.1:0-14610 GCA_049800435.1 Solirubrobacteraceae bacterium
CCCTAACAGGCTAGCGCCGCTAGCCGCCGTAGCGTCCCGGTTGCCCGATTCTGTCGGTAGAGGCGGGCGCTGGGCGGAGGCCGACCACACGCCGGCTATGGGCCGCGGGGGACAAGCGCGGGTGCCAGCGGACCTGGTCCGACCACACGCCGGCTACGGACCGCGCGGGTGCCAGCGGACCTGGTCCGGGCCCGCCTTGGATACCCTGGTCGGATGCCGGTACAGGACACCGCCGTGGACATTCGTCCCGTGAGCGCCGCCAAGCACGCCGAGCTGCGCCCCCACATGCGCTTGCTTCACGGCCTGCGCCGACCCGCAAACTGGCTCCAGCTGGTGCGCTTCGCGATCGTGGGCGGCACGGGCTTCGTGCTCAACCTGGCCGTATACGCCCTGTGCGTGCATGCCCTGAGCATCCCCTACCAAGCCGCGGCGGTCGTGGCATGGTTGGTCGCCGTGCTCAACAACTTCGTGCTCAACCGCCACTGGACGTTTGACGCATCGGCGGGCCGCATCCACTTCCAGGCGATCCGCTTCTTCGTCGTGAGCCTCGTCGCGTTCGCGTTTGGCCTGTTGCTGCTGACGCTTCTGGTGGAGCTCGGCGGCGTCGCGAAGGTGCCCGCGCAGGCGCTCGCGGTGGCGGCTTCCACCCCCCTCAATTTCCTGGGCAACAAGCTCTGGAGCTTCCAGGTGCGCGCCTGAGCTAGTCGCCGCTCCGGCCGTCTGGCCGGGGCGCGTGCTCTCGATGGGCACCTATACTCTGGGTTTCCCCCTTTGGAGGAATGTCGTGCAGGAGATGGTTATCTACGGCGTCAGCTTCGACATGGTCGGCAAGCAGCCGATAGTGCTGCTCAAGACGGTTGACGGCAATAAGTTCCTGCCGATCTGGATCGGCCACCCCGAGGCCGCCTCGATCCTGATGAAGCTACAGGGGGCGAGCACGCCGCGACCGATGACCCACGACCTCTTGTGCGAAGTGCTCGGCGAGCTGGAGGTCAAGTGCACACAGGTGGCGGTCACGGAGCTTCGCGAGAACACGTTTTTCGCCTCGATCACACTCAACGTGAACGGGCGCGAGATGGAAATCGACTCGCGTCCAAGCGACGCGATCGCGATCGCGGTCCGTGCCGGCGCGCCGATCTTCGCGGCCGAGGAGGTGATCGCGGAGTCGGCGATCGAGTTCGAGCACAACATGGAGGAGTCCGAGGACGTCGTCGAGCGCTTCAAGGAGTTCCTGGACGAGGTTACGCCCGAGGACTTCGCCGCGGGGGATTCCTAGCGACTGCGCCGCTCTCCCTCGCGCTGCTCGCGACGCGGCAGCTCGACAACCTTTGCCATCTCCGGATCGGGCTCCTGTGCCGGTGTGGCCACGACGGCGGGCTCCACGCCGGTGAGTGTGCCGAACAGGCCCACCTGCTCGCGCAAGACCTTGCCGATGCGCCTGATCCCCTCGCGGATGTCCTCCTCGGCCACGCCCGCGAAGTTCAGCCGCATCGAGGATGCCCCGCGCCCGTCCAGGTAGGCGGCGCGGCCGGGCACGAAGGCGACGCCCTCGCTCTCCAGGGCTCGCGCGAGTAGGTCGGTTGTGTCGATGTAGTCGGGCAATGTCGCCCATATGAATAGGCCGCCCTGGGGCTTGGTCCAGGAGGCGGCGGAGCCAAAGTGCTCGCCGAGTGCCTCCAGCATCGCGTCGCGTCGCTTGCGGTAGAGCGCCTTTAGCGACTCCAGGTGAGCCACCCAGCCCGGCACGCCGCCCGTGTGCTCCTGGAAGTAGGCGGCAACGAACAGTTGGGTGACAGGCGAGGAGCAAAGGTCGGCCCCCTGCTTACCCAGGTTGAGCTTCTCCATGACGGGCCTCGGCGCCACAGCCCAACCGAGGCGCACACCGGGGGAGAGGATCTTTGAGAACGTCCCCAGGTAGACGACGAAATCCGAGGCGCCCCCCCGCGCGGCCAGGCGCGCGTCGAGCGAGTGCAGCGTCGGGAGCGGCTCGCCCTCGTAGCGGAGCAGCCCATAGGGGTTGTCCTCCAAGACCATGATCTCGCGCTCGCGCGCCACTTCGACGAGACGGTGGCGGCGCGGCAAGGACATCGTCACGCCGCCCGGGTTCTGGAAGTTGGGGATCGTGTAGATGAACTTCGGGCTGCGACCCTCGGCGGCGAGCCGGTCGAGCGTCGCCTCGAGCTCGTCGACCGGCATCCCGCCCGCGTCCATCTCGATCTGGACCACATTCGCCTGGTATGCGTCGAACGTTGGCACCGCCCCCGGGTACGTCGGCGCCTCGGCCACGATCGTGTCGCCCGGGTCGATGAAGGCCTTGCACATCAGGTCGATCACCTGCTGGCCGCCGGTCGTGACGATCACCTCGTCGGGGTCCACGGATGTGCCTTCGGCTGCCATCACCTCGACGATGCACTGCACCGTGCACGCCATCCCCTCCGTTGGACCGTACTGAAGCGCCCGCGCGGTCGACTCGGCGGCGACTCTTGACATCAGCTTCGCGTACAGCTCCGGGGGAAACGTCCCGGTCTCGGGCAGGCCGCCCGCAAGCGAGATCACCTCGGGGCGTTCGGTCAGCGACATCATGTCGCGCATCGCCGAGGAGCGCATCCCGCGCGTGCGCTCGGCGAACAGGTTCTCGTAGCGCCTCAGTTCGTGGGCGGTCGGGCGCTCGCGCTCCCCATCGCCGGAAGGGTCGTCTATCGTCATCGGGCGCCGATCTGACGAGGGTCCATACCCGTCCCAAGGTAGCGCACGCTCCAAACGGTTACACGTCCTGCAACGATCCAACTGACGCATGAACGGCCTCTTCTTTTATATCGGTCTCGGCGCGGGCCTTGCCGCGGCCTGTGGGCTGCGTCCGTTCCTGCCACTGCTGCTCGCCGGCGCGCTCGCCACGAGTGGGGCTCTCGGTGTGAGCTTCAGCGAGGGCGCATACAGCTTCCTGGAAGCCGACTGGTGGCTGCTGGTGGTCGTGGTCGCGTTGGTGCTCGCGTATGTGCTTCAGATGGTGTTCGGCCTTGCGCCCGCGATCGACCCGACAGAGCGCTCCAAGCGGCCCGATCCGCTTGCCGCGTCGCTTGCGGGGCTGGGACTCGGCGCCGGCGCGCTGCTGTTCGCGGGCACGCTTGCCGCGCATGGGGACGCTGCATGGGCCGGCGTTATCGGCGGCTTCCTCGTGGCGGGACTCGCACAGCGCGCCTCAGGACCCGTGATCGCACGTGCTCGCACGCGCCTGCCCGACCGTGGGGCGCGCGAAGCACTCACGCTCTACCTCGACAGCGCCTCGCTCGTGCTTGCGGCACTCGTCGCGCTGGTGCACCCGCTCGGGTACGTGGCGGTCGCCCTGCTCGCGTGGTTCGTGTGGCGGATGCGCTCGCGCTCGGACGAGAAGTACGCGGGCCTGCGAATCCTGCGCCGCTAGTGCCGAAGCTCGTCCTGTGCGTGATCGACGCAATGGCGCCCGCCATGCTCGAGCGCGCCGTCGCCGCCGGCGAGGCGCCGACGCTCGCCGCGCTGATGGAGCGCGGGCTCTACGTGCCCGACTGCGTGGCCGCGTTCCCCTCGGTGACGCCGGTGTGCGCCGCCTCGATCGTGACAGGCGTCTGGCAGGACCGCCACGAGATCCCGGGCATGAGCTGGTACCACCGCGCGGAGCAACGCTACGTCGAGTACGGCTCGAGCTTCCGGGCCTCCCAGCGCGTCGGCCTCGCGCGCCAGCTGACCGACACGGTCTACAACATGAACGGAGCCCACCTCTCAAAGCAGACGCCCACAGTGTTCGAGACGCTCGACGACGCGGGCATACGCACGGCCGGCACCACCTACCTGATGTATCGCGGGCGATACCTTCACGAGCCCCAGCGCGACACAACCCTCACCCGGATCGCCTCGACGCTGATGCGCCACCCGGTGATGGGTCCGCGAGAGCTGTTCTACGCGGACATCTTCGCGAGCCGCCAGACCGGCTGTCGCTCGAACCTCGGGATGCCCGGTGTGCGCGACCGCCACTCGGGTTGTGTCGGCGCCTACATGGTCGAGCACGACCTGTTCGACTTCCTGCTGCTATCCCTGCCCGACAACGACTGGCACTCGCACCGCGCCGGCCCCGACGGCCAGGTGCGCTCGATCGCGCTCGCCGACATCCAGCTCGCGCGCGTTATGGAGGCCGGCGGCGGCGTGGACCGCTTCCTGGAGGAGCACGCGGTGATCGTGATGGCAGACCACTCCCAGGCGCAGGTCACCGACGCGATCGTGCTCGCCGACGGGTTGTCCGATTTGGGAGTGCTGAGCCCAGGTGCGCGAGCCAACGGGCGCGCCAAGCGGACGGAGGGCGCCGGCGCCGGACCCGGCGACGAGCCCCCTCGCGGGGACACCCTGAAGAGCGCACCCTCTGGGGCGCGAGCAGGCAGGCGCTCGCGTATCGCGGTGTGCCCATCCCAGCGGGCGGCACAGGTGTATGTGCTCGACGAGGACCATCCCGAGCAGGTGCGCTCCGAGGCGGCGCGGCGGGCGCTCCTACTCGAGGGAGTGGAGCTTGCGATGTGGCTCGAGCGCGACATCCACGGCGCCGCGGTGGAGGCGGTAATCGCTCGCGCCGGTCACGCGGAGCTGCGCTTCTGCCCGGATGGCGATATCGAGGATTCAAGGACACGTTCTTGGGGTGTCGAAGGGGCCCTCGAGGTCCTCGACGCGCATGTCCGTGAGGGACGCTTGATCGCTCCCTCTCACCCCGACGCGCTCGACAGAGTGTGGTCGGCGCTCACCTGCGCCAGCTCGGGCGAGATCCTGCTGTCGGCGGCACCGGGCTACGAGTTCGCAGACCTCGGCGGACAGGCGCACGTCGGCGGTGGCTCGCACGGATCGCTGCGCGGCGAAGACTCGCTCGGGGCCTTGATCGTGTGCGGCACCGAGCTCACGCGGGAGCCCGACCAGTGGGCCATCCGTGACATGGCCGGCCTCGTCACCGACCATTTCGAGCCAGCCCTGCGCTGAGTCGGACGAGCCGCCGGTACCCTCGCACGATGGCTCCACGCCTCACGCTTGCTCTCTGCACGACCGTGTTTGCGCTCGCCGGCGCCGCGCCGGCGCACGCCGCCACACCCGGCAGCGTGCGCACCACGGCGCACTCGACGGCCACTGGGAAGCCCGCCTCCTCGCACCCCAAGAACGCCCCCCAATCCCAATCGTCGGCCGAATCGACCGACACGATCGACCTGAAGGACACGGGTGCTTCACCCCAAAGCGGGGGGCAGGCGAGCACAGCGTCGAAATCCGCGAGCACCGTGACAGACCCCGAAGCCCCGGTTCCGATCGCGGCGTCGGACACACCCCCGATCGGGCGCAAGCTCTCGCCCAACCGCGTGCTCGAGATCGCGGGGGCCCTCCCGAAGATGCGCGCGGTGCGGGCGCGCTACAGGGGCTCCTACGGGGGCGCCTACCTGAAGGGACCCTCGCGCTGGCAGGTGAGCTACTTCTCAAAGCAGGGCAAGGAGATCGGTCAGGTCATCGTCGCCGACTTCACCGGCCACGTGATGGAACAGTGGACCGGCTTTCAGATCGCGTGGTCGATGGCGCGTGGCTATCCCGGCGCGTTTGGCAGGCACGTCAATGCGCTCTACATCTGGATCCCATTGTGCGTTCTGTTTTTCGTGCCGTTCTTCGACTGGCGCCACCCGCTGCGCCTACTCCATCTCGACCTGCTCGTGCTGCTCTCGTTCTCGGTGTCGCTCGCCTACTTCAACCATGGGCGCATCTATGCCTCGACGCCGCTGGTCTACCCGCCGCTCGTCTACCTGCTCGTGCGCATGCTCGCGCTCGCGCGGGTCGGCCGCCGCTCACCAGCACCGATCGACCCGGGCGATGGCTCGCTCGCCGGCCTCGCCAGACCTAACGGGGCCGGCGTTACGCGGCCTAGCGCCTCGCGCGAGGCGGAACGCGCGAGGCCGTCGCTGCGCCTGCTTGTCCCCGCCCCGTGGCTCGCCGTCGGTGTCGTGTTCCTGATCGGTTTTCGCGTCGGTCTCAACGTCACCGACTCCAACGTGATCGACGTCGGCTACGCGGGTGTGGTCGGCGCCCAGCGGATCGCCCACGACCGGCCGCTGTACGGGGCCTATCCGTATGACAACGAACACGGCGACACCTACGGTCCCGTCAACTATGAGGCCTACATCCCCTTCCAGCAGGCGCTCGGCTGGAGCGGGCGCTGGGACGACCTGCCGGCGGCGCACGCGGCGGCGATCCTCTTCGACCTGCTGGCGGTCGCACTGCTGTTCCTGCTCGGTCGGCGCGTGCGCGGCCCCGGGCTCGGGATCGCGCTCGCCTACGCGTGGGTGTCCTACCCCTTCACGCTGTATGCCCTGGAGAGCAACTCCAACGACTCGCTCGTGGCCGCGCTCGTGCTCGCGGCTGTGCTCGTGGCGTCCTCACCGCCGGGGCGCGGCATGTTCGCGGCGCTTGCGGGGCTCACCAAGTTCGCCCCCCTCGCGCTCGCGCCCCTGCTGTGGACGCATGGTCTCGGCGGCCTTACGGCTCGGCGCCGCGCTCGCGCGCTCGCGCTGTTCGCGCTCGCCTTCCTGGCGACGGTCGCCGTCGTGTCGATCCCGGCACTCGCCCACGATTCGCTGCACACGATCTACGAGCGCACGCTCGCCTACCAGTCAGACCGCGAATCCCCCTTCTCGATCTGGGGACTCCACAACCTCGGACACATCCAAGCAGCCATCCAGGGCGCCGTGCTCGTGCTCGCGCTAGCGGTGGCCGTCCTACCAAGGCGCGCGGACACGGTCGGGCTGGCGGCGACCGCCGCCGCCGTGCTCGTGGCGGTCCAGCTCGGCGTTGACCACTGGTTCTACCTCTACATCCCGTGGTTCTTCGGCCTCGTTATGCTCGCCCTGCTCGGAGCGCTCACCCAACCGGACTTGCCCGATCGGGCCGAGCCATCAGTATCTGCTCGATCGAATCGGCTCGCAACGGTTTAGAGCAGCGCACCAGCACCCCCATCAGCCACGGGTCCTCCTTGGAGGTCTCAAAGCGGACCGGCATCTGCGTCACGAGCGCTTCGACGGCCTGCTCGCGCTTGACGCCGATCACGCCGCCGCGCGGCCCTGTCATGCCGACGTCGGTGATGTACGCGGTCCCCCCGGGCAGCACGCGCGCGTCGGCGGTCGGCACATGCGTGTGGGTCCCCACGACGGCGCTCACCCGTCCGTCGAGCAACCACCCCAGCGCCACCTTCTCGCTGGTTGCCTCGGCGTGCATGTCCACGATGATGTGGTCGACCTGGCCGAGCTCGCGCAGTGCCGGCTCCACCTCGGTGAAGGCCGATCGCCCTGCCTTCAGGAACAGGTTGCCGCTGAGGTTCACGACGCCGAGCCTGACGCCGTCTTTCTCGACGACGCACACGCCGCGGCCGGGCTGTCCGCGCAGGTAGTTGAACGGACGCACGATCCGCTCCTTGGTATCGAGATACGAGTAGATCTCGCGCCGGTGGTAGGCATGGTTGCCGAGCGTGATCGCATCGATGTCGTTGCGAAACAGCTCCTCGGCCACCTTCGGCGTGATGCCGAGGCCGCCCGCCACGTTCTCGCCGTTGACCACGACGAAGGTGGGCTTGAGCCGCTCGCGTAGCAGCGGCAGGCACTCGATCAGCGTGTGACGCCCGATGCTGCCGACGAGATCGCCCACGAACAGGATGCTCGCCTCGCCTCGGCCCCGGTCCTGCCCCGCCTCCGACTCAGCCATACTCTGCCCATCGTTGTGGGGTCGATGACAGTGTCGATAAGGGTTGGAGCGCTCGCTCGGGCGAAGCCATGAGCGAGGACTTGGGCACGTCGTCCAGCTCCCAGCCGCCGACCGGCGCAGAGCATGAGTTGGTCGAGGCTCCCGAGACGGCTGCCGTCGAGCCACCGCGCGTGGTGGTGCCTCGCTGGGTGCAGCTCGTGCTGCTGCCGATGTCGCTGCTCGCGCTGTGGGCGCTGGCGAGAGCCGCGGGCAAGGTGTTGTTGATTTTCATCGTGGCTGCGCTCATTGCGCTCATGCTGAACCCGCTCGTTGCCTTCTTCCAACAGCGCACGCGTTCCCCCCGTGGGTTGGCGGTCCTGGCCGTATACCTAGCATTCTTCCTGACGCTCGCCGGAGTGGGCTTCCTGCTCGCCAACCCGATCTCAAACCAGGTTCGCACGTTCACGAGCAATCTCCCACACATCGTGAACGAAGCAAACAGCCAGATCGCGGGCTTTCAGGACGAATTGAACAAACACGGCATTCACGCCAAACTCGTGAGCCAGGGCAAGACAGCCTTGCAAACACTGCAAGAACAGGTCTCAAAGAGCGCCACCGAACTCGCCTCGTTCGGTGGCGCGCTGCTCACCGAAGTGGCCAAAGGACTTGTCGACCTCGTACTCATATTCGTGCTGTCGGTCTACATGCTCATCTACGGGCAGTCGATAGGCAAGCTTGTGCGCAACGCGATGCCGCCGGGCGACGGGACTCCAGCCGACGATTTCCCGAGGCTCGTCCAGCATGCGGTCTCGCGCTACGTCGGTGGACAGCTTCTCTTCAGCGTGGTCATGGGCGCCTCGGCCGGCGTCGCGCTGTACCTGTTCGGCGTGCTCGGGATCTTCCCCGAGGGCCGCAAGTACGCGCTTGCCTTCGCCGTGTTCTACGGGGTGATGGAGTTGATTCCCTACATCGGGCCGATCCTCGGCGCGATTCCCCCGATCGTGCTGGCGCTCTTCACCGATCCGATCAGCGCCCTCTGGGTGGCCCTGCTGTTCGTCGGGTTGCAACAACTCGAGGGGCACATCGTGGCCCCCCAGATCTTCAGCCACACGCTACGCATCAACCCCCTGCTCGTGATCTTCGCGCTGCTGCTCGGCTTGCAGCTGTACGGCGTTATCGGCGCGCTCGTATCGCTTCCGATCCTCTCCGTGCTGCGCGAGACCGCGATCTACTTGCACCGCCATCTCAAGCTCGAGGCGTGGGAGCGCTCGCCCGGCGGGCTGTTGTGAGCGCAGGTGGAGGGCCCCGGGAGCCCGTCCTGCGCGTGGAGGGCCTCGGCAAGCGCTACGGCTCGCGCGAGGCGCTGCGGGACGTCGACTTCGCGGCTCACGCGGGCGAGGCGGTCGCTGTGATCGGGCCCAACGGCGCCGGCAAGACCACGCTGCTCTCGATCCTCGCGGGCGTTCAGCCGCCGAGCAGCGGGTCTGTGAGCGGGGCGCCGGGGGAGATCGGGTGGGTGCCCCAGCAGCCCGCCCTCTACTCGAAGCTCTCGGTGGTGGAGAACCTGCGCCTGTTCGCTCGCCTCGAGCGGGTGTCGGACCCGGAGGCGGTTGTCGCGCGGATGCTCGATCAGACCGGGCTGGCAGACCGCGCGGACGAGCGCGTGGGCCGTCTCTCGGGGGGCAACCGTCAGCGCGTAAACGTGGCGCTCGGACTGCTCGCCGACCCTCCCGTGATCCTGCTCGACGAGCCGTCCTCCGCGCTCGATCCGGTCCAGCGCGAGCGGTTGTGGGAGTTCATCGGCGGGCTCTCCGCGCGCGGCAGGAGCGTCGTGTTCTCCACCCACATCGTCGGCGAGGCGCAGCGCTATGCGCAGCGTGTGCTCGTGCTCGATCGGGGCACGCTCCTGTTCGACGGCTCCCCCGCGGATCTCATCCATCGGACGGACAACGAGCCCGACTTCGAGCGGGCATTCATCTCGTTCCTGCGCAAGCGGGAACGCTCATATCCGGAGGGCACGACGTGAGGTGGCTGCTCGGCAAGGACCTCTTGATCCTGCGTCGCTCGCGCCTGCTGGTGGCGCTGCTGATCGTCTACCCGGTCGCGATCGCGCTGTTGATCGGGTTTGCGATCTCGGCAAGCCCATCCAAGCCGCGTGTGGCGATCGTCAACGAAACACCGCCCGGCGAGACGATCACGCTCGGTGGCAAGCGCGTGGGCCTTGATCAATACACCAACGAGCTCTTCGACCAGGTGCACGTCGTGCGCGTCCCCACTCGCGCTGCCGCCGTGTCGCGGGTCGCCTCGGGCGACGTGCTCGCCGCGATCGTGATCCCACCAGACATCGTCTCAAGGATCTCCTCGGGCGTGAACCAGGCTCACGCTGAGGTGATCTACAACGGCGATGCTCTGAAGCAATCGTTCGTGCGCTCCGCGATCGACTCAGCTCTCGCCCAGGCCAACCTGGCGCTCTCCGAGCAGATCAAGAGCGTGGCGGTGCACGATCTCAACCTGTTGCTCACGGGCGGGCCGGTCGGAGTGCTCGGCAGCCAGAAGATCGTCGGCCTGCGCCGGCTTCCCACGACGCTTGGCGCGATCGCCCGCCGTCAGCCTCCCGGCAGCGACCGCGCGACGCTCGTGCGCATCGCCGGCTTCGCGAGTCTTGCCGCCAACAACCTCGGTCTCGCCGCCGACGTGCTCACCACCGTCAGCCAGCCGATAACCGTCCACAGCACGCTCCTGCACGGCAGGCGCACGCCGCTGGACACCTACGCCGTCGTGGTGGCCGTGAGCATCTCGCTGATGTTCATCTGCGTGCTGCTCGCCGCCGGCGGGATCGCGCTCGAGCGCGAGGAGCATGCGATCGCACGCCTCGTTCGCTCCCCACGCGGGCGGGGCGGCAGTCTGATCTCCTGCGAGGGCTTGCTTGCCGAGAAGGCGCTGCTGGCGGCGGGGTGCGCGTTTGTGGTGGCATTTGGGATGCTGCTCGGGGTGAGCGCCTTCGTCGCGCTCGACCTCGCGCGCGCCGGCCTGTGGGTGGTGGCGCTCGCCTTCGCCGCGCTCGCCTTCGCCGCGCTTGGGATCGCAATCGGCGCGCTCGCGCGTGAGGTGCGCGCGGCTTCGCTGCTCGCATTCCTGCTCTCCCTGCCGCTCGCGTTTCTGGCGCTCGTCCCGAGCGGGTCCGTTGCCCGCGGGCTTTATGACGTGATTGGGATCGTGTCATTTGTGTTCCCCTACAAGGCCGCGCTCCAGGCCCTCGACGCGGCGGTCAACGGCGCCTCCCCGGGCATCGGCGTCTCGCTCGCCCACTTGGCCGGCGTCACGCTGCTGTTCGGGGTGCTCGCCCGTATCGGGCTGCGCCGGGCCGAATAGCCCGTCCCACGCAGCCGAGTATCCTCGAAGGCGATGTCCTTTCCCACAACGCGCATGCGCAGGCTGCGCGCCTCCCCGGCCATGCGCGGGCTGGTGCGCGAGACCCAGTTGCGCGCCGATCGGCTCGTGCTGCCCTTGTTCGTATCCGAGACAACCTCCGCGCGTGAGCCGATCGAGGCGATGCCCGGCATCGAGCGCCTGTCGATCGCGGCGGCGGTCCAGGAGGCGACCGAGGCGGCCGCGCTTGGTCTGGGGGCCGTGTTGCTGTTTGGAATTCCCGCCGAGAAGGACCGCGAAGGGTCGGGCGCCTGGGACGAGGACGGCGCCGTGCAACTCGCCATCGCCGCCGTCAAGCAAGCCTTTCCAGAGCTGCTCGTGATCACCGATGTCTGCCTGTGCGAGTACACCGACCATGGCCATTGCGGCGTGTTGAGGCCGGATGGGGGCGTCGACAACGACGCGACCCTCGAGCTGCTGGCCCGGACCGCGGTGAGCCATGCGCGCGCGGGCGCCGACATCGTCGCCCCCTCGGACATGATGGATGGGCGCGTCGGCTCGATCCGCGCGGAGCTCGACGCCGAGGGCTTCGCCGAAACCCCGATCATGGCCTACGCCGCCAAGTTCGCCTCGACCTTCTACGGCCCGTTCCGCGAAGCGGCCGGCTGTGCTCCCGAGTTTGGCGATCGTCGCTCCTACCAGCTGGACCCTGGCAACGGCCGGGAGGCCGTGCGCGAGGCGCTGCTCGACGCAAGCGAGGGCGCCGACATGATGATGGTAAAGCCGGCCTTGGCTTACGGCGACGTGATTCGGGCCGTCAAGCGAGCAACGCGCCTGCCGGTCGCGGCGTATAACGTGAGCGGCGAGTACACGATGGTAAAGGCGGCCGTGGCGGCGGGATACATGGACGAGCGCGCCACCGTCACAGAGATACTGACCTCGCTGCATCGCGCCGGCGCCGACATCGTGATCTCCTACCACTCCAAGGACGCCGCCCGCTGGCTCTCGCAGGGCTAGCGACCCCCACCGGCACGATCGAAGACCGCAAGCAATCACAACGAGAGACAGCGACACGATATGACCACCGATGGCATAACAGACACGGCTACGGGGCGGGCGGGCATTAAGACACGCAGCCGTAAGCATGGCGCCGCGATCCCGCTCGAGGATCTCGACAAGCGCCTGCTCAACCTGATGCAGGGAAGCTTCCCGATCGAGCCCCGGCCCTACCTGCGCGTGGCCGAGCTGGCCGGGATGCAGGAGAGCGAGGTGCTCGCGCGTGTGCAGTACCTGCTCGACGAACGCATCATCCGCCAGGTCACGCCGATCTTCGATACGCGCGCCCTCGGCTACTCCTCGATGCTCGTCGCCGCGAAGGTGGACCCCGAGAACCCCCATCGCGCGGCTCAGGCCATCAACGCCCACCCGGGCGTCTCCCACAACTACCTGCGCAACCACGAATTCAACCTGTGGTTCACGATCGCCACCGAGCCAGATTCTCCGCTCGGGCTCGACGGGACGCTGCGGCTGCTGGCCGCGGAGGCGGGCGCCGAGTCGGTGCGTCAGCTGCCGACGCTCAAGCTCTTCAAGATCAGGATGGACCTGGAGATGGAGGGCGACACGCAAACGCTCGCCGCACCAGCGCTCGCCACCGAGCCGCTCGAGCTCGATCCACAGCCCTACGACCAGTCGGACATTGAGACGATCAAGGCGCTTCAGGGCGATATGCCAGTCGTCTCCGAACCCTATGCGCGGGCGGCAACAGTCCTGGAACTCGACCAGGGGCGCCTGCTCGACCGTCTCGTCGGCATGCAGGAGCGCGGGCTGCTGCGTCGCGTGGCGGCGATCCTCTACCACCGCAGGGCCGGGTTCTCGGCGAATGGAATGGGCGTATGGAAGGTACCCGACGAGCAGATCCCCGACGTTGGGCGCCAGATGGCGGCGGTGCGAGGTATCTCCCACTGCTATCAGCGACCCACTTATAAGGATTGGCCCTATTCGGTCTTCACGATGGCCCACGGTCGCTCCAAGGAGGAGTGCGACGCGATCCTCGACTCGATCGCCGCTATGACCGGGATCGACGAGCGCGCCACGCTGTACTCATCCACCGAGTTCAAGAAGATTCGGCTGCTCTACTTCACCGAGGACTTCAAGAACTGGGAACGAGAGCACGCCGGCGTCTAGCGGGCGTCCCCAGGGAACGCTTTGGTGGCCGCCGCCGCGATCCACTGCCTGCTCTGTTGAGTCGATGCCGGCATCTCTGACAGATACGCGCTCCGCCGAGCTCTACCGGCGTGCGCTCGAGTTGCTTCCCGGGGGAGTCAACTCGCCTGTGCGGGCCATGCGTGCGATCGGCCGCGATCCGATCTTCGTCTCGCGCGGCGCCGGCGCCGAGCTCTACGACGTGGATGGCAACCGCTACGTCGACTACGTCTGCTCGTGGGGGCCCTTGATCCATGGGCACGCTCACCCCCGCGTACTGGAGGCTGTTATCGCCGCGGCCCAAGCCGGAACCAGCTTCGGCGCGCCCACCGCGGGCGAGGTCGAGTTGGCCGCCGAGGTCTCGCGGCGAGTGGGGTCGGTGGAGATGCTGCGCATGACCTCCTCAGGCACCGAGGCGACGATGACCGCTGTGCGCCTCGCTCGCGCCGCCACCGGCCGCGAGCGAATCGTCAAGTTCGCCGGGGCTTATCACGGGCACGTCGACGGTCTGCTGGCGCAGGCCGGCTCGGGCCTCGCCACGCAAGCGCTGCCGTCGAGCCCGGGAGTGCCCGCGAGCGCCGCGGCGACGACGACCGTCGTGCCGTGGAACGACCCCGAGGCGCTGCTCCGCGCCACTGGCGTTGCCGACGGGTTCGAGGCCTCCGGCGTGCCTGCGGTCGAGGCCGAGGAGATCGCCGCGATTATTGTGGAGCCGCTGCCGGCCAACATGGGCCTCGTGCCGGCGCGCGAAGGTTTCCTTGAGTTGTTGCGCCAGCGTGCTGACGCGATCGGGGCCCTGCTGATCTTCGACGAGGTCATCACCGGCTTCCGGGTGGCCTGTGGCGGCATGCAGGAACTGGCCGGCGTCGAGCCGGACCTCACGATCATGGGCAAGATCATCGGCGGTGGGCTTCCGGCCGCGGCCTACGGCGGCCCCCGCGAACTGATGGAGCGCATCGCGCCGGCCGGTGACGTCTACCAGGCTGGGACGCTGTCGGGCAATCCGGTCGCGTGCGCCGCTGGGCTGGCCACGATCACGCAGCTGGACAACGCGGCCTATGAGCGGCTCGGCCGGACCACTCAAATGCTGGCCGATGGCCTGCGCGAGGCCGCCCGCGACGCCGGCCGGCCGGTCCAGGTCCAGGTCGTCAGAGGGCTCGTGACGGTGTTCTTCAGCGAGGAGCCGGTCCGCAACTACGCCGACGCGGCGGCCTGCGATCTCGACGCGTACGGCGCCTGGTGCCGGGCGTTGCTGGATCGCGGGGTCTACCCGCCGGCGTCTCAGTTCGAGGCGTGGTTCCCGTCGCTGGCTCATTCCGA
>JBARJU010000333.1:0-7159 GCA_049800435.1 Solirubrobacteraceae bacterium
GTACTCACGATACGCCCAGCTTCCGCGCGAGCGCCGTGAAATCCGCGGGCGAGAGCCGCTCGGCGCGCACATCCTCGCGCAGTCCGAGCTCCTCAAGCGCCGCCCGCGTCTGCTCGCGCGAGCAACCCTCCAAGCGCCCGCTCAGCGCCAGCGAGGTCGCGAGCGTCTTGCGCCGGTGCGCGAACGCACCTCCCACGAGCGCTCGCACACTTGCACTCGGAGCGGGCCCGCGACGGCGCATGCCCACGAGCACCGAGTCGACGTTTGGCACGGGATGGAACACGCGGCGGGGGATCGCCCTGACGACACGCACCTCGCAGGCAAGCTGCGCGATCGCCGATGGCACGCCGTATGCGTCGCTACCGGGGCTCGCCGCGAGCCGTTCGCCCACCTCGCGCTGCACCATCGCGACCCACAACTCGACCTGTGGCAGCTCCTCGATCGTGCGCAACAACGCCCCCGCCGCCACGCCATAGGGGAGGTTGGCCACGACCTTCGTCGGCGCCGGCGTGAGCGCCGCGAAGTCCATCGTCATCGCGTCCGCCCAGTGCACGCTCACATTGGCGTGGCGGTCTGTCGCGTCGAGCAGCGCCTCGCGCAACCGCTCGTCAATCTCGACGACGTGCACGTGCTCGGCGCGCTCCGCCAGGTGCTCTGAGAGCACGCCCAGCCCCCCACCGATCTCAAGAACCACATCGCCCTCCCCCACCGCGCGCGCGGAAGTCCCATTTGCGACGCCTCTCCCCCCCTGCGGCCGAAGCTCGGCCGCACGCTCGATCACGCCGAGAATGTTCGAGTCGATCAGAAAGTTCTGGCCGAGCTCACGGTCGGGCCTGATCCCGAACTTGCGCATCCTCCGCAGGCTCGGCTGGACCGGCTTGCCCTGCCCCCCGTCATGGGGGATCACCATCCGAAGACGCGCGCGGCGTTGCGCTCCACCGTCGCGCCCAGCTCGGCCACCGACACCCCACGCAGCTCAGCGATGAACGCCGCCGTGTGGGCCACATAGGCGGGCTGGTTGCGGTGCTTGCGTACCACCTGCGGCGTGAGGTAGGGCGCGTCGGTCTCGATCAGCAGGCGCTCGTCTGGCACTTGTCGCGCGGCCTCGGCCAGGTCGGCGGCGTTTTTGTACGTGACATTGCCGGCAAACGAGATCGCGTAGCCGCGGTCGAGACACTCGGCCAGCCTGTCGGGCATCGAGAAGCAGTGGATCACGACGCCCAGCCCCTCGCCCTCGGTGGCGAGCTGCGCGAGCGTGTCGTCGTCGGCTGCTCGTGTATGGATGGTAAGCGGCTTGCCGGTCGCGCGCGCGAGCCCCAGCTGCGCCGAGAAGGCACGCTGCTGGTCCTCGCGAGACGCGCCTTCGCGATAGAAGTCGAAGCCGGTCTCTCCGATCGCCACGCAGCGGGGATGCACCGCCAACGCCTCCAGCTCCGCCAGGTCGGCGTCGTCGAAGCCGTGCGCCTCGTTTGGGTGACGCCCGATCGCCGCATATACCTGCGGAAACGCCTCGGCCGTCGCCAGCGCCGCACGACAGGAGGCGCCGTTCGTGCCCACGGTGAGCATCTTCACGACACCCGCCGCCACGGCCCGCTCCACCAGCTCGGCGTCAGTCTCCTCGCACAAGTACAGGTGGGTGTGGCTGTCGATCACGCCGACGCCGCTTGGCCGACCGGCTCGTTGGCGTCCTTCTTCGGGAACAGTGGCTCCAGCGGCTGCACATTCCGCACCGTGCCTGCCCCGAAGCCTGCCGCCGCGAATGACGTGTCGGGGGCGCCGAGCACCGCGAGCAGCCGTTCGGTGGAGTCGGGGAGGTAGGGATGCAGCAGCACCGACACGACCCTGAGTCCCTCCGCGAGCGTGCGCAGCACGCGGTCGAGATCGTCCGCGTGCGTGGGGTCCTTCGCCAGCCGCCATGGCGCCTGCTCCTCGACGTAGCGGTTGAGCCTTCGCACCCGCTGCCAGATCTCGTCGAGTGCGCCGGTCAACTCGACCCGGTCGAGCAAGTCCGAGACGCCCCGCGGGAGGCCGTGGAAGTCGTCGTGGAGCAGTCCATCGGGTTCGCCCTCCGCGAGTACGCCGTCGCGGTAGCGCACGATCATCGCGATCGTACGGCTGGCGAGGTTGCCGTACTCGTTGGCGAGTTCGCTCTCGTAGCGCTGCTCGAACGCGGCCGTCGAGACCGAGCCGTCCTGGCCGAAGGGCACGTCGCGCAGCAGGTAGAAGCGCAGCGCGTCGGCGCCGAAGCGGTCGATCGCGGCGAACGGGTCGAGCACATTGCCGAGCGACTTGCTCATCTTCTCGCCGTCCATCAAGAGGTAGCCGTGCACGAACACCCTCTTGGGCAGCTCGATCCCGGCGGCCATCAACAACGCCGGCCAGTACACCGTATGGAAGCGCAGGATGTCCTTGGCGATCAGGTGTACATCCGCCGGCCAGAAACCCTGCCCCGCGGGCGCGTAGGAGAGCGCCGAGTAGTAGTTGAGCAGTGCGTCGAACCACACGTAGAAGACGTGGGTGGGGTCCCACGGCACGGGCACGCCCCAAGTCAGCTTGTGGCGGGAGAGGGGCACGTCGCGCAGGCCGGACTTGATGAACGAGAGCGCCTCGTTGTAGCGGGTGCGTGGCGCGACGAAGTCCTCGTGCTCGGCGTAAAGGCGTTCGAGCGGCTGCTGGAATGAGGAGAGCGCGAAGAAGTAGTTTTCCTCCTGCTCGCGCGTCAGCTGGACGTGGTGGATCGGGCACAGCTCCCCCTCGTCGACTTCGTTCTCGGCCTTGAAGTCGGCGCACTTGGGGCAGTACCAGCCCTCGTACGTGCCCATGTGCACGTGGCCGTTGTCGCGCACCCGCGTGAGAATCTCCTGCACGACCGCCATGTGCTCGGGGTCGGTCGTGCGGATGAAGAAGTTGTTTGTGGCCTCGATGCGAGGCGCCAAAGCACGGAAGCGCTCGGAGTTGCGGTCGGCGAGCTCCTGCGGCTCGACGCCGAGCGCGCGCGCGGCGTCGGCGACCGGCTCGCCGTGCTCGTCGGTGCCCGTCAGGAAGAACACGTCCTCCCCGCGCTGGCGGTGGTGGCGCGCGAGCACGTCGGCGGCGATCGTCGTATACGCGTGGCCCAGGTGCGGCGCAGCGTTGACGTAGTAGATGGGCGTTGTTACGTAGAAGGACATGGTGTCCCAGGCTACTGGGCGTCCGACGCGAGCGGCTGCCCGTGATCCGCCCGCTCCCTCAACTGTGAGTGCTGCACAGGCCGCCCGCGGAGCGAGCGAGCCAAAGCCTACCCAGCGCTACCGCGCTTGGCGACCCAGACGCTGTCGAAGCTCAGGTCGGTGTGCTTGGCGATCAGGTCGTAGTCGCCGTCGTAATGCAGGATGGCCGCCTCGTGACGGTCGGCGACACCGGCAACGAGCAGGTCTATCGGCTTGACGCGGTGGGAGACCCGCTTATCGGCCGCCATCTGAGCTTGCGCGTCCAGGGCGCGCTGGATCGCCGTGCCGTCGAGGGGAAGCAGCGGCAGTGCGTCGAGCTCTTCGGCAAGCAGAGCGAAGTCCTCGGCGTTGCGTGCGAAGTAGCGCATCTCCAGCAGCAGGGGCTCTGTTGTGGCCAGCTCTCCGCCTTCGATGCGAGCCGCAACCCGCTCAGCATGCGCACCGGCGACGCGTCCATCCCGAAGTCGCGACCATACCGATGTGTCGAGCAGGCTGAGCGGCGTCGTCACGCGCGGGTCCAACCGCCGCGGCGAACCTCGGCGAGAGCGTCCGCGTCGATGCCTTCGCCGGCGCGCAACCGCGTGGCCAGGCGCTTGCGCAACATCGCGGCCTTGCGCCGCCGATCATCCTGGACGTCAGCGTCGGCCAGCAACACCTGCGCACCCGCCATCGCCAGCTCGCCGACGGACGGGACGAGCCCACGCCGCCGCAGACGCTCGCACGCCTCCTGTAGAGGCGGCGTCAAGGTGACGGACACGCGCTTGTATCGAGTCGGCACGAACTCAGTGTAGCACCTGAGTGCTGTACTGAGTTCGTGCCGAGCGATCGGCACCACGAGCGTCTCGTTGACGACACGCGGGAGACCTACTACGAGGCACTACAAGCCGCAGGACACGGCTAGACGTCGGCACGGCGCTTGTCGCGCACGATCGCAAAGCCGTTCAGTCGGCGAGCGTGGCAAGCGCCGTCGCGTCGGCCGGGTCTATGCGACGCAACCCGGGAATATCGTCGAAGTCGCGATCGGGAGAAAGGATCGCGTCGATCCCGCGATTGAGAGCGGTCGCCGCGAAGATCGCGTCGCGTACCGCGAGCCGCTCGTGCTCACACCACAACGTGAGCGCACGGTCGACGTCTGGCTGCTCGACCGCGTGCATGCGGCACACACGAGCGACGGTGCGAGCCCAGTGGGCGGCGTCGCGGCGATCGCCCGACTGGCGTAGGCGGACATAGGCGAACTCGTGCACAAGCTCCAAGCTCGCCTCGCCGTCGAGCGCCCCGTGTTGAGCCTCGCGCAGGATCGAACGGCACGGCTCGCGATAGCGGTGCTCGGAGCCAAGCGCATAGACGAACACTGCGGTGTCGTAGAGGAAACGGCGCACGCGTCAGGCGCGAGCGCTCGGCGCGTTCATGTCATCGATCATGCGGCGCTTCATCTGCGGCCACTCCTCCACGGCCACCGGCTCGGCCGCGAGCAGCTCCTCGATCGCCTGCACGCGCGTATCGTCGGCATGGGAGAGCTTCTCCTCGATCGCCTCGCGAATCAGGGCCCCCATCGAGATCCTCCGGCGCGCGGCAGACTCACGCAGACGGGCATGAAGCTCATCGTCGAGCAGAAGCTGGGAACGGTGTGTCAATGCCATGATGAGCGAAGAATAACATGTGCAGGCACATGTGCAAGCTCAAGAAGGGTGACTCAACCCCCGAGCCCTGCGATCGACTCGTGCGCCTCGCTGCCCATGGTGGTGAGTGTCCACGCGTTTGGCTCTCCGCGTGCTGGGTTCTCATACAAGTTAGGCGAAGCGCTGGCGGCACCATAGACCACGAGCGATCCCAGGTGTCAAGTCCCCTTTGAGAGCGTGGCGCGGTAAAGGTCGTTGGCGCCTACTCCGGTGAGCTTTGCAACGACAGCCGCCGCCGGCCGCGGGCGCGCCCCCGCGTCCACGAGCGCGCGCAGCGCCGCGAGGGCTTCGTCACGGTCAACGTTCGCGGGAGCAGCGGCGCCCACGACGAGCACGATCTCCCCGCGCGGCGAATGCTGCGCGTAGTGGACCGCCAACTCGACCGCGCTGCCACGCCGGACTTCCTCGTGCAGCTTGGTCAGCTCGCGACACACGACGACGGCCCGCTCGGGGTCGAGCGCGGCCAAGACCTCGAGCGTCGCTGGAAGTCGCCCGGGCGACTCGAACGCTACGAGCGTCTCCGGGCACTCGCTGAACACTCGCTCCAACTCAGCGCGCTTGCTGGCCGCGCCTCGGCGCGGCAGGAACCCCACGAAGCGCCAGCGCTCGGCCGGCAGGCCCGAGGCGACGAGCGCGGTGAGCACACTGGACGGGCCCGGCAGCACTTCGACCGGGATGTCCGAAGCGAGGCACTCCTGCAACAACGCCCATCCCGGATCCGACACCAGCGGCATCCCGGCGTCGGAGACGAGTGCCACGACGGCGCCCCCCCGGAGGCGCCCGACCAGCTCGCCCGCGCGCTCGCGCTCGTTGTGCTCGTGGTAGCTGACGAGCTTCGCGTCGATCTCATAGCGGTCGAGCAATACGCGCGTGCGGCGCGTGTCCTCGCAGGCGATCGCATCGGCGGCGCGCAACGCGTCGAGCACGCGTAGGGTTATGTCCCCCAGGTTGCCGATCGGGGTGGGGCACACGACGAGCCGCCCGACTGCGCCATCCAGGGTGGTCATCGGAGGAATATAGGGTCCCGCTGCTCGTCGGCGAACTTCGATACCAACCCCGGCGAGCCCACGGCACAAGCGGTCATCCGCCGCCGGCAATCGCCAAGGCACCAGTTCAGCGACCACAGCTCAGTGAACCCCGACCCCGACAAGCCGCAATACACGCGCTACCGCGCCGGCAGACGCCTGCCGGGACGACACGAAGGAGACGTGCGCGACGAACGTCTGCCGCCACGCCCGCCGCGGCGCCCGCGCAAGCCGGGTAGCGCTCCCGGCGAACCCGCGGCCCCCGGCCGCGGTTGGCGCACCCTGACTGGCACAGGCGAGCGAATCGCTCCCCGCCGCATCCTGCTCTACCTGCTCGCGCTCGCCTTCGCCTGGCTGGCGCTCTCACTCGTGCTGTTCCTCGTGAGCGCCCACTTCGAGCGCACCCCTCCCCCGTCGGAGGTCGCGAGCGTGCTCAAGCCGGCCGGGTTCCCGCTGAGCACCGCCAACAACATCCTCGTGCTCGGCTCCGATAGGCGCCCGAAGGGCAGCAAGGAACCGGGCGCGAACACAGCCGGCCCGAGCCGCTCGGACACGATCATGCTGATCCGTACCGGCGGCGGTCACTCGGCGCGCCTGTCGATTCCGCGCGACACGGTGCTGGAAATCCCTGGGCATGGATTGCAAAAGATCAACGCCGCCTACGCCTTCGGAGGCCCCGCGCTGTCGATCGCGACGGTCGAGCGCTACCTGGGCATCCCGATCAACCACCTCGTGGAAGTCAACTTCGAAGACTTCCCGCAGCTCATCGACGCGATGGGCGGTGTCGACTACAGCGGCGGGTGCATCGTCTCTGAAATCAGCGGCGGCGCTCGCAACGGCGGCACCACGTTGCGCCTGAGCAAGGGCACCCACCGCCTGAACGGCAAGCAGGCGCTCGCGCTGGCACGCACTCGCAAGAACCGTTGCGCCCCGAACGAGAGCGACCTGCAGCGCGCGGAACACCAGCAGGCGCTCTTCCAGGACATGAAGTCGCGGCTGCTCTCCTTCTCGAGCTTCGTGCGCATGCCCCTGATCGCCTGGAACGCCCCGCCGGCGATCGTCTCCGACATGTCTGGCCCGCGGCTGCTCGGCCTGTTCGGAGCGCTCGCCATCGGCGGCACCCCGCCGACCCGCATCCTGAAGCCGTCCGGCACGGTTGCCCTCGCCGACGGCGAGGTAGGCCTCAGCGTCTCAGAAAGCGAGCGCCGCGCGGCGGCGGCGCGCTTTCTCGGCGGCTGACCGAGAC
>JBARJU010000334.1:0-15652 GCA_049800435.1 Solirubrobacteraceae bacterium
CGCCGCGGCCGCCGCCGCGGCCGGGCCGGGCGGCGGGGGCTACGAAGGCGAAGGCGAAGCCCCCGAAGCGCTCCCCGTGGTGGAGCAGCGCGTCATCGACTCAGAGCACCAGGTCGGGCGCAACGACCCGTGCTGGTGCGGCAGCGGTAAGAAGTTCAAGCGCTGCCACGGCTCGTAAGACGACCGTAGACGCTGCGCTGGCCGATCTTCGATCGGTCTGTGTCTTACCGATCGAAGATCGACGGGATCCTCGATCTGCCAGCTTATGTGCGAAGCACACCGCGCTAGCTGCATCCTTGTCCCGCTTGGTCTACGGCCGTCCTACGAAGGATTGGCTTCCCGCTTGGCGATGAACTCCTCGGTTGCCTGCGTGCCGATGAAAGGGATCAGGAGCGTGCTCACCAGGTCGGGGATGATCGTGTGGACCGTCTCGATCGAGTGCTCTGCGATGTGGAGGTAGAGCATCTCGAAGAAGCGTTGTGCGATCGGCTGGTCGAGGCTGCCGGCCGCGGAGGGGTCGAGCAGGTCATAGCCCGGTTGCAGGAAGATCATGAAGGCATCCATCAGCGACTTCAGGAGCTCCTGAGCGGCGGGGCCGACCGACAGCAACTCGACTATGCCGGTGCGGGCAAACGCCGGCTCGTTTTTCGCCCATTCCGTGTACGCATACATGCCGTCCCACAGCGCGTCGGGCCAGCTTGACGAGGTCCTGTAGACCTCCTGGCAGAAGCCCATCACCCGGTCCACGCCGGCTTCGACTCCGGAGAAGACCGCTTCCTCCTTGCTCGAGAAGTGCTCACGAAACGAGCGCGCGGAGATGTTGGCCTCAGCGCAGATGTCACGAACGCTCGTCTCGTGGTAGCCCTTGGCTGCCACCACTCGCACGGCGGCCAGCTGGATCTGCTCGTGCATGTTGTGGACGACGAAGCGTCGAGGTGCCCCGTGGATTCTCGCGACATCACGCATGACAGCTATGACGACAGCGTACACGAGGTTGGTTCGCGCGACGGCCTATTGGGCGAAAGTATCGGACTTTTACGTAGTTCGGCCCGATGGGAGTTCAAGCCTGCAATTGGGGGGGGGCGCGCCTTCCCGGCGTGCTCTGTCTGCTTCTGGCTTCGGTGTGGGTGGGTGGGCACTGATACCGTTGCGCCGATGGCAACAATTGTGCCCAGCGAATCGACCCCGCAACGCGTGGTGGCAGTCCGTGAGCAACTGAAGCTGCTCTCGGACTATCTTTGACCCAGCTGGGCTGAGCGAGCGCATCGAGGCGCTCGAAGGACAGATGCAGGCGCCCGGCTTCTGGGATGACGCCGAGGTTGCCGCGAAGGTATCGGCCGAGCACGCGAGGGCGAGCAAGCGCCTGAATACGTTTACGGCGCTTCAGGGCGACGTCGAGGATCTCGACGGGCTCGCCGAGATGGCAAGCGAGGAGCCGAGCCTCGAGCAGGAGGTGCAGGAGCACCTCGCCTCGGTTGAGCAGCGCTTGGCGGCGCTCGAGGAGCAGCGTCTGTTCTCAGGCGTCTACGACGCCGGTGACGCGCTCGTGAGCGTCAACGCCGGCGCGGGCGGCACCGATGCTCAGGACTGGGCAGAGATGGTGTTGCGCATGATGATGCGCTGGGCTGAGCGCCGCGGCTTCGCCGTCGAGTTGCTCGAGGCGAGCGCCGGGGAGGAAGCGGGCATCAAGTCGGCCACGATCAGAGTGTCCGGCGAGAACGCCTACGGTCTGTTTGGCGCCGAGCGCGGGGTCCACAGGCTTGTGCGCCTATCTCCGTTCGATTCCGCCCATCGCCGCCAGACGAGCTTCGCGGGAGTCGAGGTGGCCCCGGTCGTCGAAGGCACTGGCGAGGTGGAGATCGACGAGGACGACCTACAGGTGGACACCTACCGTGCCTCGGGCGCGGGTGGTCAGCACGTAAACAAGACCGACTCCGCGGTGCGCATCACCCACCGCCCGTCGGGGATCGTGGTGCAGTGCCAGAACGAGCGCTCCCAGACCTCCAACCGCGCCACCGCGATGGCGATGCTGCGCTCAAAGCTCGTCGAAAAGCAGGAGCGTGAGCGCCAGGAAGAGATCGCGCGCGAGAAGGGCGAGGCCCAGGACGTCAACTTCGGCTCACAGATCCGCTCGTATGTCTTGCATCCGTATTCGATGGCCAAGGACCACAGGACGAGTCATGAGATGGGCGACGTGCAGCGGGTGCTTGATGGAGATTTGGACGGGTTTGTGCGGGCTTATCTGCTGAAGTCGGCCTAGTGGATTTACGAACTGAGGACAAGGAATTGCGGATCGCTGCGCCCCAGCATCCGGTCGATCCCGCTCGTGCCGGCCGAATCCTGGCACAAGTACTCGATCTCGCTGAGGCGCTGCCCGTGCGGCCGCGCGGCCCGCTTGAATATCCTCCACTTCCACGCATACGCCCTTAACGCCGCTACGATCGCATTTCCAGGATCAGCGAGAGGTCGAGGGCCGGGGCCGAGTGGGTGAGGGCGCCAATCGAGATGTAGTCGACGCCGGTGAGGGCGCGCTCGCGGAGGTTCTCGAGCGTTACGTTGCCGCTCGCCTCAAGCTTCGCCCGGCCCGCTACCTCGGTGACGGCGGCTTGCAGCTCCTCGACGCTCATGTTGTCGAGCAGGAGCCGCGGGGCGCCCGCTGCGAGCGCCTGCTCGATCTCGTCGGGGTTGCGCACCTCGATCTCGAGCGTGCCGGCGAGCTCGGGGGCGGCCTCGCGTGCGCGTGCGACTGCCTGAGCGATCCCGCCCGCGGCGGCGATGTGGTTCTCCTTGATCAGGATGGCGTCGAACAGGCCGATGCGATGGTTTGCCGCTCCTCCGGCCGTTACGGCCGCCTTCTCGAGCGTGCGTAGACCCGGGGTCGTCTTGCGGGTGTCAAGGACGATTGTCCCGGTGCCTTCCACGGCCTGGACGGCGCGCGCCGCCATCGTCGCGACGCCGGAGAGGTGAGCCAGGAAGTTCAAGGCTGTGCGCTCGCCTGTGAGCAGCGCTCGGGCCGTGCCTTCGATGGAGAGCACAGGTCCGTCTTCCTCGCGCCAGCGCCCCTCCTCTGTCAGACGCTCGAAGCGGGCGGTGGGGTCGCGCAGCACGAAGGCCGCCTCAGCTGCATCGAGGCCATAGATTGCGCCGGGCGCCTTCTGTGTGATCAGCGCCTGCGCGCGTGCGCAGGGGGCAACGATCGCCTCGGTCGTGACATCGCCCGAGCCGACATCCTCGTCGAGTGACCGCCGTACCAGCACGAGCAGGTCGTCGGAGCCGCTGTTGCTCATCTGGCCAGAATATGCGACAGCCTCTCCAGGATGGTCATGGAGGCGTCAGGGCATCGATCCCGGCGGGGCGAGCCAGACCGATTCGAATCCCATGACCTCGGCGAGCGCGTCGTAGTCGTGGTCGTAGTGGAGCACGGCCGCCCCGGTTTCCTGAGCGGTTGTCGCTACGAGGTAATCGACAATCGGGATACGGTGGGCGCCGTGGGAGCGGTGAGCTAGGGTGCGCATCACGTCCTGGGCGCCGTGAGCGATCGACGTGGTGAGCTGGGTTGGTCGCAGGACTGAGAGTCTCTCCGCCAAGGTGTCGAAGTGCGTTCCGTTGCGTGCCGTGAACAGGATCTCGAGACTTGTCACCGGCGCGATTCGCAACAAGCCGGCGCGTAGGGCACGATTCCAGGGCTCGACTACGCTCGGGTGGCCCGCGCGCATCCAGGCTGATGTATCGACCACCAGCACTCGCCCGCTCCAGGCGGGGTCGTTATCCGAATCGCCACGCACGTTGCTTTACGTCTCGCAGCAAATCCCAGTCCCATGGGGCGGTCTCCGGGTGCTCGAAATACGACACCAGATCCTCGAGCAGCTCCTGTCGCCGCTCATCCGACATCGGATCTTCGGCGAGGTGTCGCGCGCCCACGATCGCCAGCTCGCGTACCTGCTGTGAGCGCGGTAGTCCGGGACTCAAGTGCGGTGCGGCGGCGTGCAGCGCGCGGGCAAGCTCGGGGTCCTCGGTGACCTGGATGCGGGGATGGGATGTTGCCACCCCAGAAGTGTACCACCACTGTGTCACCTTGTCGGGTGTGCGGGCGGTGCGACGTGCTGTAGGGGTCTCAATTCGCATCGACGCCAAAAGCTAGGCGATGCTTGGGACGGTATTCGTCGCGCGCGAAGGCCGGGATAGACTGGACCATATGCAGTCGTTGCCCATGATCCCCACCCAGGGCCCGCTGCCGGCCCTGAGCCCGGCTGGGATTGCCGAGCTGCACGCGGAGATCCGTGCGCTCGCCGCCGAGCGCAACGCCACAATCCTCGCGCACAACTATCAGGTGCCGGAGGTCCAGGACGTCGCCGACTACGTCGGGGACTCGCTTGGGCTCTCGCGCAAGGCGGGGGCCTCAGACGCCGAGACGATCGTGTTTTGCGGTGTGCACTTCATGGCCGAGACCGCCTCGATCCTGTGTCCGGAGAAGACGGTTCTGATTCCCGACCTGGACGCCGGCTGCTCGCTGGCGGCATCGATCGACGCGGAGCAGCTGAGCGAGTGGAAGGATAGGAATAGGGGGGGCGTTGTCGTGATGTACGTCAACACCACCGCCGAGGTCAAGGCGCTCACCGACTACTGCTGCACGTCCGCCAACGCCGTCGACGTAGTGCGCCACATCTATGCCACGCATGGTGAGGACACCGAGATCCTGTTCGGGCCGGACATGTGGCTCGGCGCCTATGTCGAGAAGGAGTTGGGCCGCCCCATGCACGTCTGGGACGGCGAGTGCCACGTGCACGCCGGGATCCGTCCGTCGGACATCGCCGCCACGCGCGCGGCTCACCCCGATGCCGATTTCCTGATCCACCCGGAGTGCGGTTGCACCACCAGCGTGATGGAGTACGTCGCCGCCGGCGACATCTCCCCAGAGGGTGTCCATATGCTCTCCACGGGAGGGATGCTTCGCTACGCCGTCGAGATGGAGCGGGACGCCACTGCCAATCGGGACGGACCACGTGAGGCGGTCGTGGCCACCGAGACCGGCATGCTCTACCCGCTCGAAATGGCTGCCCCCGACGTCAAGTTCATCCCGGCCAACCCCGAGGCCTCGTGCGTGTACATGAAGATGATCACGCTCCCCAAGCTGCGCGATGCGCTACGCGACCTCAAGTATGAGGTGCGCGTTCCGCCCGAGATCGCCGAGCGGGCGCGAGTGCCGATCGACCGCATGGTCGCCATAGGCTGAGATGGCGCAATCTACCTTTGTCCGGCCGTCGCTGACGCGCGTCACCACGAGGTACGACCGGTTGGCGCGCTGGTATCGCTTCGGCGAGGCCGCTATCGGGCTTCCATTCGGGCTCAGGCGCAAGGCGGTCGGCCGCCTCGGCTTGACGAACGGGGAGACGGTGCTCGAGGTTGGTTGCGGTACAGGCCGGAACCTGCAGCTGCTCTCTGGAGCCGTCGGTGCTGACGGCCGGGTGATCGGCATCGATGCGTCCGGCGGGATGCTCGAGCGCGCGCAGCATCTGGTCGCCCGTCGTGGCTTTCGGAATGTGAGGCTCGTCCTGGGAGACGCAAGCGAGTTCGCTCTCGAGGACCGCCTGGACGCAGTTCTCTTCAGTCTCAGCTACTCGGTGTTGCCAGACCGCCAGGCCGTGGTGTCGAGGGCCTGGGAGGCGTTGCGTCCAGGTGGTCGTCTTGTGGTCATGGATGCGGGGCTGCCGACCAACCGGCTTGGTCGATTGCTGGCACCCTTCGGCGAGGCGCTGGCGACGGCGCTCCCCGGCGATCCCTATTCGCGGCCATGGAAGGAGCTGGCCAAGCTGTCCCATGCTGTCGAAACCGAGCGGTTTCAACTCGGCACGTACTTCATCTGCGCAGCCGAGAAGCCGTAACCGCCGGCGCAGGGCGTCAGGTCCGCTCGAGTGCCATCGCGGCGACCCTCGGGCGCACAGCGGGGAAGCACCGCTCCACCGCGACCTCGACGCCGTGCTTGGGTGCGAGTGTTATCCCGCGCAGGACGACGGGGTCGGGGTCATCGCGTAGCAGCCGAAGCTCGACCCGCGCCACGGCGATGCGGAGCACCTCTGCCATCTCGGTGTGCGCCAGAGCGGCGCCGATACAGCGGCGGATCCCGCCGCCGAAAGGCAGCCACGAGTAGGACTCCGCGCCGTCCTCGACGAATCGCTCCGGCCGGAACTCGTGCGCCTGCGGGTAGAGGTCCTCGCGCATGTGAACGAGCGCGATCCCGGGGTACACCTTCACCCCGGCGGGGAGCTCCCAGCCGGCGACCGTCCTGGGTACCGTGAGCGTGCGCTCCGCGGCATCGATCACCGGCCGTAGTCGCAGTGTCTCCTTGACTACCGCGTCAAGATATGCATCACCCTCCCCGCTCTGGAGCTCCTCGCGCAAGCGGGCGAGCACGGGCGGATTTCGCAACAGCAGCTCGAACGCAAAGGCGAGCCCCGTCGCGGTCGTCTCGTGCCCGGCACCGAGCATCGTGAACAGCTCATCGCGCAGCTCCGCGTCAGTCATCGCCTGGCCATGCTCGTCTCTTGCGCGCAGCAGCAGCGAGAGAACGTCTGAGCGCTCCTCAAGGTCGCGCTCGTTGCGACGACGCCCGATTTCCTCATACAAGACCGCGTCCGCCGCTCGCAGACGCCGCGCGAAGCGGTGGCCAGGGCTCAGTGGCCCGAGGTCCGCACGCGCGGCGGCAGAGAGCATGAAGATCGGGCTGCTGTCGATCACGGCCCCCAATCTCTCACGCAGGCGCTCCACGCGCTCAGGCTCCGTAACACCGAACACCGCTCGGCAGATCACCTCGAAAGTAAGCGCGCGCATCCGCTCGCGAAGCACGAACCGGGCACCCGGGCGCCAGCTCGCGACCTCCCTCTCGGCCACATTGCGTATCACCTCTCCAAACGCGGCCACCCGTGAACCCTGGAACGGGGGTAGCAAGAGCTTTCGCTGACGCAGGTGCTCGGCCCCGTCCAGGACGAGAACGGAATGCGCCCCGAGCACCGGCTCCATGAACGAATTGGCCTCCCCCGCCCGAAGATCGGACTGATCGCCCGTGAACAGGTCACGGATGGCACCGGGGTCGACGACGTACACGCCCGTCCCAAACCCGATCATCCTCACAGTGAACGCGTCGCCATAGCGCGCATGCCACCGCTGCAGCACCTCAAGCGGCCTGCGAGCGAAACGCACCGCGTTGACAGCCGCCGGTGCACGCGGGCCGGGCGGAAGCGCCATCGGGAAAGTCTATAGGTCACAGACGCTCCTCCGCGTCACAGACGTTCCTCCGATCGCAGGGACCGAAGGCGCGCGGATCTGGTCTGTCTTTCGGCTCGGTCTCGACCAGCGGGTCGGGTAACCGGCGAAGAGCGCGCTCTACGGGCGCTTGCGGATCTCGTCTCCCATCAAAAATCCCCCTCTTCGTGCGGGCCCACGCAGGCGACCGCCAGATTGTCGGCCACGTTTGACGCGACCTCTCTGACCTCGTCGAACGTCACCGCGTCGAGCGCCGCTATCGCCGCATCCGGGTCGATGTCCTCGCCGTACACGATCTTTTGGCTCGCGCTGTAGCGGGCCACCGCGTTCGTGTTCTCGAAGGCAAGCACCAGGCGTCCGGCGGAGTACGCGCGGGCGCGGTGCACCTCCTCCTCGGTGGGGCCGTCGTTGCGCAGCTCGTCGACGATCTCCCTCATGCGCGTGTACGCCTCCACGCACTTGCTCGAATCGAGGCCCGAGCCGAGCTGCAGTATCGGTACGTCCGCATACGCGTGAGCGATCGCGTACACCGAGTAGCACAGCCCGCGCTTCTCTCTGATCTCCTCGAACAGGCGCGAGCCCATGGAGCCGCCGAGTAGCGTCGAGTAAATCGACAGGGCGGCGCGCTCTTTTACATTGCTAACGCTTACTCCCGGTCTGTAGATCATGCGCAGGTGCGATTGGTTGGTGTCGCGCTGCTCCACCATCGTCTCGGGGGCGAACTTCGGGGCCATTACATACGGCTCTGGCTTTCCTATGGTTGGGAAGCGGGCGAACAGCTCCGCCAGCTTGTCCCGCTCGGGAACGTGTTCCGTATTTCCTACCAAGAACGCCCCGCCGCTCGCCCCGGCCCAGCGACGCTCCCGGAAGCCAACGATCGCCTCGCGGGTGAAGCTCCTCAGGTTCTCCTCCGGGCCGAGCACGGTGCGCCCGAGCGGGTGGTCTCCGAAGGCGGCCTTATCGATCAGGTACTCCGCCACGGTCGAGGGCTGGTCGTACGCGCGGTTGATCTCCTGGATCACGACGCCGCGCTCGCGGTCGAGCTCCTCGGCGTCGATTCTCGGCCTGCCGACGAAGTCGCTCAGCAGGTCGATCGCCTGCGGCGCGGACTCCGCCCTGACCGTGATGTGGAAGGCCACGAGGTCATGGCTCGTGTACGCGTTCAGCATGCCCCCGAGTCGCTCGGCCGTCTCGTTCACGTCCTTGTACGTCTTGTACTTCTCGCCGCCCTTGAACACGAGGTGCTCGAGGAAGTGGGCCATCCCGTTCTCCTGCGCCCGCTCGGTCCGCGCCCCCGCGTCGAACGCCACGAGCACCGTCAGCGCGCGCGTGCCCGGCAGGCCCACCGTGTACACGGGCAGGCAGTTGGTCTCCACCGTCGTCATAGCGATCCCAGTCATGGCCTCCACCTTATGCCAAGGCAGCGATCCCGTCGGGGCTCGCCTTGACCCCGTTCCGCGCGGCCCCGTGGCGATGCCGGCCATGTGGGCATGTGCAAAAGAGCTTGCATGCAGGGAAAAATGCGGCCATGTGCGGGGTCTCTCGCTACTGTGCCGGGCCATGTCCTCCCCCGACAGCGACATCCGTCGCCGCGAAGCCGTTCGCCGCCATTCGCTCCCACGCCGCCTGCGCCACGACGGCGCTGCGCACCCCGTGGCGGCCCCCGTTCGGCCCGCCAAGACACCGGGCGCCAACACGGTCGTCGAGTTCCGTGGCGTCACCAAGGAGTACGACTCCGGCGACACTGGCCTGGAGCGCGCCACCTTCGCGATCGACCGCCAGGAGTTCGTCTTTCTCGTCGGCTCCACAGGCTCCGGCAAGTCGACGATCATGCGCCTGCTCATCAAGGAGCTCGACCCCACCGAGGGCGTCATCCGCGTCGCCGGGCGCCCGCTTGCCGACATCGAGCGCAAGCGCATCCCCTATTACCGGCGCAACGTCGGCGTTGTCTTTCAGGACTTCAAGCTCCTGCCCACGCGCACCGTCTACGACAACATCGCCTATGCCCTGCAGGTCACGGGCGCCTCGCGTAAGCAGATCCGAGGCTCTCTGCCCGATATCCTGCGGCTCACCGGCCTCTCGACCAAGCTGCACAACTACCCCCACCAGCTCTCCGGCGGAGAGCAGCAGCGCGTCGCGATCGCGCGCGCCTTCGCGTCCCATCCGCCGCTCCTGCTCGCGGACGAGCCCACAGGCAACCTCGATCCCGACACCTCGATCGGGATCATGCAGCTGCTCTACCGCATCAACCGCGCCGGCACCACCGTGATCGTGGCCACCCACGACAACGAGATGGTCGACAAGATGCGCCGCCGCGTGATCGAGCTCAGGCGCGGGCGCATCGTCCGCGACGAGGCCACCGGGCTCTACGCCCAGGATGAGACCACGGGTGACTTGGCCGAGCGTCTTCGCCGGGAAACGCGATGAAGCCGTGGACGCTTCGCATTCCGGCGTCCTACCGATCGGAGATCGACGGGATCTCCGATCGGCCAGCACGCGTGCGTAGCACGCCACGCGGCCTGCGTTCTTGGACTGCTCGGTCCACGACTTCATCGACGCCACTGTCATGAAACTCGGTTTCTTCCTCAAGGAGGCGATTCGCTCGATGCGGCGAAATCCGGCGCCGTCTTTCGCGGCGCTGTCTTGTGTCTTGGTAACGACGTTGGTTCTAGGCGTCTTCATCCCGGTGGTCCAAGCGACGAACGGGGCGGCCAACTCGATCCGCGGGCGCGTCGTCGTCGATGTGGATCTCAACACAACGGCGACTCCCGCCGAAGTGGCACGGGCGCGTCAAGAGGTCCAGCACGCTCGGTATGCCGGGCACGTGGAACTCGTCTCCAAGCAGGCCGGCTACGAACAGGAGCGCAAGATCGACCCATCCGCCTTTCAGCTGATCGGCTACAACCCGCTGCCGGACATTCTGCGCGTCACGCCCTCCAATCCCGATCAGGCAAACGCTCTGCGCGCGGAGCTCGACCAGGCAAGTCCCGCCGGCACGCGTCTCGTCACAGACCCGGCGATCGCCGCCGTCCAGAACCGCCAGGCACAGACCGACAAGATTCTCTCCGCTACGCGCATCGTAAAGATCACGATGGCCCTGCTCGCCGCGCTGCTGATCTTCTCCTCGATGGTGCTCGTCTCAAACACGATTCGCCTTTCGCTGTTCTCGCGCCGGCGCGAGGTCGAGGTCATGAAGCTGGTTGGCGCCACCGACTGGTTCATCCGCTGGCCGTTCGTGATCGAGGGCCTGTTCCTCGGCGCGCTCGGCGGCGTCGGGGCGATTGCCCTGCTGGCGCTCGCGAAGGTCACCTTGATCGACCCGCTCGCCTCCACGGTCAAGCTGATCTCCCAGCCGGCCATGATCGACTTCCGGCTCTTGATTGTGGTGTTGATGGGCTGTGCCATAGCGGTCTCGACGGCGGGCTCGGGCATATCCCTGCGCCGCTTCCTGCGCGTCTGAGACGGTCATGGACACGGCGATGGCCGATCTTCGATCGGTCATCGTCCTACCGATCGAAGATCGATGAGGTCTCCGATCGGCCAGCACGTGTGCTGAGCGCATTTCGCGCTCACTGCGTCCTAGTCTCGCTTGGTCCATGACCGTCTCAGAGGCTCGTGTTAATGCGTAGGGTGATGGGGTATGAAATCCCTTAAGCGACAGCCGTGGCTCACGGCCCTGGCGGTGCTGCTGCCTGTGCTGTTGCTCCTCCTTGGGATCTGGCTCGGTGGTCACCCGAGCAAGCTGCCCGGCTTCGTACGTAACGCCTTCGTCGCCAATCATGAAACGCAGGTCGTCAACGAAGCGATCGAACGCGTCTCCCACGACTACTATCGCCCCGTCCCCGAGAGCAAGCTCGCGAACTCGTCGATCGCGGGGATGGTCGGCAGTCTGCACGATCCCTACTCCACCTACCTCTCCCCACGGGAATTCAAGAGCTTCGACCATCCGGTGAGCTTCGCCGGGATCGGCGTCTCCATAGACCCGAGGCCCTCAGGCCTGAGGGTGGCACGCGTATTTGACTCCACCCCTGCTCAGCGCGCCGGCTTGAAGGTGGGCGACGTGATCGTCGCCGTCAACGGGCGCTCGCTCGAGAAGCTGCCCCCCAACACTTCGGTCTCGCTCATAAAGGGTCGCCCGGGCACCGATGTGCGCCTCACGATCAGGTCCTCGCGTGCGCCCCATGGAACACGCACCCTCACCGTCACGCGCGCCACGATCTCAGAGCCGGTGGTCGCCTCCGCGGTGCGCACCGTCCACGGCGTCAAGCTCGGCTGGGTCTATCTCGCCACGTTCAGCGAAGGCTCCCACGGGGAGCTCTACGACGCCGTCCAGGGCCTGCTCAAGCAGGGGGTCCGTGGTCTGGTCTTCGACCTGCGCGCCAACGGCGGGGGCCTCGTCAGCGAGGCACGCCTGGTCGCGTCGATCTTCGTTCCCTCGGGCACAATCGTCACCACGCGCGGACGTTCGCAATCGACAGTCGTGCTCACCGCGGCGGGCGGCGCGATCCCCACGTCCATCCCGGTCGTAGTGCTTGTCGACCACGACACCGCCTCGGCGTCTGAGATCGTCACCGCGGCGCTCCAGGACCATCGTCGCGCCACGGTCGTGGGCACTCACACCTACGGCAAGGGTGTCTTCCAAGAGCTCGAGCCTCTCTCCGGCGGTGGCGCCATCAAGATCACCGTAGGCGAGTACTACACGCCCAACGGACGCAACCTCGGCGGCTCCGGCGTCAAAGAGGGGGCCGGGGTCACGCCCGAAGTGCCCGTCCCCAAGGGCATCGACACCGAACATGGCCTGCGGGTCGCGCTCGACACGCTCGCCGCCCAGGTCAAATGAGCCCTCCACGGGGCGGTCGCCCGCGCAAGGGGCCCGCCAAGAAGGCCAGGGCCGCAAACGCTCGCACTCCGAAGAAAAGCGCCAACAAGCCGTCCAAGGCCGCCGGCACTCGCGCCCCGAATACAGCTGTGTCACGAGGGTCGGGTGGCTCGCGCGGTCGGAGCTTTGCCTCCCGTGGTGGCAAGTCGTCGAACGCGCGCGTCGTGTGGCCCCCACAAGAGCGCACCGAGACGGCACGCGACGCGATCGAGCAGATGATGCGCGAGGCAGGGCTCGCGCGCCGCTTCGAGCACGCCGTTGAACGGGAGGCACGAACCGCTGCCAAAGGTGCCTGGCACAGGGCGGAGGCTGAGGTCCAGGAAGGGCGGCGACGCGACCTGCGCGACCTCCCCACATTCACTGTTGACCCCTCCACCGCACGTGATTTCGACGACGCCATCTCCGCGGAGCGGCTTGCCGACGGCAACGTGCGCGTGTGGGTTCACATCGCCGACGTCGCCGCCCACATTGCTGCGGGCTCGCTCGTGGATCAGGAGGCGCGCCGGCGCGCCACGAGCGTGTACGTGCCCGGCGCCGTAGAGCCGATGCTCCCGCACGCGCTTTCCAGCGACGCTTGCTCGCTCGTGCCGGGCGCCGAGCGCCTGGCTGTCACCGTCGAGCTCGTCCTGCGCGGCGCGAAGGTAGAGTCCGCGAGCTTCTGCCGGTCGCTGATTCGCTCGGACATGCGCCTCGACTACGAGCAGGTCGATCGCATCTTTGCCGGTTCGGAGCCTGCGCCGGAGCCGTGGGGCAGGCCGCTCGTCGCTGCGCGCTCGGCCGCCGCCGCGCTACAGCAGGCGCGTGAGTCGAGTGGGGCGCTTGTGATCTCCACCGAGGAGCCAGAGTTCTCCTTCGACGAGCACGGCAATGTCTTGGAGATCGTTCCGCGCGCCCAAACCGAGTCTCATCGCCTGATCGAGCATCTGATGATCGCCGCCAACGAAGCGGTTGCCCGCCAGCTTGCGCAAGCCTCAGTGCCGTGCCTCTACCGCATTCACGAGCGCCCGGATCCCGAGCGCATCCGCCGGCTCGTTGCGCAGCTCGCCTCGCTCGGAGTTTCCACACCCCCGCTGCCCGACCCGCTCTTGCCTTCGCGGGCGGCGGAGTTCGTCGGGGAGATATCCCGGCGGGTGGACGGGCACGTGCGCGGCACGGGCTGTGGCCGGATTGCTCTCAGCTCGCTCGTGCTGCGCTCGCTCAAGCAGGCGTGCTACTCGCCGAAGAACGTTGGCCACGCCGGCCTCCACTCTCCCTGCTACTGCCACTTCACCTCGCCGATCCGCCGCTACCCCGATCTCGTCTGCCATCGTGCGCTGCTCGCTTCGATTGGCGCCGGTGACGGCGTGGGCGGGGGCAAGGGTGCCGGCGCAGGCGACGGCGTCGGCGAGAGCAGGGGTGCCGCGCGCAAGGGCATTGGCACGGGCAAGCTAGTCGGTGGGCGCAAGCTCGTGGAGCTGGGGGAGTGGACGTCTGAGCGCGAGCGCGAGGCCGCAAAGCTGGAGCACAAGGGCGATGACATCGCAGCATGCTTCTTGCTCGAACAGGTTTTGCTCGACGGTGGCTATGAGCAGGTGTTCGAGGGCGAGGTGACCGGCCTCATCGGGGCGGGGGCTTTTATTGTATTTGGATCCCCACCCACCCATGCCCCACGCGCGCGCGCGCAGGAAGCTAATGAGAGAACTGTAGAAGTGGCCTCGGACGAACCACTGGAGGAGTTCCGCGAGCGTCCGATCTACGAGGGGATGCTGCCGGTGAGACTGCTCAGTGCGGGGGAGGAGCGCGACTGGTGGGAGCTCAACGAGCAGTCAACGATCCTGCGCGGCGAGCGATCCGGGGCCACCTTGCGCCTCGGCGACTCCGTCGACGTGCGGGTCGTGCGTGTGGACGCGTCGGCCGGGCGCGTCGATCTCGCCCCCGCTGGTTAGCGGCGTCCCCTCCGACCCCGGCGCTCCGCCGTGGGGCTGGTCTGGCTAGTCTCGCTACATGGCCAAAGCCAAGGGCAAGAAGCGCAAGATCGGTGAGGGGGACGTCGCGAGCAATCGCTATGCCTCCTACCGCTACGAGTTGACCGAGCGGATCGAGTGCGGGATCGTCTTGCAGGGCACTGAGGTCAAGGCGCTGCGCTCCTCCGGCGCCCAGCTCAAGGACGGCTATGCGGCGATTCGCGAGGACGAGCTGTGGCTGCAGTCGGTTCACATCCCGCCCTACCTGCCCGCCTCGCGCGAGAATCACGACCCTGAGCGCCCACGCAAGCTGCTGCTGCGCCGCTCAGAGATCGAGCACCTCGCGGGGCGCGTCTCAGAGCGCGGCCTCACGCTCGTGCCGACCCGCATCTACTTCAAGGGCGCCCATGCCAAGGTCGAGATCGCGCTCGCTCGCGGCAAGGATCTATACGACAAGCGCCAGACGCTGCGCGAGCGCGATTCCAAGCGCGAGGTGGAACGGGGCATTAGGGAAGCCCGCCGGTAGAGATGGTGGTTGGGTCGCGGTTAGGCGGCCTGTTCGCATTCTTTCAGGCCATCGCGCTTTGCGGTGGCCTGCATCCGGTGCTGGACCGCTGTGCTCGAGACGATCAGACCGCGCGCCGCCTTGAGGTTTTTCGCGTTGGCGTATTCGCCAAGCTTGGCGGTGTTTTCGGCGAGCGTCTGTGCGCCCGCGACGAACTGTTTCCAGTCGTTTTCCAGTTCGGCAGGGGGGACGAGTTTGCTCAAGTCGGTGAGTGCGGTCTGCTCAAAGGATGCGAGTTCGCCGGCGACCCGCCCGATGTCCTGCTGAGTCTTGATGGTCTTTGAAGCGAGCTTGGCCGTCACCGTCTTGCAGATCGCGTTGGCCTTTATCGTCAATTCCGCGCGAGTCAGCGGCTTCGAGGAAGAGCCACAACCGCTCGCCACGAGCACCGTCGCGGCGAGTGCGATCGCGCTCAGACTCCTGGGTCCCATTCGCATCCCTACCCCCGTCCTGTCTGGCCGACGATCCCCTGATCTGCGGACCAGCGTACAGGCTCGGATAGCCAGAACGCTTTCCCGTACTCGACTCCGGGGCAGGCTGTGACTCGCTCTCAAAGTGAGCGGAAGCTATGGCCCGCGCTGATCAGAATGTGGGTCTGCTCCATCCCGATTACGAGCGCCACGATCAGCCCGATATAGACCGCCCCGACGAGCAGCCGGTGACGCGGAGCGACGCGATAGTAGGCCGCCTGCTCGAGCGAGCGGGTTTTGCGCAGCTGCCAACGTCGCCACACTTCGCGTCCGCCGAACACGAGGATCAACAGGATGATGAGCCCACCGTTCAGGAACAGCGCGAGCGGGATCAGCGCGGCGAAGCCGACGAACCACATCCAGGGGGCCATCGCCGCCATCGCCCGTCCACCGTCGAGCGGTAGCACGGGCAGCAGGTTGAAGAGGTTCAGCAGGAAGCCGACGTAGGCGAGCGCAAGCAGCAGGTCGCTGCCCGCGAGCGCTCCCGCGATCGCCACGGCCGCGGCACCGAGCGAGCCGAGCACCGGGCCGGCGA
>JBARJU010000335.1:0-9484 GCA_049800435.1 Solirubrobacteraceae bacterium
GGTCGAGCCCGAGCCGATTGCCGGGCCGGTGGCGGTGGTCGAGCCCGAGCCGATCGAGGTCGCGGCGCTTGCGGCGCCAGAGCCGATTTATCCTCCGCGGCAGGCTGAGCCCGAGGAGGACTTGGCCGCCGAACTCGCGTCCGTGGAAGCGCAGATGACGGAGGAGACGACCGAGTTGTTGACCGGCGTGCTCGACCGCCTGGGCGCCGCGCACCACCGGCCGTTCTCGCGCGGATAACATCCGCTGCATGCGGAGCAAGGCCCCGGAAACCTACGAGGAGAAGCTCGCCGAGCTACAGGAGTTACGCGTAGCCGCGGTCCACTCGGCCCCCGAGGCCGAGGAGAAGCAGCACGCCCGCGGCAAGTACACGGCGCGCGAGCGCGTTGAAAAGCTGCTCGATCCCGGTTCCTTCCAGGAGCTGGACACGTTCGTGCGCCACCGCACTTATGACTTCGACATGCAGAAGAACCGGCCGTGGGGCGATGCGGTCGTGACCGGCCACGGCACGATCGACGGGCGCAGGATGTGCGTGTTCAGCCAGGACTTCACCGTGTTCGGCGGATCGCTCGGCGAGGTGATGGGCGAGAAGATGTGCAAGATCATGGACCTCGCCGCCAAGATCGGCTGTCCGGTGATTGGCATCAACGACTCCGGCGGCGCGCGCATCCAAGAGGGCGTGATCTCGCTCGGCTCCTACGGCGACGTGTTCCTGCGCAACGTGCGCTCCTCAGGCGTGATCCCGCAGATAAGCCTCGTGATGGGCCCCTGCGCCGGCGGCGCCGTGTACTCGCCGGCGATCACCGACTTCATCTTCATGGTGAAGGAGACTTCGCACATGTTCATCACCGGCCCCGACGTCATCAAGACCGTGACGGGCGAGGAAGTGGAGTTCGAGGAGCTGGGCGGGGCGATGTCCCACAACACGAAGTCGGGCGTGGCGCAGTTCGCCTCCGAGGACGAGGACGCGTGCCTCGAGGATTGCCGCTACCTGATCGGCTTCCTGCCCCAGAACAATCTCCAGACCACCCCGCGGGTACAGCCGAGCGACGACCCGCTGCGCATGGACCCCGAGCTCGACCACGTTGTGCCGGACAATCCCAACAAGCCGTACGACATGCGCGACGTGGTGCGCCTGATCGTCGACGATAAGGATTTTTTCGAGGTGCACGAGCACCACGCGAAGAACATCGTCTGCGGGTTTTCGCGCCTTGACGGTCACGCGGTGGGGATCGTGGGCAACCAGCCCAGCCAGCTCGCGGGGGTGCTCGACATCGACGCCTCCGCGAAGGCGGCGCGCTTCGTGCGCACCTGTGACGCGTTCAACATCCCCTTGATCACCTTCTGCGACGTGCCGGGCTTCCTGCCGGGGACCTCTCAGGAGTGGGGCGGGATCATCAGGCACGGGGCCAAGCTCTTGTACGCGTTCGCCGAGGCGACCGTGCCAAAGATCACGATCATCACACGCAAGGCATATGGAGGCGCCTACGACGTGATGTCATCGAAGCATCTCGGGGCGGACTTCAACTTCGCCTGGCCGACGGCGGAGGTGGCGGTGATGGGACCGGAGGGCGCGGTCAACATCGTCTACCGGCGTGACATAACTGCGAGCCCGACACCGCAGGACCGTCGCCAGACCCTGATGGACGACTACAAGGCGCGCTTTGCCAACCCATATACGGCGGCCGAGCGCGGATACATCGACGACGTGATCGTCCCGCACGAGACGCGCCCCAAGCTGATCGCTTCGCTCGACACGCTACACACCAAGCGTGAGCCGGGGCCGAAGCGCAAGCACGGCAATATCCCGCTGTAGTCGCGCTGGCCGCTTGAGCGGGGACGCGCGGGGACTATTACCGCGCAGGCCGCTTGAGCGGGGACGCGCGGGGACGCGCGGGGACTATTGCATTTTTTGCACCACCTACTATAGTGACTACATATTGTAGTCACTATAGTATTTCCTATAAATTTGAACATAACACCCGCCTCTTCATGCTCCCGCCGGTTCCAGTCGCCGACCCAGTGGCGTGCCGATAGTCTCTCCGTCGACACATGGTCAACCGCCGCCCCAAGCTCGAATTGATCGCGCCGTCGGCCTCGCCAGCCGAGGCGGCGGCGATCGTGGCTGCGCTGGAGCGATTCATGCGCGACACCGCACCGCGCCTGGCTCCCTCCATGGAGAGCACGGACCCATGGACGCGCGCGGCTATGCTCGAAGGCGTGGCGCGCGAGGGTCGGAGCGATGAGCCCGATCCTTGGATAAATACCTAAAAGCCGCTAGGCTTTACGCCCAATCTCTCTGCCGGTCGCAAACGATTAATCCGGGGCCCGCCCACGCGTGAGCCCGGACCAGGAGGTTTCGCTAGATGGAGCCAGTATCGATACCCGCCCAGCGCGGCACGCTCGAGGACCCGGAGATCCTCCAGAACGTCCCTGGACACGTGATCCCGATCCTGCAGCGGGAGTACGACGACTTCAAGACCGAGGCCACCAAGTTCCTCGACGGTGGGACGCCCGAAGACGAGTTCGTCAAGTTCCGTCTCAGGCAGGGCGTGTACGGCCAACGCCAGCCCGACGTGCAGATGATCCGCGTGAAGCTCCCCTTCGGCGGGATCACCCCTGAGCAGATGGACAAGTTCGCGGACGTCGTCGAGACATACACCCCGCTTCGCAAGGGCCACGTGACGACGCGCCAGAACATCCAGATGCACCACATTCCGCTGCCCGAAATCGAGAAAGCGATCAGCGAGCTGGGCGAGGCGGGCCTCTCGAGCCGCGAGGGCTGCGGCAACACGGTGCGCAACGTCACCGGCGACCCGTGGGCCGGGGTGGCGGCGGACGAGCTGTTCGACCTCACCCCCTATGCCGGCGCGTATGTGCGCTACTTCGTGAGGCACCCAACCACGCAGGGTATGCCACGCAAGATCAAGACCTCGTTCGACGGCAGCCCTCGAGACCGCGCGATCAGCGGCATCCACGACATCGCCTTCAGGGCGCGTTTGAAGAAGGACCCCGCCCACCCCGACGGCCGCGAGGTCAGGGGCGTGGAGATGCTCGTCGGCGGCGGCACCTCGATCATGCCGAGGGTCGCGCCCGCGCTGTACGACTTCGTGGAGATCGACAACGGCGACTACCTGAAGATCTCCGAGGCAGTGTTCCGCATCTTCGACCGCCAGGAGTGGCTGCGCGTGAACCGCGCCCGCGCGCGCATCAAGGTGTTCGTGGACAAGTACGGGATCGAGGAGCTACGCAACCAGGTCGAGCAGGAGCTCGAAGGCGAGTGGGTCGCGGAACGCGACTTCTCGATCGAGGATCGCCTGTTCCTCAACGACGAGCGCGAGGGCGCGCCGGCGCCTCCGGCGAGCTATGGCAGCCCAAACGGAGACGTCTCGGAGTTCGAGCGCTTCCGCGAGGCAAACGTGGCAGCTCAGAAGCAGGAGGGGTATGTGACCGTCGAGGTGAAGATCGTGCGCGGCGACCTCACGCCCGAGCAGTTCAGGGGCCTCGCGCGGATCATGCGCGAGCACTCCGGCGGCTATGCGCGCACGACCGTACAGCAGAATCTCGTGCTGAGGTGGGTGCGCGAGGAGAGCGTGTATGACGTGTGGCGCGCGCTGGGCGCCCTGGGACTCGGGGACGCCGGATCGCGCGAGGTCAGCGACGTGGTGTCGTGCCCCGGCACCGACTCGTGCAAGCTCGGGATCACCAGCTCGATGGGCCTCAACGAGGCCGTGCAGGAGCGCATCGAAGCGATGGGCATCGACGATCCGCTGACACGCCAGATCCACATCAAGATGAGCGGTTGCCCGAACGGCTGCTCCCAGCACCACGTCGCCGACATAGGGTTCTACGGAGCGTCGATCAAGGTCGGCGAGCACACAATCCCGGCATACATCCCCCACGTGGGCGGCGTGTATGAAGGCGGCGAGGTAAAGTTCGGCAAGCGCCTCAAGCAACGCCTGCCCGCAAAGCGGGTGCCGGAGGCGATCGAGCGCTGGATACGCCACTACGAGGCCAACCGCAACGAGGGCGAGGAGTGGGGCGCATTCGTGGAGCGCGTGGACACCCCTGAGCTTGAAGCGCTCGTGAAGGAGCTCTCGTTGCCGGTGGACTTCGGCCTGGAGACGATGAACACATTCATCGACTGGAACCGGGACGTGCCGTTTCAGGTGATCCGGGGCGAGGGCGAGTGCGCGGTATAGATATCCCAACCGATGCGCTCGCAAGCAGGAACGACCTCAGCCACAGTCTGAGCGACACCGTGCGCGAGGCGATCGAGCGCCACGGCGAGCGGGCCGTGCTGCTGTGCTCCTTCCAAAAGGAGGAGTCGGTGCTGATCGACGAGTTGTTGCGTATCGGCGACGGACACACGCCCGTGCGGATCGCGACGATCGACACGGGCGTGCTGTTCCCCGAGACGCTCCAGACCTGGAAGGCATTCGAGGAGCGCTACGGGATCGCCGTCGAGGTACACGACGCGAGCAATCCGGCGGGGCCGTGGAGTGGACCGGAGCACTGCTGCTCCGTCGCGAAGGTCGCCGCGCTGGAGCAGGCCCTGCAAGGCGCCGAGGGTTGGATCACAGGCATCAGGCGCGAGCAGGGTCCCACACGCGCGGACACCCAGCTGATCGAAGAGGACACCAAGCGCGAGTTGCGCAAGTACAACCCGCTGGCGCTGTGGACCGAGAAGGATCTGTGGCAACGGATCTTCGAGCGCGACCTTCCCTACAACCCATTGCACGACCGGGGCTACGCCTCGATCGGCTGCGCGCCGTGCACGCTCCCGGGCGAGGGGCGCGACGGGCGCTGGGCAGGCACCGCTAAGACCGAGTGCGGACTGCATGAGCACGTATAGCTGCGCTGGATCGGCGTCCTACCGATCGGAGATCGACGGGATCTCCGATCGGCCAGCACGCGTGCGAAGCACGCCACGCGGGGTGGGTGGGCCTCCTATTCCTTGCCCAGCTTGCTCTACGTACGCATGGAGCGTGCTTGGAGTGGTGAAGTGATGCTGGGCATCGACCCCGAGATCGTGCTGTTCGGCCTGGGTGTGGGGATCCTGATCGGGCTGACCGGGATCGGGGGCGGCGCGCTGATGACGCCGCTGTTGATCATCGCGCTGGGCGTCCACCCGATCGTGGCGGTCGGGTCGGACCTCACGTACGGCGCGATCACCAAGACGCTGGGCGGATACAAGCACCTGCGCAAGGGCACCGTCGATCTCGGCGTCTCGAAGTGGCTTGCCTACGGGGGTGTGCCCGGGGCGCTCGTGGGGGTGATACTCGTCGATCGACTCCACAGGGCCTACGGCAAGAGCTTCGACCACGTGCTGATCGGGTGCATCGCGGGGGCGCTGATCATCGTCGCGAGCGTCGTGCTCGTGAGAACGCTCTTGCTCAGCCACCTGGCCGAGCGCGAGCGCGCCAGCTACCAGTTCACGCGCCGGGCGGAGATCGCCGCGGTAGCGCTCGGCTTCGTACTAGGGACGATCCTGGGCATGACCTCCGTCGGCAGCGGCGCCCTGATCGGGGTGGCGATGATCGTGATCTTCAGGCTAACCCCTCAGCGCGTCGCGGGATCGAGCGTGTTTCTGGCGGCGCTGCTGCTATGGGTGGCCGGAGCGGCGCAGATCGTGAGCGGCAACGTGGACTTCGGTTTGGTGGGCAACATCCTGATCGGCTCGATGCCGGGGGTGTGGATCGGCGCGCACTTCGTCGACCGCGTGCCCGACCAGGCATTGCGGGTGACACTCGGCGCCGTGCTGCTCGGCTCGGCGCTCGCGATGGTGAACAACGCGGGCGGCAAAATACCGGTGGCCGCGATCTTCGGCGCGCCGGTCGCGGTGGGTGTGGTCGGCTATGTGCTGCACCTACGCGCGCGTGGGGGGCACCGCGATTCGGCAATCTCACCGACAGCCAAAGTGGGCGTTGCGCCTGGCGAGACGGCCCTCGCGGCGGGCAAGCCGCTCGGCAAGCCCCCGATAGCCCCGCCCAAGCCCGGACTGTCCGTCTCGGAGGGATCGTGAGCGCCGGGGCGCGCCCACAGCTGAGCCACCTGCGGGCGCTGGAGTCCGAGGCGATCCACGTGATGCGCGAGGTGGCCGCCGAACTGGAGCGGCCGGTGCTGCTGTTCAGCGGCGGCAAGGACTCGATCGTGCTGCTGAGGCTGGCCGAGAAGGCATTCCGCCCTGGGCCGTTCCCGTTCCCGCTGATGCACGTGGACACGGGCCATAACTTCCCCGAGGTGATCGAGTTCAGAGACCGGCGCGTGGCCGAACTGGGCGAGCGCTTGATCGTGGCGAGTGTGCAGGAGTCGATCGACACGGGCAGGGTGGCGGAGGAGATGGGACCACGGGCGTCGCGCAACCAGTTGCAAACGGTGACGCTGCTGGATGCGATCGCCGAGCACAAATTCGATGCGGCGTTTGGCGGCGCGCGGCGCGACGAGGAGCGGGCGCGAGCGAAGGAGAGGATGTTCTCCTTCCGTGACGACTTCGGCGGGTGGGACCCCAAGAGTCAGCGGCCCGAGTTGTGGAACCTGTACAACGGGCGCATCAAGAAGGGAGAGAACGTACGGGTCTTCCCGATCTCCAACTGGACCGAGCTCGACGTGTGGGAGTACATCGACCAGGAGCAATTGGAGGTGCCCTCGATCTACTTCGCCCACGAGCGCGAGGTGTTCAAGCGTGACGGGATGCTGTACGCGTGGCGCGAGGACGTAGAGCTGATCGACGGCGAGAGCGTGTTCTCGGAGACGGTGCGCTACCGCACGGTGGGTGATATGAGTTGCACGGGCGGGGTTCGCTCAAATGCCGTAACGCTCCAGGAAGTGGTGACTGAGATCGCCGCGACCCGCATCACCGAGCGCGGCGAGACGCGGGCGGACGATCGCGTGTCGGAGGCCGCAATGGAGGATCGCAAGAAGGCCGGGTACTTCTAGTGAGGATCTTTTTTGGGGGCCGCGCCGACCCCCGCGACGGGACGGGCGCGCCGTTGGAGCGGAACCTCTCCCGGGACCGCCGCCACGCCCGACGCGAGGGGGCGGTGCGATGACCCTCGACCTGCTGCGCTTCACGACCGCCGGCTCGGTGGATGACGGCAAGAGCACCCTGATCGGGAGGCTGTTGTACGACACAAAGCAGGTGTTCGAGGACCAGCTCGACCACGTGGCGCAGGCAAGCGAGCGCCGCGGCGGCGAGGGAGCGCTCGACCTGGCGCTGCTCACCGACGGCTTGCGCGCCGAGCGCGAGCAGGGGATCACGATCGACGTGGCATATCGCTACTTCGCGACCCCCAAGCGGAGGTTCATCATCGCGGATTGTCCCGGTCATCAGCAGTACACGCGCAACATGGTGACCGGGGCCTCGACGGCCGACCTGTCCGTGATCCTGCTCGATGCGCGTAAGGGCGTGCTCGAGCAGTCAAAGCGCCATGCGTTCATCAGTGCGCTGCTCGGGATTCCGCACCTCGTCGTGGCGGTCAACAAGATGGATCTCGTGGACTACTCGCACGAGCGTTTCGAGGAGCTTGTAACGGAATTCCGCGGGTTCGCCGAGAAGCTGAACGGAATCGGGACAGGAACGGGCATGGGCCGCGACATTGCCTATATCCCCATGTCTGCGCTGAACGGCGACAGCGTGGTGGACCGCTCGGAGACGATGGGCTGGTATGACGGCCCAACGCTGCTTGAGCTGCTCGAGCAGGTCGAGGTCGCCTACGACCATCCCTACGACAGGCCCGCGCGCTTCCCCGTGCAGTGGGTGATCCGTCCGTCTGGCCCCAACGGCAGCGATTACCGCGGCTACGCGGGGCAGGTCGCAAGCGGAGCTTTTCGGGCCGGCGAGGAGATCGTGGTGCTGCCGGGCGGCCAGCGCACGAGCATCGCCGCGATCGACACCTACGACGGTGAGCTGACGGAGGCGCTCGCGCCGATGTCTGTGACATTGAGGTTGAGCGACGAGCTAGACATCTCCCGCGGAGAGACGATCTCCCGTCCCGACCAGACCCCTACCGTCGCCCGCGAGCTCGAGGCCGACATCTGCTGGATGACCGACCAGCCACTGCGCAAGGGCGGACGGTACCTCGTCAAGCACACCACTCGCGAGGTGACGGCGATCGTGGAGGAGCTATGCGACCACGTGGACGTGCACACGCTGGAGCGCGCGGACCCTCCCGAGGAGCTCAGGCTCAACGACATCGGCCGCGTGCGCCTGCGCACAAGCGCTCCACTCGTGTTCGATCCATACGCATCCAACCGCCGCACCGGCAGCTTCATCGTGATCGACGAGGCATCGAACAATACGGTCGGGGCCGGGCTCGTCGTCGCCGCGGCCTGAGAACGTGTTTCAAAAAGATCGGCACGCCCGGAATGCGTCCCTGGACGCGGCGCTGGATCGCCTATTTTGAAACACGTTCTAAGCGCCACCCACAGTCCAAGCTGAAGCGCGAACGCCCTTCCATCCGTTCGGGGCCCACGGAATGCCGCGCATTGAATAAGCTCCCCACCCGATGTTCTCAAAGGTCCTGGTAGCCAATCGCGGCGAGATAGCCGTGCGCATATGTCGGGCGCTCGAGGAGATGAAGATTTCCTCCGTTGTTGTTTATTCAGAGCTCGACCGCGACGCTCTGCACCCCAAGTGTGCGGATGAGGCCTACAACCTCGGCGAGGGGCCCGCGGCCGAGAACTATCTGAACGTCGAGAAGATCCTCGATGCCGCCAGACGCTCCGGAGCGGAGGCGATCCACCCGGGCTACGGGTTCCTGGCGGAGAACGCGCCGTTCGCACAAGCCTGCGAGGACGCCGGGCTCGTGTTCATCGGGCCGCCCGCGAGCGCGATCGAGGCGATGGGCTCGAAGACCAAGGCACGCGAGTTGATGCAAGCCGCCGGCGTCCCAATCGTGCCGGGCACCACAGAGGCTGTGGCGAATGTGGCCGACGCGCTCGAGATCGCCAGGAAGGAGATCGGCTTCCCGGTCGCCGTCAAGGCCGCGGGCGGAGGTGGTGGCAAGGGCTTCAGGGTGGCGCTCACCGAGGACGAGCTGGATAGCGCATTCGAGGGGGCGAGCAGAGAGGGCGAGAAGTTCTTTTCAAACCCCACGGTGTACCTGGAGCGCTACCTGCCGGATCCACGCCACGTCGAGGTCCAGGTCCTGGCCGACAGACACGGCAACGTGATCCACCTGGGCGAGCGCGACTGCTCGATCCAGCGCCGCCACCAGAAGGTGATCGAGGAGTCGCCCGCCCCAGCGTGGGTCGTGGACGAGGAGATGCGAGCGCGCATCGGCGCGATCGGCGTTGAGGCCGCACGAGCGGTCGGGTATGTCGGAGCCGGCACGATCGAGGGGCTGCTCGCTTTTGATGAGGGTCCCACAAACCCACCCGAGGACCCCACAAACCCACCCGAGGACCCCACGAACCCACCCAACGCGTCGGCCGAGTACTTCTTCCTGGAGATGAACACGCGCGTGCAGGTCGAGCACTGCGTGA
>JBARJU010000336.1:0-2610 GCA_049800435.1 Solirubrobacteraceae bacterium
ATACACTCCACCTGGTGGTCCCCATACCTGAGCGCGTCGCCCCCGTCCCCGCCGGGGATGCCTCCGAGGTGGGGGAGGTGCTTGTCGGCGCCGAGGCCCTCCAGCGGCGTGTGCGCGAGCTCGCCGAGACGATCTCGCGCGACTACCGGACCCACCCACCCTGTCCGCTGCTGCTCGTCGGCGTGCTCAAGGGCGCCGTCTTCTTCCTCTCAGACCTCATGCGCCACATCGACATACCCGTCGAGGTCGACTTCATGGCGGTCGCCTCCTACGGCTCGGCCACCGACTCCTCGGGCGTCGTGCGCATCCTCAAGGACCTCGACGTCGCGATCGAGGGCCGCGACGTGCTGATCGTCGAGGACATCGTCGACTCCGGCCTCACCTTGCAATACCTCTTGCGCAACCTGGGCTCGCGCAATCCGGCGTCGCTTGAGGTCTGCGCGCTGCTCACCAAGCCCGACCGCCGTAAGGTCGACCTGCCGGCCCGCTATGTCGGCTTTGAGATACCCGACCGCTTCGTGATCGGCTACGGGCTCGATTATGCCGAGCGCCACCGCAACCTTCCGTTCGTTGCTGTTCTGGAGCGTTAGATCGACGTGGGAACGAACAGCTATCCCTCATCTACACGCGGTTGGGCAGCACGCCCCACGTGGTCCCAAACGGCCGGTAATTGCGCCCTCTCGTGGTACGCTGGGGCACTGGCGGCCATGACCTCCATGTCGGCGGCTAGCCCAGGATCCAAGCCATGAGCAGATTCTTCAAGAGCGCCGCCTTCCCGATTCTGATCGTGGTCGTGCTCGCCTTCTTCCTCTCCAAGTTGGTGGTCTCCAACTCGCCGAAGGGGCCCGAACACACCTATCAGACGCTTGTCTCGAGCGATATCCCCAGTCACAAAGTTCAGTCGGCGGAGCTCAAGACGAAAGACAACTCCGTCACGATCACGCTCAACAACAAGGAAAAATACGAAGTTGGCGTCTTCTCCCAGTCCGCCCCGCAGCTCACCGAAGAACTGAAGAAGGCGGGCGCCAAGTTCAACGTCGAATCGAGCAAGACCTCGATCTGGCCGTCGCTGCTCACCTATCTGCTGCCGCTCGTTCTGATCCTCGGCTTCTGGTTCTTCCTCATCAACCAGGTCCAGGGGGGCGGCTCGCGGGTCATGTCGTTCGGCAAGTCGCGCGCCAAGCGCATGTCCGCGGACTCTCCAAAGATCACCTTCCGCGACGTCGCCGGGGTCGACGAGGCTGTCGAGGAGTTGCACGAGATCAAGGAATTCCTCGAGAACCCGAAGAAGTTTCAGGCGCTCGGCGCGCGAATACCCACCGGCGTGCTTCTGTACGGCCCGCCCGGCACCGGCAAGACGCTGCTCGCGCGCGCCGTCGCGGGCGAGGCGGGCGTCCCCTTCTTCTCGATCTCCGGCTCCGATTTCGTCGAGATGTTCGTCGGCGTCGGCGCCTCGCGTGTGCGCGATCTCTTCGAGCAGGCCAAGCAGAACTCTCCCTGCATCATCTTCATGGACGAGATCGACGCCGTCGGGCGCCACCGCGGCGCCGGCCTGGGCGGCGGCCACGACGAGCGCGAGCAAACGCTCAACCAGCTGCTCGTCGAGATGGACGGCTTCGAGGCCAAGGACAACATCATCATGATCGCGGCCACCAACCGGCCCGACATCCTCGACCCCGCGCTCCTGCGCCCGGGCCGCTTCGACCGCCAGATCGCCGTCGACCGTCCCGACCGCAAGGGCCGCTCCAAGATCCTCGAGGTTCACACGCGCGGCAAGCCGCTCGCCAAGATCATCGACATCGATGCGCTCGCTGGCCAGACCCCTGGCTTCACCGGCGCCGACCTGTCGAACCTGATCAACGAGGCCGCGCTGCTCTCCGCCCGCATCGGCAAGCGCGAGATCGGCCAGGAAGAGCTCGAGGAGGGGATCATGCGCGTGATCGCCGGTCCCGAGAAGAAGACGCGCGTCATGTCCTCCAGGGAGCGCCTGATCACCGCCTACCACGAGATGGGCCACGCGATCGTCGGGCATTTCCTCGAGCACTCAGACCCCGTCCACAAGATCTCGGTCATCTCGCGCGGCCAGGCTCTCGGCTACACGATCTCGATGCCCCAGGAAGACCGCTTCTTGACGACGCGCGCCGAGCTCAACGACACGATGGCGATGACCTTGGGCGGGCGCGCCGCCGAGGAGATCGTCTTCGAAGAGATCACCACCGGGGCCTCCAACGATCTCGAGAAGGTCACCGCCACCGCCAAGCAGATGGTGATGCGCTTCGGCATGTCCGAGAAGCTTGGACCGCGCGTCTTCGGCCACGAGCACGGCCAGCCGTTCCTCGGCAGGGAGTTCTCCAGCGAGCCTGACTATTCCGATGAGATCGCTCGCGAGATCGACGACGAGGTGCGCCGCATCGTCGAGTCCGCCCACCAGCGCGCCAAGACGATCCTCACCGAACATCAGCAGGACCTCAGCAAGCTCTCCGAGATCCTCGTCAAGCGCGAGACGATCGAGAAGGAGGAGTTCATCGCTCTGCTCGCCGGCAAGGACGAGCTCGAAGTCTTCGGCGCCGAGGAGCCACCTGCCGCCGAGTTGCCGGCTCCCCCGACCCC
>JBARJU010000337.1:0-18510 GCA_049800435.1 Solirubrobacteraceae bacterium
GTCTGCGCGCGCGCAGCCGCGACGCGGGCGGACACGAACGCGAATGGACGATCCTCGGGGCGTCGCGCGGCGAGAGCGGGATCCTCGGCGAGGGCATCCGCCAGTCGCTGCTGCGCGACCCCACCTACGGCCCGGCGCTCGCGGCAGCCGCGGCGATGACACCCTGAGGATCGGCCGGCACTCACGCGACCATCTCATGCGGCTCGGCTCAGGGCCTATCCCGGAAGGCCCTGAGGCTCGGCGCCCGCGGCGGTGAGGCCAAGGTTTGTTATGACCTTCTAGAGTGGCGAAGCGAAGCTATGGCTACGATCGCTTCCCGCGACCCCATCGCTCCCCGACACCCCCTCCAGTCAGGCCCGGAGGAGGCGCTGGCGGCGCTTGACACCGTCAGAGAGCAAACGCTCGCACTCGTCGGCCATCTCAGCGAGGACGAGCTCAGCCGGGTGCTCTCCCCGATCATGAGCCCGCTCGTGTGGGACCTCGCGCACATAGCGGCCTATGAGGATCTATGGCTCGCCCACCGTCACGGCGGTCTCGAGCTTCTGAGGCCCGACCTCGCGGAGATGTACGACGCGTTCGAGACCCCGCGCTCGGTGCGGGGCGAGATCGAGCTGCTCGACCCCGAGCAGGCGCGGGCCTACCTGCGGGACGTGCGCGCACGCAGCGTCGAGGCGCTCGCGAAGCGGGGGGTTGGAAACGGGACCGTCTACGAGCTCGTGTTGCGCCACGAGCTGCAGCACTCAGAGACGATGCGCCAGACGATGGCGCTCGCCGGGCTGCTGCCCGCGGGCGAGCCATATCTGGGGCCACTGGGAGGCGCGGATGAATGGATCGACGTGCCGGCGGGCCCATTTGAGATGGGGGCCGGCCCAGACGGGTTCGCCTACGACAACGAGCGCCCCCGCCATACGGTCGAGCTGCCGGCCTTTCAGATCGCGCGCCGCCCCGTTAGGAACGCGAGTTGGATCGGCCTCGGGAAAGGCGTGCCCGCCGGACACCCCGATGCCCCCGTCTGTCACGTGAGCTGGTTCGAGGCGGAGGAGTTCGCCCGGGCAACGAAAGCGCGACTTCCCACCGAGGCCGAGTGGGAGAAGGCCGCCGGCAGTGGTCTGCTTTTGGGAGTGGGGCAGGTTTGGGAGTGGACGAGCACCCGCTTCGACGGGTACCCGGGGTTCGTGGCTCACCCATACCGTGAGTACTCGGAAGTGTTCTTCGGCGACGACTACCGCGTGTTGCGCGGCGGTTCCTGGGCGACGAGCTCGCGCGTGGGGACTGTGACGTTCCGCAATTGGGACCACCCGATACGCCGCCAGATTTTCGCGGGCGTGCGCCTCGCACGGGACGCCGTACGATGACCGCTCGCGCTTGCTCGAGACTCGTCGCCCGGCTCTGCGCTGGTCGTCACGCTTGCTTGACGCAAGTCACCCCTTTGGCAACGAACCGGAGAGTGGCGTGATGGAGCCGATCGTCGATCCCACAAGCGACGCGCTGGAGGAGAGCACGATCACGATCGACTCCTATCTGCACGAGGGCCAGCAACGTTCGCTCGCCGACGACGTGCTCGACGGGCTCACCCGCCCGTTCAAGGAGCTACCGCCCAAGCACTTCTACGACGCGCGCGGGGCCGAGTTGTTCGACCGCATCTGCGAGCTTCCCGAGTACTACCCGACGCGCACCGAGCGCTCGATCCTGCAGGACGCCGCCGAGGAGCTCGCGAGCGCGACCGAAGCCGCGGAGCTGGTCGAGCTGGGCTCGGGGACGGCCGCCAAGACGCGCGTGCTGCTCGACGCGCTGCATCGCGCAGGCACCCTGCGCCTGTACATCCCGGTGGACGTCACCGAGAGCATGGTGCGCGATTGCGCGGAGGAGCTCACGATCGAGTATCCGGGTTTGCGAGTACACGGGGTGATCGGCGACTTCGAACGCCACCTCGACCGCGTGCCCGACGCGCTGGGGCCGCGCCTCGTGGTTTTCCTGGGCGGCACCATCGGCAACTTCCCGCCAGGCAGCCGCCGGCGCTTCCTACGCGAGATCGCGAGGCTGCTCGGGCCCGATGACCATCTGCTGATGGGGACCGACCTCGTCAAGGACCCGCAGGTGCTCACGCAGGCATACGACGACTCCCAGGGCGTGACCGCGGAGTTCAACCGCAACCTGCTGAGAGTGCTCAACCGCGAGCTGCAGGCCGACTTCGACCCCGAGGACTTCGACCACGTGGCACTCTTCAACCGCGAGCACGAGTGGATCGAGATGCGCTTGCGGGCGCGCCGCGAGCACACCACCACGGTGCAGGACCTCGGCCTGTCGGTGCACTTCGAGCAGGGCGAGGAGATGCGCACCGAGATCAGCGCGAAGTTCACGCGCGGACGCGTCGAGGACGACCTGTCCTCAGCGGGCCTTGAAGTCGTGAGCTGGCTGACCGACCCCGACGAGCTGTTCGCCCTCACCCTGTCGCGCCCGGCGCGAAGCGCCACCGGCTCTCTCCAGTAGGCTCTCGGCCCCATGCGAATCGAGGGAAGCTCAGCGCTGGTCGCGGGAGGTGCCTCTGGACTCGGCGAGGCCACCGCACGGCGCCTGCACGAGCAGGGCGCCATCGTGACGATCGCGGATGTCAACGCCGAGAAGGGCGCGGCGCTGGCCTCGGAGTTGGGCGTCGAGTTCGTCGCGTGCGACGTGCGCGAGGAGAGCCAGGTGCAGGCAGCGGTCGAGCGCGCGGCGACGATCGAGGGAGGGTTGCGCATCGCCGTGTGTTGCGCCGGCATCGGCTGGGCCCAGAAGGTGGCGGGCTCCAGGGGCCCGCACACCTTGATGCCGTTCGAGACCACCATCCAGATCAACCTGATCGGGACGTTCAACGTGCTGCGCTTGGCCGCCACCGCGATGATCGCCACAGAACCGCTGGAGGATGGCGAACGGGGCGTGTGCGTCAACACCGCCTCGGTCGCCGCCTTCGACGGGCAGGTCGGCCAGATCGCCTACTCGGCGTCCAAGGGCGGCATCGTGGGCATGACCTTGCCGGCCGCCCGCGACCTCGCGCAGCAGGGCATCCGCGTGAACACGATCGCCCCGGGGCTGTTCGACACGCCGCTGCTGGCGGCGCTGCCCGAGGACGCTCGTAAGAAGCTGGGCGCCGGTGTCCCCTTCCCACAGCGCCTCGGCGCCCCCGCCGAGTTCGCCCAGCTCGCCTGTCACATCGTCGAGAACCGGATGCTCAACGGAGAGGTCATCCGCCTCGACGGCGCCCTGCGCATGCCTCCGCGCTGAGCGCGACCGCGTCGCTGGGCCCTGGCCACAGCCGTCAGCTAGGCGCTGGTCGGGCCAGTTGCAATACAAGGCCATACGACGCTATACTGAGCAATCTATGAGCCCTTCGACTACTAAGCAGAGTGTGGCGTTCCGGTTCGATCCAATCACCGTGCGACGCCTGAAGCAGCGCGCGCGGGAGACGAATGCGGCTCAGACAGCGCTGGCTGAGCGTTATATCGAGGAGGGTCTACGTCGCGACGAGCATCCGCTCATCTCCTTCCGCGACAAGGAGGCGGGGCGAAGGCCTGCCCTGCTGGGCACACGCCTCGACGTCGCCGATGTGATCACAACCATCCGCCAGAACGACAATTCCATAGAGGAGGCCGCCGACTACCTGGAGCTCCCGGTCGAGCACCTCGACGCCTGCCTGCGGTATTACGCCGACTACAAGGATGAGATTGACGCTCTAATCGAGCAGGCACGGGCGATCGCGCAACGTGAGCGCGAGCGCTGGCAGCGTCGCCAACAGGCCCTCGTGTGAGGCTGCTGCTCGATGAGACGATCTCTCCCCGCATCGCTCGCGAACTGCGCGAGAGCGGCCACGACGTACAAGCCATCAAGAAGGACCGGTCGGATCTCGCCGGCCGCTCAGACCGTGAGGTCGTCCAACGGATAGCCATCGAGCGACGAGCGATAGTGACCAACGACATCGCCGACTTCCAGGTTATCCACGACCGTATGATCGCGGCCAGCGAAGAACACGCGGGGATGCTCTTTACGTTCGACGCCACTATGCCACGGAATAAGGCCGCGATCCCTCTCTGGGTACAGACGCTTGCCGCGCTTCTCTCAGAGCACTCCCACGAGGACTCCCTGCGCAACCGAGTCCGTCATCTGCTTTGAGAGCGCGCCGTGCCGATCTGAGCTGACAGTCCCCGACGCCCGAGATGGTGGGGCACCGGCGTCGGGGGACTGTGGGTGCAGGCTTCCGCCGGCCGCTTCAGGACAGCCGTTCCACCAGCATCGCCATGCCCATGCCGCCGGCGACGCACATCGACTCGATCCCGTAAGTGCCGTCGAGCGTCTCGAGGTTGTTGAGCAGAGTGGTCATGATGCGCGCGCCGGTCATCCCGAACGGGTGGCCCAGGGCGATGGCGCCACCGAACGGGTTGAGCTGCTCCTCGGCGATGCCAAGCTCCTCCATGCACGGCACGATCTGGGCTGCGAACGCCTCGTTGATCTCGACCACGTCGACGTCCTCGATCTTCATGCCCGTGTTCTTCAGGAGCTCCTTGATCGCCGGGATCGGACCCAGGCCCATCACCTCCGGGCGGATCGCTACGACTGTCGAAGCGATGATGCGCGCCTTCGGCTTCAGACCCAGGGCCGCGGCCTTTTCCTCCGACATGACGAGCACCGCGGCGGCGCCATCGTTGAGCGGACAGGCGTTGCCGGCAGTAACGGTTCCGCCCTCCTTGAATACCGGCTTCAGCGCGGCGAGCTTCTCGAGCGTGGTGCCGGGACGCGGCCCATCGTCCTTTGTGAACACCGTCTCGGGCACGTCGATCTCGTTGCCCTCCTTGTCCACGTCTTTGTGCGCGGGAACGGTCACAGGAATGATTTCCCTGTCGAAGTGGCCGGACTCCTGTGCGGCGACGGCGCGGGTCTGGGAGATCAGCGCCCACTCGTCCTGTGCCTCCCTGCTCACTTTGCGTTCCTCGGCAACGTTCTCGGCGGTCATCCCCATCGGGATGTACACGTTGTAGAGGGAGCTCTCCGAGCCGTCCACCAGCGGGTGGAACTCGAAAGGGGTGCCACCCCGGCCCACGCGCGAGACGGCCTCGACGCCGGCGGAGATGTAGGTGTCGCCCTCACCGGCTTTGATCGCGTGGAAGGCCATGCGGATCGTCTGAAGCGAGGAGGCACAGAAGCGGTTGACGGTCGTGCCGGGCACGCGATGGTCGATGCCCGCGATCAGCGAGGCGATACGCGCAACGTTGTAGCCCTGCTCGGCCTCCCCGTACCCGCAACCCATCATCACGTCGCCGATCGAGGTCTGCTCGACCTGTGGGTTGCGCTCGACGATCGCCTTCAACGGGATCGCCGCCAGGTCGTCGGCGCGCACGGACTTCAGCGACCCCTTCACGGCCCGCCCAATGGGCGTCCTCACGGCGTCGACGATCACGGCTTCAGGCATGTGTGCTTCTCCTTGATAGGTCATTGACGGGGACGGACCCTCCACCCGCCCCGCACGGCGCGGGAGCAGCGCAAATCCTACGCGAGATCGGGATCGGCCCGAGTTCTCTAAAGGTCGAGGCGCGAGACGCCCAGCTCGTCGAAGCCCACATGATGGGCGAGCTCGTGGCGCACGGTCCGCGTGACCTGCTCGCGCAACATGTCGGGATCGTGCCCGAAGTCGCGCCTGATCGTGTCCCTGAAGATCACTATTCGGTCGTGTGCGTTGCTCCTGGTGGCGCCATCCCCTTGGTATAGGCCGTATGCGCCACGGGCGCGTCCTCCGTCGGAGATCACGACCGCCACATGGGCGAGCGCGTTGCGCAGCAGATCGGGCAGGTCATCGAGCGCATCGCGCACCAGCTCTTCGAAGTCCGTGTCGTCGAGCGGGTCGAGCTCCATGAACTCCGCTTCGTCAGGCTCGACGGCGAGCCCTTCGCGCGCCAGCTCCTCCGAGTGGCGAACGAGCTCTTCGAAATCGTCCTCGGACTCGGGGTCACGCCAACCGGCGAGATGCACCGCCACGAACGCGACCGCGCCGGCGAGCACCGCCACGACGATCGCGCCCAGCGCTATCTCCTCGACCGCCCTCACGATCCCGATCGTGCTCAAGCCCTGCCCCACGACGAGCACCACGAGACCGAGCGCGAGTGCCACGGAGGCCGCGACCGCGACGCGTCGAGCGTGGCCGAAGGCGCCTTGCGACCTCGACACCCGCATCCCGGCTCCTACTTCAGCGTGCGGGCGATCACGAGCCGTTGGATCTCGTTGGTGCCCTCGTAGATCTGGGTGATCTTGGCGTCTCGCATCATGCGCTCCACTGGGTACTCCTTGACATAACCGTAGCCGCCCAGCACCTGAACCGCCTCGACAGTCACCGCCATCGCGGTATCCGAGCAGAACACCTTCGCCATCGAGGAGTACTTCGCGCGTTGCGGATGGCCCTGGTCGGCCATCGCGCACGCCTTGTAGAGCAGCTCCCGCGCGGCGGCCGTGCTGGTTTCCATGTCCGCCAGCTTGAACTGGATGCCCTGGAACTCGTTGATGGCCTTGCCGAACTGCTTGCGCTCGCGCGCGTATGCCACCGCGTAGTCGGTCGCTCCCTGGGCGATCCCAACTGCCTGGGCGGCCGCCCCGAGACGGGTGCGCTCGAGCGTGGTGAGCGCCACGCGCAGGCCCTTGCCGACCTCGCCGATCACGTTCTCATGCGGCACCCTCACGTCCTCGAAGATCGGCTGTCCGGTCGGCGAGGCCCGTATGCCGAGCTTGTGCTCGAGCTTGCCCACGCTGAAGCCGGGCCGGTCGGCCTCCACGACAAAGGCGGTGATCCTTTTGCTCTCGCGGTCGGTCACGGCGAAGGTGATGTAGAAGTCGGCGACGCCGAGGTTGGTGATCCAGTTCTTCGTGCCGTTGATCACCCACTCATCGCCGTCCCGCACGGCGGTCGTCTGCATGCCCGCCGGATCCGATCCGGCTTCGGGCTCTGAGAGCGCGAAGGCCGGTGACCACTCGCCGCTCGCGCACTTCGGCAAGAAGCGCCCCTTCATCTCCTCGGAGCCGAACAGCTGGATCGGCAAGGTACCGAGCTCCTGCACCATCAGGATCAGCGCGCAGGCGGCGTCGACCTTGGCGATCTCCTCGACCGCCATATTGAGCATCAGCGTCCCCGTCCCGGTACCCCCGTACTCAGTCGGAAACGGTAGGCCCAAGATGTCCTGCTCGGCGAGCAGCTTGCGGATGTCCCACGGGTACTCGGCCCGCTCGTCGATCTCCGCCGAGCGCGGCGCGATCTTCTGCTGGGCGATCTGTTTGATCGTGTCGCAGAAGTCCAGGTGCTCCTGCGGGATCGTGTAGATGTCGGTGAGCGTCTCTTGCATCGCGTCTTGATCTTAATGGCCCCGCTACGCTCATGCTCCTATGGGCGCACCGTTCGACATCACCCAGACCGACATCGACCCCGAGCAGCTCGCCGAATGGATGGCAGAGGAGCCCGAGCTGCAGGTCGTGGACGTGCGCGAGAGCTACGAGCGCGAGGCGGGCTACATCGCCGGATCGCGACACCTGCCGCTGGTGGAGCTCTCCTCGAGGGCCCGGGAGATCGAGCGGGAGCGTCCCGTCGTCTTCTACTGCCGTGTCGGCGCTCGCTCTGACATGGCCGCCCAGGCCTTCCGGGCAAGCGGCCTTCGGGCTCTCTCGATGAGAGGCGGCCTCGTGCGCTGGGCGGCCGAGAACCGACCCCTCTCGCCCGAGGGCGGCGTCGTGGCGGACCACTGATTGACTACCGAAAAGGAGATCCACATGGAGGCATCCGAGTACCCCAACGTGACCACCGGCGCGGGCTATGCCGTCGCCCCGAACCTCGACGCGCTCGGCGAGGGCTACGGCTTTCGCAAGCTGCGCAAGGGCCTTGGCGTGACCGCCTTCGGCGTCAACGCGATCACAATGCCGCCGGGCTTTGAGTCGGGAAGCCACTACCACGACACCCAGGAGGAGCTCTACTTCGTGCATCGCGGCACGATCGAGATTGAGTTCGGCGACGGCGCCACGCATCGCTTGGAGGAGGGCGGCTCCGCGCGCGTGGATGCCTCGACGCTTCGCAAGATCCGCAACGTGGGCGACGGCGACGCCGTCTACCTGTGCGCCGGCGGCAAGGACGGCTACGTGGGGCGCGACGGGCGCATGCCCGAGGGTGAGCAACGCGTTGGCGGGCCTCCGGGCGCCGCCTGAGCGCCGGCCCCGCGGGGGTCAGTAGAGAAGTTCCTTGACATAGCGCTGGTGTAGGCGCCCGAGCGAAGTCTTCTCGGGGTGAAAGCCGATGGCGTTGAACGCGGTACCGGCGATCGGCGCCCAGGCCAGGATGAAGTAGACGCCGAGCAGCAGCGCCGTGGTGCGCAGCCGGCGCGAGCTCGACAGGGCCGCGAGGGGTAGGACCCACAACACGTACCAAGGCAGCACCCAGCTGAGCGTCACCAGCAGTGCCACCGAGGCCCAACCCGCCGCCGTCAGCGAGTCCCGCCGGCGCCACGCGAGCACCGAGCACGCGACCACCGACACGAGCAGCACTCCGCTGAGCAACAGGCGCAACGTGTTTGTCTCCCCTCCCTGACCGAGCGCGAGCCCCATCAGGTTCGGAAGGCTCACCATCGTCACGAGCCGACCCTGGGTGGCGAGGTCGGGGAAGTGTGGCCCGAACGCGACCACGCTCGAGACACCGAGCACGATCGCCGCCACGAGCATGCCGAGCACCGCCTGCGAGATATCGCGTCGGTTGCGCAGCAGGGAGGCCAGCACAACCGGCAGCAGGATGCCGGCCGAGGCCTTGATCGCAACGGCTGTCACAAGTGCGGCACCGGCGCCCATCCTCCACGCGGCGGCACGGCTACCCGTCATGGCGTGGGTCACGTCCGGCTCGGACGCACGGGCCACCTCGGGCACAAGCGAGTCGGACACGGGCCGATCGGGCACGGGCGACTCGGATGCGATCGCCGCTGACGCGGGCGCCCGGGCGCCGCCCCTTGCGAAGGCCCCCGGTAGGGAGCCGGTGCGCAGCAGCAGGTAGAAGGCGAGCACCACCAGGAACATCATCAGGAAGTCGTTGTGGTCGCCGCCCAGCCCCCACACGAGCACGATCGGGTTCAGGCCGACGAGCACGATCGCGGCGACCGGGTCGCGACCGAGCAGGCGTGCCGCGCGCCACACGAGGAGCACCGTGCCGAGGCTCGCGAGCATCAACAGTCCCTTCAAGGTCCAGAACGAGGCGGCCACTCCGAGCGGCACCACGGCGAATGTCATTAGGGTGAACACGGGCCCATACGGGCTCAGCAGCTGGTGCCAGTTGCTGAGCGCGAAGCTCGGATCGCTGTGGGGCTCGAGGATCGGGGTAGTCGTGTACGGGTTGAGATGGTGAACGATCTCCATGCGCCCATAGTTGACGTAATTGAAGATGTCGGTGAGCGCCAGTGGAGGCGCGAGGAACATGATCGCGTGAGCGCCGATCACCGCCGCGATCGCCCAGCGCGCCGGCAACCTCGGCACGTACTTCAAACCCACGAGGTAGCTCGCGTACATGACAACGATCGCGGCGCTGAAGATGTACCTCAATCCCTGGGTGCCGCGCGTCAGCGATGGCCAAAGCCCGCCGAGCGGCCCCGCCATCCAACGCGGATAGAAGTGCGGCGTGGTGGTGGCGGCGAGCAGGCTGGGTCGGTCGGCGGCGGCAAGCACGAGCAGCAGACAGCCCGCCAGGATCGCGATCAGGGCTCCCGCCCCCAGGGTCACCTCGATGCGTCGCCTGCGCACGTCCGCGCTCGGCAGCGCCCTAACGTCGGCGGGGCCCCGCAGGGCCCCGATGACATGCTCCGCACTGCTTTGCACATATCCCGTCATAGACACACGTCCGAGCCGGGGTATGGCGTTCGTGCGATCGAGCAGCTCAGACCGTCGTTACGTTTACGGCCTTCGGGCCCTTATCGCCCTGCTCCGCGTCGTAGGACACCTTCGTGCCCTCCTGAAGCGAGCGATAGCCTTCGCCGTTGATCCCTGTGTGGTGGACGAACAGGTCCTTCTCGCCATCGTCGGGGGTGATGAAGCCGAACCCCTTGTCGTCGCTGAACCACTTCACTGTGCCGGTAGGCATGTGACTTTCCTCCACGATATGTGCGTGCTGCTACGCGGAGGATGCTTCTAGAGCTTCGACCTGCGAGCGCTTGCACTGCTTTCGCCGGGTTTTTCTGGCCGGCCAGACTGCACGACGGTAGCACGTCGATCCCCATATGTGTTAGCAAGTGGTATATGCCCACTGACCCAAAGGTGGCACCCCACGCGCCCGAGCCGGCGCTGCGGCGACTGCTCCCCCTCGGCGAGCCGATCTCGGTCGAGCGATTCGTAGCCGAGCTCGACTTGGCCGACCGCGCCCGCGCCCTTACGGACTCGCGCCCGTATCTGCTGCTGAACATGATCAGCACAGCCGACGGACGCGCCACCCTCGACGGGCGCTCGGGAGATATCGGCGAGGTGGCCGACAAAGCGCTGTTCCTGGAGTTGCGCACCGCCGTCGACGCCGTGATGGTGGGCGCCGGAACGCTTCGCGCCGAGCGCTACCGGCGACTCGTCCGCGCCGAGCGACGCAGGGAAGCACGGCGCGAGCGGGGCCTCGCCGAGGAACCGCTGGCGTGCATCGTCTCAGGGCGCCTCGCGCTCGACAGCGAGATCCCCCTGCTCGCCGATCCCGACGCCCGTGTCGCGATCCTCACGAGCTCCGAGGCGAGCCTCTCCGAGGATTGCGCCGCGGAGATCGAGTACGTCCGCGCGGCGCGCGACGGCGTCCTCGACCTGCCGGTGGCGATGGCCGAGTTGCACGAGCGCTTCGGCGTGCGAACCCTGCTGTGCGAGGGCGGCCCCCATCTGGGCGCCCAACTCTTGGCGGAGGGCCTCCTGGACGAGCTGTTCCTGTCGCTGTCGCCCAAGCTCGCCGGCGGCGATGCGATCGGCGAGACGCTCAGGATCCTCAGCGGTCCCGAGCTCAACCCCCCGGTCGCACTCGAGTTGGTGAGCGCCCTGGAGCACGACTCGCATCTGTTCCTGCGCTACCGGGTCGCGGCGAGGCGGCGGGGCGGAGTGTGAGGGCTCGCAAAACGGCTGCCCCACGCACGCGTGGGGCATTGCCATTTGGACTACCCACCACCGCCCCCAGTCCGTCCCCTGGCGAGCACCGCCACGCTCAAGACGACGCTGTTGGGCACCATGACGGAGCCGTCCTCCGTGGAGAAGGTCGTGTAGAGCAGTCCGAGCGAGCCGATCGTGCCCTCGATCTGCCCGGCGATCTGGCCCCCCTGAAGGCGCACGCTGTCGCCGACGCGAAACGGCCGCGCGCTCAGCAGGACCGTCCCGGCGATCACGTTGCCGAGCGTCTGCTGCGCCGCAAGGCCCACGATCACGGCTGTAAACGCGCCGCCAAGCGCGAGCGTACGCGGATTGACCCCCGCGATGCTGAGCGCCACGACAAGCGCCACCGCCACTGTGGCGAGCCGGATCACGAAGCCGACGGTGCCTGCCGCCGCCGGGTCCATGCGCCGGAACAGCGCGGGTCCAAACGCACGGCCCACGTCGCGCGCTATCGCCCAGCCGAGGATCAGCAGGACGATGACCGTGATGAGGTCGATCGGCGCTTCCACCCACGCCAGTTCGCCGTGGCCGTGCTTATTGAGCCCAAGTAGGGAGCGACGGCTTTCGTAGAGCACCACCACACCCACGAACAGCGGCACGAGCAGCAGCGCCTCCCGGCGCGCCCGCCGCACCGCTCCCGGGCTCACCTGATGCAGCAGTCCGGCGTCGCTCCAGGCTTGGCTGCGGGTCTCGAACATTCGCTGTGGGGTCTTCGGGCGGGGAACCATCCTGCCAATCATCTACTCTTCGGCGGCGATGAGCGCTACCGCCTACACCCGAAAGGGGTCACGCCCCCAAAGGGAGGCGTGGGTTGAGGGGAATGTCCATTCGCGCCTGCCAACCGAGGCATGCTTTGAGGGAGATGAAATATGAGCGCCACGACCTTGCGCAAGCTCGTTATTCCGGCCGTTGTCCTCGGCGTAGTGCTGGTGATCGTGGCGATCGTGTACTTCGCCGAGCCGGCGCATTCGCTGCCCTCGTTCTTCCCCGGGCACGTATCGGCCTCGAACTCCGAAGCCAATCACCATCACGGCAAGCACGGGATCGCCGCGCTGGTAGTCGCGCTCGGGTGCTTTGCATTCGCGTGGTTTCAGAGCGGGCCGAAGACCCAACAGACCTGAGGGCCCCCCAAACCACAACTCGGGGCAGCGGCGGCTACAGCGCGATCGTCAAGGTGGCGACGAGGCCGAGCCCTATGCAGTAGACGCCGAACGGCGTGAGCGTGTTGGTTTGGAACCAGCGCAGCAGGAACTTGACCGCGAAGAAGGTCGTGAGCGCAGCGCACAGCCCCCCCACGAGCGCCTGACCGCGCACGCCGTTGCCGGTGGAGCCGAGCAGTTCGGGCAGCTTGAGGAGGCCGGCGGCGAAGATGATCGGGGTCGCGAGCAGGAAGCTGTAGCGGGCGGCGTCCTCGTTTGAGAGACCCACGAGCAAGCCTCCACCCATCGAGAAGCCAGAGCGCGAGATGCCGGGGATCAGGGCGGCGGCCTGCGAGGTCCCCACGGCGATCGCTTGGGTCCATTTGAGCTTGGCGATGCGCACGTCGGCGTCACCGAGGTAGTCCCCCGGACGCGGCGGGCGCTTGCGCAGGCGCTCGAACAGCAACAAGGCAATCCCGTTGACGATCAGGAAAGCCGCCGCGAATGACGCGGACGCGAACAGCGAGCGCAGCGATTTCTCAAGCACCAAGCCAATGATGCCGGCGGGGATCGTGCCGACCACGAGCAGCCACCCCAAGCGCGCGTCGACGTCGTCCTCGCGGATCTCGCGCAGTCGCAGCGAGCGCCAGATGCCCGTGACGATCCTCACCCAGTCCTTGAAGAAGAAGGCGAGCAACACGATCGCGGTCGCGATGTGCGTCGCCACCAGGAACGTGAGGAAGTATTTGTCGTTCTGGTGGATGTTCCACCCGAACAGCGTCGGCAGCACAACGCCATGACCCAGGCTCGAGATCGGGAACGGCTCTGCCACGCCCTGCACAAGGCCGAGGACGATCGCCTGGAAGTAGGAGATGGGATCGTGCACCGCGGCGAGAGCATATGGGACGTAGGCGACACGAGATGCAACCGTCAGGCGTACAGGTCGTTTGGAGTCACCAGGCGATAGCGCTCGGGGTCGGCCTCGGCGAGACGCTCAAGCGAGGGCGCGAAGCCCGAGCGCGTGTAGAAGTAGTGACGAGCCACGGGATCGGCCCTCGGGACATGAGGCGCCAAGCGCGAGAGCAAGGCATCCTCCTTGAGCCCAACCCGCGAGGCCGTCCACTTACAGCTTCCGAGCGCCGTCGCATGCCCGTCGGTGTCGAGGGCCACGGCATCGATCTCGCGCTGTTCGGTGCGGCGACCCTCGCCCGTCGGCACCGCCCCCCACCAGGCGCCGACGGCGCTTGCGGACTCCGCTTGGCGCATGTGCTCACGGCAGATGTCCTCGAAGGCGGGCTTGGAGACGAAATGGTCGAGCGCGGGGAGGACGGTCTGGCGCAGGTGAAGCTCTGCGCCCGCTCGCGTGCGTAGCAACGAACGGTAGGGGTCGACGAAGCGGAAATAGAAGCTGAGGAAGCCGTCGACGATTGCGTAGCTGGTCTTCTTAGAGCTCTGCGACGAGGTGACTGGACGGCGCTGCTCGACCAGTTGAAGTCGCTCAAGGACGCCCGTCATCTGACGGACCTGGGCGGCGCTGAGCTTAGTTTGACCAGCGATCTCGCTGCTGCGCGTGCGCCCGCTCGCGATCGCGCGCAACACTGAGAAGTAGTTGTGGGGATCGCTGAGCTCTTGGCGCAGCAGCAGCCCGGCCTCCTCGTGCAGGAAGCCGTCGCGATAGAGGATGTTGCGCAGGATGTTCTCGGCAAGTGGCACGCCGTCATCGAAGCGCTCGAGGTAGTAGGGCATGCCTCCACACACCGCGTAGGTGCGAATCTTCTCCTCGGCGGTGTAGCCCGGCACGAACAGCCCGGCGGCGCGATGGTCGAGCGGGAGGAGATGGAGTTGTCCGGTGCGACGGCCGTACATCTGGCCCGCGAGCACGTCGCGCTCGAAGAACGAGACCTCGCTGCCGGCGAGGACGAGCATCAGGCCGAGTCGCCGTGCGACCTGACGCCACCATCTGTTCAAGAGGCTGCCGAGTTCGCGGTCTTGAGCCGCGAGATACTGGAACTCGTCGAGGACCACCACGGTACGCTCAGACGCGGCGTATTGCTCGATCGCCGCCAGGGCAGCCTGCCAGCTCGTGAGCGGCTGGTGGGCGAGCAGCTCGTTGTCCCACACACGCGCCAGCTCGAGCGAAAGATCGCGTAGCTGGTCGACACTGGCGGCATCGGTCGCCTCGAAGTAGAGCGCGCGCTTGCCCTCGACGAAATGGTTGAGCAGCTCGGTCTTGCCGACGCGTCGCCGACCCCAGAGCACGAAGAAGCGTGCGTCGTCAGCCGCCCAACTCTCGTTCAACGCGGAAAGCTCGTCTATGCGATCCAGAAATTCCATCAAGAGATCTTAGTACAAGATATCTTATTGTACCATAAATTAGTATGTAGAGAGATTTAATGCACGTTCTGGCGTGGAGCGCCCGCCCCCGCCAACCTCATACCCTGCCGCCAGATGTCAGTCCCGAGCCTCAAGTCGGTCCCATCGATCGCCGAGATCGTGCGCGAGTACGATAGCTTCGACCGTCAAGCCCCCCCCCCCAAAGTACTGATCATGAGTACTTTGATGTATGGACATGCAGTACATTATGGGTGTGACCGCTCTGAACCCTTTCGTGTGGGGACGTCCGATCGACGACACTTCGAAGATCGTCGGCATGGACGTCTTTGCGCGCGATATGGCACTCATACTGAAGGCGCAGACGCATGTCGTGCTCTTCGGCCCGCGGGATACCGGCAAGACGACGTTCACCACCCAGCTCACTCATGAGCTGGCGCAATCGCACGGACCCGACGCCCCGCCGCATGTCGTGGTGCGAGTCAATCTTCAGCGGGCAATGAGCATCCCAGCCTTCTGCGCGTGCGTGCACGATGCGCTGGCGACGCACCCAGAGAAGGCGCTGCGACGCGAAGCGCGCCGGCAGCTACAGGTGATGGAGCGGGAGATCGGCTTTGACATCAGGGTCGTTAAGGGGAGCCTCAGGCGCTCTGGCGTCACGCCCGAGCAGGACGCGGAGGCCCTGCACGCACAGCTCGCCTCGCTCGTCCGCTTGAGCCGTCATCTCGTGGTGATCTTCGACGAGTTTCAGATGCTGCGCCACTGCCCCCACAAGCCGCTCTCGATCATCCGCTCCGCGCTCATGAGCAGCGGCTCGAACAATGTGACGCTGCTGATGACCGGCAGCATCCGCAACGCGCTGATGATGATGGTCGAGAACAGCGAGGAGCCGCTCTTCGGAGAGGCACACCAGGCGGCGCTTCCCAAGATCGCCGACGCCGACTTCCTCGAGTTCCTCGATTTCCAGTTCCAGGCCACCGGACGGCCGGCAGAGGAAGATGCGCTTCTACATCTGATCAACCTGACGCGGGCTCATCCCAAGCGCACTCAGCAGCTCGCGTGGGCGGTGTGGCGAGAAGCAGAGATACCCCGCCTGCCAATCTCTTCAGACCTCGTGCAGGCCGCATATGACGGTCTGATCCTGAGCACCGACGCCCAGGAGTTCCAGGCCATCCTTCAGAGTCTCGCGAGCGGCGATGACACCGCCGCCAACGACCTGCGCGCGCTTAGCGTGCTCGCCGACCAGGGTGGCCAGCATCTCACGAGCAGGATGAACGCGACGCTCTACGGGTTCTCCAGTCACACCCGCCTGCCGGACGCGTGCGAGCGTCTCTACAAGCGTGGCCTGGTGCAGAGGACACACGACGGCTGGCAACTTGTCGATCCCTTTTTCGAGGCGTGGCTGCGGGTAACCAGTCCGTTCCGGGGGCCGGCAGACGAGATCGAGGCCTAGACCGCCGCTTACTGTACTGTGATGCAGTACATTTTAGTACTGATCGACAGTCCGCTTTGTATGCGTGTTCTCCCCGCCGGGGCCCCGGCGCCAACGATGCACAACGCGCCCGCCTGAACCCTGACCTTTACGTCTCTTTCACACGATCGTTCCCGACTGGTCACAAAGTTGCCCGTATGCAGGGAGAACCTCTTAGGTATATGAGAAAAGACCGAGAGGAAGAAATGAACGGTTCGACCACACGGGTCGACATAGATGGTTCATCTGCCCGAGCCGACACACAGACCCCCACCACGCGGGTCGACATGCACTGTCACTCAACCGCCTCGGAGGTGTCCAAGCTTGGCGTGCAGCGCGCGCTGGGATTGCCCGAGTGCGCGACGCCTCCGGAGGAGGTGTACGAGCTGGCAAAGCGCAGAGGGATGGACTTCGTGACGATCACCGATCACGACACGATCGACGGGGTGCTGGCCATCGCCGACCGCGCCGACGTGTTCGTCTCCGAGGAGCTGACGGCGCACTTCCGCGGGGAGCCCCAGGCGGTACACGTCCTGTGCTACGGAATCACGCCCGAGGACCACGAATGGCTGCAGGTCAATAGCGGCGATGTGGAGCTGTGCGCGATGTACTTGTACGACCGGGAGATCGCATGCGCGCTGGCCCACCCCTACTACGCGGTGGGGGCGCCGCTCACGCCCCGCCACCGCCGCAGGCTGGGCGAGCTGTTCGAGATCTGGGAGACCCGCAACGGCGCTCGCGCGCGCGAGCTCAACCGCCCGGCGGCCATGTACGTCGAGACGCTCGACGGCACCGGCATCGGCGGCAGCGACGATCACGCCGGCGTCGACATTGGACGCACCTGGACCGAGGCGCCGGCCGCCGCGACCCCAGAGGAGTTCCTGATGCACATGCGCATGGGACGTGTGACGGCCAGAGGCAAACAGGGCAGTGCCGCCAAGTGGGCGCACGCGGCGATCGCGCTGGCGGCGCGCTCGCTCGGTAGCGGGGACCGCGAAGGCGATCCTCAAGCCCCCGACCCCCGGCGTGTGATGACAATGGTGCAGAGGGTGCTGCGCGAGGGCGACGCCAGGCAGGGACCCACAGGCGCTGACGTCACACCAGCGGATGCGCGCTGTCTGCTGCGCGCGTGGCTGTCGGCGGTGGAGCTCGACCACCTCGACGAGCGCGGCCTGATCGAGCATATGCAGCAGGACGGCTTCAGTCACTCTGACCTGTATAGGCGAGCGTGCCGCCTGCACGAGCGCAAGCTGCGGGCGGCCGTCGAGCAGGCCGTGCGCGCCGTTGGCAACCACAGCGAGGTGGGCGCCGCGGCGGCCGGCCTGTTCGAGAGCTGTATAGCCGCGATTCCATACGCTCCCGCGACGGCGTTCCTGGCAAACGAGCAGACGAAGCTCGCGCGCACCGGCGCCACCCCCGACGGAGAGCCCCCGCGCGTGGCGATCGTTGCCGACGGGATCGGCTCGATGCACGGGGTGACCCGCACGATCGAGGAGATCAGGGGGCGCGGAGTGCCGGGCTTTGAGATCGAGGTGGTGGCGACCGATCCCAACGTGGATCGGCGGCTCTCTGCTGTGAGCGAGTTCGAGGTGCCCTACTACCCGGGCCTGAAGATCGGCGTGCCAAGCCTCTCCGCGGCGGCGCAAACGCTCGCCGAGGGCAACTTCGACGCGGTGCACGTGTGCTCGCCGGGCCCGGCGGGGATCGCCGGAGCGTTGCTCGCGAGGGCGCTCGGGCTGCCACTGATCGGCAGTTACCACACCGAGTTGACCGCATACGCGAAGCTGCGCTCCGAGGACCTGCGCATCGCGGCCGCAATGGGCATGGCGGTTGCTGCCTTCTACAACGCGTGCGATCTCGTGCTCTCCCCCAGCCCAGCGTCCGACGAGGCATTGACCCACATCGGATTGGCATCGGAGAAGTCGATGCGGTGGGACCGCGGAGTGGACACCTCGCGCTTCGATCCCGCGCTGCGCGACGAGTCGCTCCTGGGTGGCGACGGCGAGCGCGTGAACGTCCTCTACGCGGGCCGCATCACGCGCGAGAAGGGCGCCGAGTTGCTCGCCGAGGCGTTTATTGAGGCACGCGAGCGCGACCGGAGGCTGCACCTCGTGCTAGCCGGCGGCGGCCCCGAGCAGCAGCGCCTGAGCGAGCGCGTCGGCGAGCACGCCACCTTCCTGGGCTGGCTGGAGGGAGAAGATCTCGCCAGGGCATATGCCTCGGCCGACGTGTTCCTGTTCCCGAGCGCCACCGACACGTTCGGGCAGGTGATCCTCGAGGCCCAGGCGTCCGGCTTGCCGGTCCTCGCGGTGGCCGCCGGTGGACCGATGGCGCTCATAGAGGACGGAGCGACGGGAGTCCTGCGCGACGCGAACCCGGAGCGGCTTGCCGACGCGCTGGTCGAGCTCGCGGGCTCGCCGCTGC
>JBARJU010000338.1:0-5478 GCA_049800435.1 Solirubrobacteraceae bacterium
GGGCACGGTCGCGCGCGACGCCGCCCCGCCACGCACGTCGCACGAGCAGCAGCAGCGCGAGCGCCACCGCCGGCACGAACCCGAGCAGCGTGAGCTTTGCCACCAGGCCAAGCCCGAGGAAGGCCCCGATCAGCAGGCCCCCCCTCTCGTCAAGGCCGCGGCGGAAGGCTCGCGCCAAGGACCACAGCACGCCGGTCGCGGCGAGGTACAGGAGGTTGTCGTTGTTGACGCCGCCTGACATGAACCCGAACATCGGCTGAAGCGCGGCGAGCAGGGCGCCCGTGCTCCACGCCCACGCGCGCGCGGGCAGCAGCTCACGCAGGAACATGAACACGAGCAGCACCGTCAATGCCCCCATCGACGCCGAGAGGACGCGCATCAGGGCAAGCCGGCTCAAGACGGTCCCGCCGGGCGCCAGCTTGTATGGGATCGCTTGCAGCGCGTAGTAGAGCGGCGGGTTGTTGGTGGCCGTGAGCGCGTCGCCCGTGCCCCTGGCGCTCAGACGCTGGGCTTCGATCCGATCGAGCAGCTGCCCCTGCAGGTCGGAGAACGGCGCCGGATCTTCCGGTTTGCCGGTCATCCAGAAGAAGCCGATCGTCGAGAGCGTGGCGTCCTCGCGCGGGGAGAGGTGGCCCTCGATTGGGATCTGACGCGGGAGCGTCCCGCGTTCGGCGACCTGCGCGACGTAGGCGTAGTGGGCGTTCTCGTCGGGGACCTGGAAAGGGGGCACGATCAGCGACCACGCGAGCCCGTTCGCGAGCGCGACCAGCGCGCACACCCACGCCGCCTTGGGGACGCCCCTCAAGCTCGTGGACGCGACGCGGCGGAGCTTGCGCGCACCAACCCAGCGCACACCGGTGCGTTGCAGTGAAGGGGCCTCACGCATTGGGCGGCAATACCTCACGCATGGGCCCGCAACACCTCTCGCAGCGCGAGCCCAACCGCGCTCAGCATCAGGACGATGACCGCAAGCCACGCCCAACCGCGCACCCAGCCCGCCTTGGCGACCCCGAAGCGGTGCACGATCGCCGGCGCCAGCTCAAGCCAGCTCTCGCTGCCGGGGCGCATGTAGTCGATCCGCACGCGCTGGCTTTCGATCGTCCGGCCGGCGATCTGCAACTTGTAGCCCGGATCGGGCGAGTCGCCGGCAAGAGCGATCGGTCGGGCGCCGTCGTCGCGCAGGCAGAAGCGCGCTTCTTCGGACGCCTCGGAGACGTGCGTGACGGGTATCCGCACCACGCCCTCCCGCCAGCCAGGCTTGAGGGTCCCTGTCGTCAATAGCCTGCCGCCGGTGCCGGTGAAGGCGACGGTCAGTGGCGGTCCGGGCTTGCCATATGTGCCGATCGTCATCCGCAGGGCCGCTGTATCGGCGGGCAGCAGCTCACCTTCCTGGCAGGCCTGCTGACCGTGGCCCAAGCCCTGGATATAGGCGCCGTTGGGCGCCAGGTTCGTGCCTGAGAGTCGTTCCGAGCTATGCGAGAGGATCACAGACGTCACTACCAGGAACGCGAGCAGGCCCGCGACCACGACGCCCTTCGCGACGGTCATCTAGCGGCGACGCAAACCGAGAATCGAGAGCAGGAACGAGGAGAAGAAGATCTGGATGCCGACGATCAGAAGCGTCGCGGCTACCACCGCCATATGTTCGTCCGCCAGCGTTCCAAGGCCGTGAGAGATCCATGTCCCAACGATGATGCCGCCCAGCACGAGTCCCACGAGCACGAACAGCCCGCCGAGCGCCAGGCCGTGCTCGAGCCGGTAGCGCGAGCGCATGCGGTCGAACCACGGGTCGCGCTCGCCCATGAAGTAGGTCCCGTAGGCGTGCGCGCACAGTCCCAACGCCAGCACCTGTGTTCCCACGACCATCAACAAGGCTCCTCCGATCAGCGCATGAATACCCCAGGAACGCCCAAAAAAATCCAAACCCCCACCCACAAGCGCCACGATCGCCGTGCCGACCCCTGCCAGCGCCATGCCCGGCACGATGAACAGGTGGTTGGGACTGTGCACGAGCAGGAAGCGCAGGTGGCGCCAGCCGTCGCGGAAGCTCGACAGCTTCGACTCCCCGCCGCGCGGGTGGTATTCGATCGGAAACTCCGCGATCCTCAGCTTCTCCTTGGATGCCCTGATCACCATCTCCGAGGCGAACTCCATGCCGGTCGTGCGCAGGTCGAGGCGCTCCAGCACGTCGGTGCGCAGCGCCCTCATCCCGCAGTGCGCGTCCTTGACGCCCGTACTGAAGAACAGGTTGAGCAGCCCCGTCAGGACGGGGTTGCCGACGTAGCGGTGAAGCCACGGCATCGCGCCCGGTTGGATGTTGTCCATGCGGTCGCCCATCACGAGCTCCGCGCCGCCGTCGAGCTCGGCCACGAAGCGCGGGATCTCGTTGAAGTCATAGGTCAGGTCGGCGTCGCCCATCACGATGTAGCGGCCCTTCGCCGCCGCGAACCCCGCCAGGTAGGCGCTGCCGTAGCCGCGCCGTGGCTCTGAGACCACGCGCGCGCCGGCGGCGCGCGCCAGCGCCGCCGAGTCGTCTTCGGAGGCGTTGTCGACGACGAGCACCTCCCCGTCGATGCGATTGCTCTCGAGCACCTCGAGCGCCGTACGCACGCACAACTCGATGTTCTCCGCCTCGTTGAGGCAGGGGATCACAACCGACACGAGCGTCGATGGGAGATCCTCGGCGGCCTCGCTAATCGTAGGCCTGCTCTTCTGTGCGGTGCTCATCGTGTTGTTCGTCCCGCGCCCGCTACCTTGCGGGTTCGACCGTCGCCGAGATAAACCCTCGGCGCGCCCAAAAGTGGCGCACCGGCATCTCGAAAACGGCGCGCTTTTCGCCGGTAGATCCTACCGGACGGTCCGGAGACGCCATAACTGGCACTCTCCCGGGCTGTGGGCCCAAAGCGCATCTGCCTGATCTATGACTGCCTGTTCCCCTACACGGTGGGCGGCGCCGAGCGCTGGTATCGCAACCTGGCCGAGCGCCTCGTCGCCGACGGGCACGAGGTCACCTACGTGACCCTGCGCCAGTGGGAGCGTGGCGAGCCCCTCGAGCTCGACCCGCGCATCCGCGTCGTGACGGCGGGGCCGCGGATGGCGTTGTATACAAGCCCGCCCACCCCCGGAGGGCCGCCCTCCCCCGGGCGCCGGCGCATCCTGCCGCCGCTCGTGTTCGGCGCGGGCGTGTTGTGGCACCTGTTGCGCCATGGCCGCCGCTACGACGTGGTGCACACGTGCGCGTTTCCCTACTTCTCGCTGCTGGCCGCCGCGCTCGCGCGTCCGCTGGGTCGCTATGGACTCGTGACTGACTGGTTTGAGGTGTGGAGCCGCGACTACTGGCGCTCCTACCTGGGCGGCGCCGGCGGGCGCGTCGGCGAGCTTGTGCAGCGCCTGTGCGCGCGGGTACGCCAGCGTGCGTTTTGTTTCTCACAGCTGCATGCGCAGCGGCTTGGCGAACTGGGACTGCGCGGGCCGGTCACGATCCTGCGCGGCCTCTACGCAGGCTCCACAACGCCCGCCGCCCCACGCGAGGCCGACCCGCTCGTGCTGTTCGCGGGACGCCTCATCCCCGAGAAGCGGGTCACCGTCGGCGTCGCGGCCCTCGCACGCGCCGCCACGCGGATCGAGGGGCTGCGCGGCGTCTTCTACGGCGACGGCCCCGAGCGCGAGGCGCTACGTGCCGCGATAGTCGAGCACGACGCCGGCTCGTTCATCTCCGCCCCCGGCTTTGCCGACGAAGCGGCGGTCGATGCCGACATGCGCCGCGCCCTGTGCGTGCTCCTGCCCTCCGAGCGCGAGGGCTACGGGATGGTGGTCGTCGAGGCATCCGCCCACGCGACCCCTTCCGTGGTGGTGGCCGCGCCCGACAACGCCGCCGTCGAGCTGGTGGAGGATGGCATCAACGGGGTCATTGCCGCAAGCGCCGACCCCGACGCGATCGCCGACGCGATCGTGCGCGTGCACGAGGCCGGCATCGAGATGCGCGAAAGCACCGCGCGCTGGTACGCCGAGAACGCGGAGAGCCTGTCGCTGGACGCGTCGCTCGAGACCGTGCTCGAGAGCTACGCGTATAGGTGAGTCCTGGCCATCCACCCAAACTGACGCCGCTCAGCAATCGGCGAGCGCTCGCAGCGCGTGACAGATCTCCTCGCGCCGCGGCCCGAGATCGCCAGCCCGTCGGGTGAGGGCAGCGCTCCTGATCCGCTGCAGGTTGTCAAAGGAGGCCGCACACTCGACCGGGAGCCCCTCCTGCTCACTGATGGGGATCTCGGTGGGGATGTCGCGAACCGTACGTGTAACCGGAGCCACGACGATGCTTGTGAGCACCGATACAGCCTCCGAGCGAGTCACCACGAGTACCGGACGACGCTTCTCCTCTGTCTCAGCCCACCAGATCTCACCTTGACGAGGCGGGATCACCAGGGCTCCTCGTCGACCAGCGCGCGTGTGGAGGCGTCGAGGCCGGCAAGCTCCTCCTCCGTTTGAGGCCGACGCGCGTAGGCATCTACGATCTTTGCACCAATCTGATGGCGACGATACTGCTCGACAAGTCCCTCAAGCCCCAAACGCATCGCCTCCGATCGACTGGCCACGACCCCTGACGCGATCATGCGATCTACATCCGCAACAAGACTGTCGTCTACTCTTGCTACCAGTTGTGTCATGCATTTAGTATGACGAACAGCGATACAAAAATCAACTCCGGCGGCCACCGTCGCATCCTTCCTTGCTCTCGCTGCCGACGCCCACCTGGCAGCCCTTGCCATCGAGCATGGGCTCACGCTGTGCAGCACCGATGGCGACTTCGCCCGCTTTCGCGACCTCCGCTGGGAAAACCCGCTCGTTCCAGCCCACCGATCGGCCGGCGCCGGCTAGCGCTGCCGCATGGCCCGGCCGTAGCTCTCCAGCGTGAGGCGCGCGGTGCGCTCCCACGTGAACTGGCTCGCGCGCTCCAGGCCACGGGCGCGTAGGCGCTCAGCCTCTGCGTCGTCGGTAAGTAGACGCTCCATGGCGGCGGCGATCGCCCCCTCCTCCCGCGGATCGAACATCAGCGCCGCGTCGCCCGCGACCTCCGGCAGCGAGGAGGCATTCGAGCACGCCACCAGCACGCCGCGCGCCATCGCCTCCAGGACCGGCAAGCCGAAGCCCTCGTACAGCGAGGGGAACACGAACATGTCGGCCAGCTTCCACAGCCCCTCGAGCTCCTCGCCCGAAAGCCAGTCGAGGAAGCGCACGTCTTGCTCCACGCCGACGGTGCGCGCCCGCTCGCGCAAGTCGGCCTCGTGCGCGGTGGGATAGCCAGGGAGCACGAGCAGCGGGCGACGCTCGGCCGGGATGCGCGCGAGCGCGCCGATCAGCGCGAGCAGATTCTTGTGGGGACGCTTGGCCGACAGGCTGAGCGCGACCCTGCGCTCGCCGAGATCAAGTCGCTCGCGCAACTCGCGCTCGCCCGTGGGCTCGGCGCGACCGACCGTGCCG